>NZ_CP155074.1:1814117-2121176 GCF_039621805.1 Paraburkholderia sp. PREW-6R | reverse complement strand
ACGCATCCGCAGCGTTTCCCGCGTGAAAGTCGGCGCAGGTGCGATTCCCAAGGCACTGGAAGACCGCGCAGGTGAACTTCTCGGTGCGCTCTTCGAGGAAGCCGTCGTCCATGCACGGTCTACGCTCGACGACGAGCGCAGCGAACTTGAAACACGGATCGCAGCGGCCGATCAGCGTGTGCGCGATGCAGAAATTCGCGTGAGCGCGTCAGAAGAAGCGAT
The DNA here is from genome assembly GCF_039621805.1 of Paraburkholderia sp. PREW-6R. Classification (NCBI taxonomy): domain Bacteria; kingdom Pseudomonadati; phylum Pseudomonadota; class Betaproteobacteria; order Burkholderiales; family Burkholderiaceae; genus Paraburkholderia; species Paraburkholderia sp. PREW-6R. The sequence continues at coordinate 2,120,954 of NZ_CP155074.1, read as the reverse complement.
CAGGCGCAGCGAAGCGCGCGCCGACGCCGCATGGGAGAGGGTTCGCGCGCTGGAATCCGAGTTGTCCAGCGCGGCCGTGCACGGCAGCGCGCATCAGGAGGGCTTGCAGGCGACCGTTCGACGCCTGGACTCGGAAAACGAATCGCTGCGCCAGCGCCTTGACAAGGAACTCGCGACAAACGCGGCGTTGCGCGACCGGATCGACGCCCTTCATGTCGACATGCGAACAAGCACTGAGCACTATGCGCAGCAGATAAAGGATGCGATCGCGGAAGCCGAGCGTCGAGTGAAGCCGATGCTGGTCGAACTGGACTCGTTACGTAGCATGGCCACGACGTATCAGTCGGGCGTGCGTGATGCAAGTCGCAAGGAATTCGAATTTATTCAGCAGATTGCCGCCGCCAAGGCGCGGGGCGACCGGCTGGATGTGCAGCTGCGCGACCGATCCGATGAAGTCGACGCGCTGACGAGGCAAGTTGCACAGTTGCGCGCGCAGCAAGGCATCGATCCCGCCATTGCGAGTCTGCTTTGCGCGCTTGCAGAAAATGGCCGGCTCACTGCCGATGAGCTGAAACAGATCGGGACGGCCGCTGATGGGCACGTCGCGATCCCGCCCCGTTGTCCGAAATGCGAGCATGGTGAACCCGAACTGGAGCAGGTAAATCACCGCTTTGAACTGCAGTGTCCAGAGTGCGACCACTCGTCCGGACCTGGCGAATCAAGACTGGAGGCGGTCCGCCGGTTTCTTGCAAACGGTTCGCAAACTGTCGCGGCTCGGCAATCAGAAGCGGTGCGATAACGTCAAAAGCGCCAAAGGTGAGGAAATGCGGGACCCCAGCGGTGAGCTTGTTCAGGGCCGCGAGGCTCCCGTTACCCTCGTCAAACGACCATCGCGTCTAGCTTCGGGCAGCGGCGGCGCAGACGGATCGGGCTCGTCGACCCGTGTGAGATCCTGCTGGTCGGCCCACGTCTGCCACGCCCGATACAAGCGGTTCGCCGACACCGGCTGGAGGAAGCCCAGCCACTGGCCCACCAGTTCAGCCTCGACCCCGCTCTCGAACAGATCGGCGGCATAGCTGTTACGCAGTGTCTGCGGACTTGCGCGCGACACCCGAGACGCGGCAATCCCCGCGGCGTCGACAAGCGCATCGACCGCGCGCAGCATGGTGGCCTTGTGCATTGGACGACCGGAGGGCGACGCCGGAAACACAAGATTGCCGGCCAGTTCCGCATGACGCCGCTCGCCAAGCCATGCGTCGAGAACGGCACCGGCGAACGGTGCAAGCCGGGTGCGTCGCGTCAGCATCGGATTGGCGGACTCGATCGTCACCCACGGCGACCCTGTTCTCACGCAACTAACCGTAAGCGCGCCGGCTTCCCCTGTCTTCAGGCCGCCACCGAGAAACACAGCAATGAGCGCGCGGTCCCTGCGCTCGCGCCAGCGTTGCGCGGCCGACATAGCCGGTAGCGGCGAGAACAGATGTGCGACCAGTGACGCCCGCTCGGCATGGCTGAGAAAACCCGTTGGCTCATTGTCGCGTGCGTTGCGCCAGGCAGCTTCGCCGTCCTGCGCAATGAAACGTGCCGGATTCGTGGACGCCAATTCCACCTCGCGTACATGGTCCAGCACACGTTCAATCAGACGCAAATAGCGGACACGCTGCGGCTTTCTGATTTCAAGTCCGGCGACGAATTCGGAAATGGCCGCTGTATCGACAGTGACCAGCGTCTTTTGCCGCACGGCGAGCCATTCGAGAAAGAGTCCCCATTGAGCTTGATAGACGGAGGCGGATGAGCGTCTGAAATGCTGCCGCGCAAGCCATGCATCGAATGCAATCTGGGGGTCGCGACGCCAGTCTTCGCGTTGTTGATCGAACAGATCCGTTGAAGGCGCCGGGCGAGAGGCGGGGTCGAGAAGATGAGGAGGGGACATGGCCTACGCTTCCGTTAGTTGCACCTATTGTAGGCAGCACGTCACAAAAAGATAGCGTCTAGCCGCCCCACGCGCGCGCGCGCCTGAGCGGCGCCTCGGCTGCGGCCGGTTGTTCGGCCGCGCGCCGTGCGGCTTCCTCATAGGCCGACACCGCAAATGCGAACACCGCGGGTAGCGCGGTAGAGGCGCCGAAGTCCACCATTTCGTCCGTCTCCGGATAAGGCAGGTCATTCGGCCGCTGAAAGAGACCCAGCATCAGGGCGTCGTGCCGGCTGGCGAAACCAAGGTCAGCGAGCGCCTCGGCTTCGATCGCATGCAGCAGTCGCCAGGTGAGCGGCACCTGCTGCACGATATAACGCGCGGCAATATTTCGTACGATGCGTTCCAGATCGCGCGCCGCAGTTTGATAGCGCAGCGCGGCCAGTGCGCGGTCGGCGTTGTTTGGCGTCAGGTCGGTCATGATCGGCTCCTCGATCCCAGTACTGTACAAATATACAGTGTTACGCGCAACCTCGTCCGCTCGCCGACATTCGCCAATCGGCAGATCGCTGCGCCGCCGGTTCAGCCGTGGATCACGACAAGCAATGCTTTCGCGTCGCCCTTTCCTGCATTGCGTATGGCATGCGGCTCGTCGGCGACGTACCGTGCGGTATCCGCCGCCTTCAGCCGCTTCTTCGTTCCCGCCGCTTCGATTTCAATCGATCCTTGCAGCACGGTCAAGTGCTCGCGCGTGCCGGGCTCGTGCGCGTTTGACACGAGCGCTCCGCCTGGCTGCAGCGTCAGTTCGTACCACTCGAACTTGCCGGCCAGCTCGATAGGCCCCCAGACACGCAACTGGTATCTGGCCTCATGCCCGTTCAATGTCGGGATTTCGTGCGGGCCGGAAACCGCAATGGCTTCGGGCGTTTTTTGCGGCGCGAACAGCGAATCGAGGCTGACGCCGAGCGCATTGGTCAAACGCCACGCGACCGCGATCGTCGGGTTGGCCTTGTCGCGCTCGATCTCCGACAACATGGACTTCGATACGCCGGCCGCTCTCGACAGATCGTCGAGCGTCATACGCCGCTCTGCACGCAAGCGCTGAATCTGTTCGCCGACACGCGGCGGAGCCGCTGTCGACGGAAGCGCCACGGCGCGAGACGCGGTTGCTGGAACCGGCGCCGCATTCGCCGCAGTGTCGCGGGTGCCCGAGCTTGCCATTCGCTGACCTATCGTTTAGAGTTGTTCGATATACCGGATTTTAGTTCGAAAAAACGAAAAGATCCGATAAACCTGACAGCCGACTATAACAGGCCGTTCGGTGGCCGCCCAACTCGAGCATGGGTTGCGTGCGTTCTCATTCTTCCAGGAGTCTGGTTCATGCGTGACCACTATCTTGCCCATGTGCGCGGCACTCTCGATCAAATACGCGCCGATGGCTTTTACAAGAACGAGCGCGTGATCGCCAGCCCACAAGCGTCGGACGTGCGCCTCGTCGACGGCGCGGACGTGTTGAACTTCTGCGCAAACAACTATCTGGGCCTCGCGAACGACACGCGTCTGATCCAGGCGGCGAAGCAGGGTCTGGACAACGACGGGTTCGGCATGGCATCGGTGCGCTTCATTTGCGGCACGCAAACTGTGCATAAAGCTCTCGAACAGGCGCTCGCCGCATTTCTGCAAACGGACGACTGCATTCTGTACTCGAGCTGTTTCGACGCCAACGGCGGCCTTTTCGAAACTTTGCTGGACGAGAGCGACGCCATCATCAGCGACGAACTGAATCATGCAAGCATTATCGACGGCGTGCGGCTTTCCAAAGCAAAGCGCTTTCGCTACAAGAACAATGACCTCGCCGATCTCGAAGCGAAGCTCAAGGAAGCCGACGCCGCCGGCGCGCGCTTCAAACTGATTGCGACCGACGGCGTGTTCTCGATGGACGGCATCATTGCCAACCTTGCCGGCATCTGCGACCTGGCTGACCGTTACGGCGCACTCGTGATGGTCGACGATTCGCACGCGGTCGGCTTCGTCGGCGAACATGGGCGCGGCACGCCGGAGGCTTGCGGCGTGCTCTCGCGCGTCGACATCATCACCGGAACGCTCGGCAAGGCGCTTGGCGGCGCATCGGGCGGCTACGTTGCGGCGCGCAAGGAAATCGTCGAACTGTTGCGGCAGCGCTCGCGTCCCTATCTGTTCTCCAATACGCTCACGCCGAGCATCGCAGCGGCTTCGCTGAAAGTACTCGAACTGCTGGCGAGCGAGGAAGGCGCGCAACTGCGCGAGCGCGTACGCGAAAACGGCGCGCGCTTTCGCAGCGCAATGAGCGCGCTCGGCTTCACGCTCGTTCCCGGCGAACATCCGATCATTCCGGTCATGCTCGGCGACGCACAACTCGCGTCGAAAATGGCCGACGCGCTGCTCAAGGAAGGTGTCTACGTGATCGGCTTCTCGTTTCCCGTGGTTCCGAAAGGACGCGCGCGCATTCGCACGCAGATGAGCGCAGCGCACACGTCCGAACAGATCGACCGCGCCGTGGACGCGTTCGCGCGCGTTGGCCGTGAACTTGGCGTGATCTGACCGGAGGCCCCACATGAAAGCTTTGGCAAAACTCGAACGCGCACCGGGCCTCACGCTCACGGACGTGAAAAAGCCCGAAGTCGGTCATAACGACGTGATGATCCGCATCACGCGCACCGCTATTTGCGGCACCGACATTCATATCTGGAAGTGGGACGACTGGGCGCAAAAAACGATTCCTGTACCCATGCACGTCGGACATGAATACGTCGGCGAGATCGTCGAAATGGGCGAGGAAGTGCGCGGCTTTGCGATTGGCGATCGCGTGTCGGGCGAAGGGCACATCACGTGCGGCTTCTGCCGGAACTGTCGCGCGGGACGCCGCCATTTGTGCCGCAATACAGTGGGCGTAGGCGTCAATCGTGAGGGCGCGTTCGCCGAATATCTGGTGATTCCGGCTTTCAACGCGTTCAAGATTCCGCCTGAAATCTCCGACGATCTGGCCGCGATCTTCGATCCGTTCGGCAATGCCACGCATACGGCGCTGTCGTTCAACCTGGTCGGCGAGGACGTGCTGATCACCGGCGCTGGGCCGATCGGCATCATGGCCGTGGCCATCGCGAAACACGTCGGCGCGCGCAATGTCGTGATCACGGACGTGAACGACTACCGTCTGCAACTCGCGCGAAAGATGGGCGCAACGCGTGCGGTGAATGTTTCGCGCGAGTCATTGCGCGATGTGATGGCGGACCTTCACATGGCCGAAGGTTTCGATGTCGGACTGGAAATGTCCGGCGTGCCGAGCGCTTTCACCAGCATGCTGGAAGCGATGAATCACGGTGGCAAGATCGCGTTGCTCGGCATTCCGCCGGCGCAGACCGCGATCGACTGGAACCAGGTGATTTTCAAAGGGCTCGAAATCAAGGGCATTTACGGGCGCGAGATGTTCGAAACCTGGTACAAGATGGTTGCAATGCTGCAAAGCGGACTGGATTTGTCGCCGATTCTCACCCACCACTTCAAGGTCGACGATTATCAGCAGGCGTTCGCTACGATGCTTTCCGGCGAAAGCGGCAAGGTGATTCTCGACTGGACCGCTGCGTGAGTTGAGCGTTGGGCCGGTGACGACAGCGACGGCCGACGCACACCCTGTCGCTAACGTCGCCCAACATGCCCGCAGCGCTAGCCGCCTGCGGGCGTTTTCACGAATTCGGCCTGTATCCGCACGTGAATGTCGTCGCCGACGGCCGGATACCAGGTCGTCAGACCGAACTTCGCGCGGCTGAAGTGGCCGTCCGCGGTAAAACCGAGCGTGTCCTTCTTCGTCAACGGGTCGGGCGCGAAACCGTTGAACGTCACATCGAGCATGACCGGCTGCGTGACTCCGTGAATTGTCAGATCGCCTGTCAGCGTGCCGCGTGACTCGCCGGTGCGCTGAAAACTCGTGCTGACGAACGTGATGTCCGGATAACGCGTCACGTCGAGCATGCTGTCGCTTTTCACCATCCTGTCGAGCAGCGGCACGTTCGTGTCGACGCTCGCGGCGTCGATCGTAATGGACGTCGTGCTCTTATCCAGACCGCCTGCGTTCCAGTTCAACTGCCCCTTCTTCCGGTCGAAGCGCATCGTAAACCGTGAGTATCGGAAGTGATCGATGTCGAACGTGATGCTGGTGTGATCCGGATCGACCTCATACTGACCCGGCGGCACGCGTGTCTCGTTCTGGCTTACCGAATGGGTCAGAACGCGCACCGGCGTACAGGCCATTGCCGCCAGAAGCGTGGTGCCGAGCAGTGCGCGCACGAGCGTGCGGCGAGCGGTGAGCTGAACCATAGTGTTCGTTCCGTTTAACCAGTCGTCGTCAAGATAGCAGCTCGCGCATCTCTGCGCCGGCCATGTCACGGCAATCACATCATGCTTGACGCAGGAGAATGATCGTTCTACTCTTCGTTTATGGCCACTGATCCTCCTCCTGGTACTGCGACACCCGTCAGTACGCGCGAGCGTCTGCTCGACGCCGCTGAAGCCTTGATCTACGCGGGCGGCATTCACGCAACTGGCGTGGACGCGATCGTCAAGCGGTCGGGCACTGCGCGCAAGAGCTTTTACACGCATTTCGAATCGAAAGACGCGCTGGTCGCCGCCGCGCTGGAGCGGCGCGACGCACGCTGGATGAACTGGTTTATCGAAGGCACGAACCGGCGCGGCAAGACCGCGCGCAAGCGCCTGCTCGGCATGTTCGACGTGCTGCGCGAATGGTTTATGTCGGAGGACTTTCACGGCTGCGCGTTCCTGAATGCTGCGGGTGAAATCGCTTCTGCTGAGCATCCGGTCCGGATCGTCGCGCGGGAACACAAGGCGCGCCTCTTTGCCTTCGTGGAAAGCCAGTTCACCGAGTATGCAGAGCGCGGCGGGTTCGACGCGGACCGCGTCGCGCGTCTTTCGCGCCAATGGCTGATCCTGCTGGATGGCGCGATCGCCGTTGCACTCGTGAGCGGCCAGGCCGACGCCGCGCTCGACGCGCGCGCGGCCGCAGCGGCTCTGCTCGATGACGACCTTAAAGCGTCAACGCGCCAATCGGCGAACCCCACCCGAACCCGGCGTCCGCCCACGCGGCGCTCCGAAATCTGAAGAGGAACAACATGGCCGACCCAACCGAAACTCGCCCGCCTTTACCCCCATTCACCCGCGACACCGCGATCCAGAAAGTGCGGGCCGCCGAAGACGGCTGGAATACGCGCGATCCGGAGCGCGTGTCGCTCGCCTATACGCTGGACAGCGTGTGGCGCAATCGCGCGGAGTTCACGCACGGGCGCGAGCAGATCGTCGGCCTGGTGCGCCGTAAATGGGCGAAGGAACTCGACTACCGCTTAATCAAGGAATTGTGGGCATTCACGGACAATCGCATTGCCGTCCGTTTCGCCTATGAGTGGCACGACGATTCGAACAACTGGTTCCGCTCGTATGGCAACGAGAACTGGGAGTTCGACGAACACGGACTGATGGCGCGCCGTCATGCCAGCATCAACGATCTGCCCATTCGCGAGGCCGACCGGTTATACCATTGGCCGCTCGGCCGCCGTCCGGACGATCATCCGGGATTATCGGATCTCGGCCTCTAGTTTCACCTTCTCTTCAAAGATGGACGCGCGTCGCGCGTTCATCGCTGCGCCATCGCTCTCCGTTATCGTCGTTCAACTGGCAGGGGCACGCGTTGTGCCCGGGCGCCCGAGCGTGTCCTCAACATCGAGTGTGCGGGTTTGAGGTACAGTGCGCGACGGCGGCTTGCAAGCATACCTGGACATCGTTGCGCCGGCGCCAGACCGGTGGCGGAGAACACATGCAATTTCGGCAGATCAAAAAAACGATTCGACACACTGCGTTCGCACTCGCGGCGACTTGTGCGGGCGCGTCCGCTGCGCACGCGGGCAATTGGTGCGACGGCGGCGTGTGGGTCGACGCCATGCTCGGCTCGTATCACATCAACCCCGATCCCAACACACACTTCGAGCAGTTCAATCCAGGGCTTGGCGTCGAGTGCTGGCTCAACAACCAGTGGGCAGTCACGGCCGGCGGGTTTCGCAACTCATTGCGCCGACCTTCGTTCTACGGCGGCGGAGTGTGGGCACCTGAGTTCGCACACTGGGGCATCGTGCGGATCGCGGCGATCGGCGGCATTATCTCCGGATATAACTATGGCAACTGGGGACTGGGCCACAACCACACCATCGGACCCGTGGCCGCGCCGATCGTGATGGTCGAATATAAGCGTGTCGGCGCGAACTTCATCGTGATTCCTCCCATTCCTTCGGACGATCTTCCGTTCACGATCGGCTTTCAGTTGAAGGTGAAGTTCTAGGCGATCCATTGACCACCGAAGCGCTTAGGTGAGCCAATCCAGGATGGTGAGGAATTCCAGGAGATGGCGTCGCTGCCGTCAAAGGTGAGTTGTTCCAGGAAATAGCGCGTGATGGCTAAAGGTGAGACGTTCCAGGACCGGGTGCGTCGCGCATCAAAGGTGAGGATTTCCAGGGAGTCCTCGCTATACGGTCCGCGAGCAATCGACGCCTGCTTGGCCGGCTCACCTTCCCGCAAGCGATTCCGACGTAATGGCACGTCGGGACGTGACATCCAACCCACTGGATCACTGCGGATAACACCAGCCGAGCCAGGTCTGAAAACCTGAAGGTGAGCGTTTTCGGGAGCCTTTGCGGTGCAAATCTGCGTACCTGTGCGCGCACTTCATGTCTGAAGGTGAGGAAATCCGGGAGCCCGGATCGGGGCTCAAAAGCGCGGATTGGCAAGCACGTAGAACAGTCCGGCTGACATCGCCATCGTCACCGGCAACGTCACTAGCCATGTCAATGCGATCCGCACCAGCATGCCGGCTTGCACCCCCTGGCCGCCGGCAGCCATTGTTCCGGCAATGCCCGAAGTGACGATGTGTGTCGTGCTGACCGGCAGTCCTGTGAAGCCGGCTGTTCCAATGAGAATGGATCCGACCAGTTCCGCGCTGACCCCTTGCCCCGGCGTCATGTGCTGCTTGCCCAGCCGCTCGCCGAGCGTGCGCACGACGCGTTTATAGCCGACCATCGTTCCGAGGCCGAGGCACAGCGCGCTCAGCATGCGTACCCAGAACGGCGCGTACTCCACGGGCTCGCTCATCTGCTTCATCAGATCGGCGGCCTGCTTCCTCTCCTGCACGCTGGCGCTTTTTGCTTCGCTGACATGCTTTAACTGCGACACCACTTCGTAGATATCACCGCGCAATTGCGACCGCGTAGCGCGTTCGCCATCCACCGGTCGGGACCCGGCATTCAGTTCGGACGCCTGCTTCTGCAATTCCGGCTGTGCATTCTGCAGCGCGGCCGCGGCTTTCAGTGCGTGATCCTTCACGTCGTCACCGTATTTCTGCACGAGCGGCACGGCGGCTGACGCGCGCTGGCTCAGTTGCGTGAGCTGCCCTGTGGCCTCAGGATTGAGCGCATACGTAGCGGGTAACAGGCCGATTATCGTGAGCATGATGAGGCCGATACTCTTCTGGCCATCGTTCGTACCATGCGAGAAACTGACCGACGTGCACGTGAGGATAAGCAGCCCGCGCAGCCACCACACGGGCGGCTCGCCTTCCTTGGGTGGTTCGAACAGATGGCCGCGCCGCACGATCAGACGCATCAGGCCATAAAGACCGCCCGCCAGCACGAAACCCAGAACCGGCGAGACGGCGAGCGCTTCGAGCACCTTGATGATCTGTTGCCAGTCCACCCCTTGACCCAGATCGCGCGACTTCAACAGCGCGTCCGCGGAAGCGACGCCGATCAGCGCGCCGATAATGCAATGCGAACTGCTGTTCGGAATCCCGAACGCCCAGGTCAGGACGTTCCATAGCAACGCGGAGAGGAAGATCGACACCAGCATCGGCACGGCTGGCGAGCCGTCGGGCGGCGTGAGGACGTCGGGCGGAAGAATCTGTACCAGCGCGTACGCCACGGCGATTCCGCCGACCAATACGCCGACGAAGTTCATCAGCCCGGACCACACCACGGCCTGAACCGGCTTGAGCGACTGCGTATAGATAACGGTCGCGACAGCGTTAGACGAATCGTGGAAACCGTTGGTTGCCTCGAACGCCAGCACCATCACGAAACACACCACCAGCATGGCGATGACGATAGCCGACGACGGCGTGAAATGAACGAGCATTCGCGCTCCCGCAAAAGGTTGGGGGACAAGCTCGCGGATGTCGGCCTGCAGCTCCGTGAATGCGAACGCTCGATCGTAGGCGCAGAAGATGAAGCTTTTAAGTCGGTAAAGGCGACGGCAAGCGGCAGGAAGCGTCATATCTACCGGGGCCGTCTGCCTGGATCCGTATGTCGATTCTCGCTCTTCGATTCAAACCGGCAATAAATCAGAGCCAATAATTAATGGGCGTGAATAACGGCATTCGGCTTAAAAACTTGAGCAAAAAATTAGAGGAAGTCCTTGCCCTGAAAAACCACGCTCCGTGGACCTTCCCGGAATTCAGTCATCGCTTAGTAACAATGAGCGGCAATACTCAGCGTCGCGAAAAGGCAGACCATGCAGACCACATTCGCATATAACGCGCTGCTCCTATTGAGAGCGGACGCGATGGCCAGATTTCGGGGGTTCAAATGACGATTCGTCATCGCATTACGTTTTTGGTTGTTCTGATGTTCGTCGCGTTGTCGGCGATTGGCGGCTTCGCTGTTTATCAAACGCGCGGCAGCGCCACTGAAGTGCGCAAGGTAACCGAGGGTGTCGTGCCGAGCGCGCTTGCCTCCGCCGATCTCGTGTCGCAGGTCAAGGACGTGCAGCTTGCCACGATGACGCTGGTCTACGCGCCGGACGCCAACATGGTCGCGCAGGCACAGGACGAGCTCAAAAAGAAAAAAGCCGCTCTGCAAAATGCACTGGCGGTGCAAGCCAAAGATGCCGCGAGCACCGCCCAGAAGGGCCTCGTTTCGCAAGCCGGTGACAGCCTCGAAAACTATTTCTCCGCGATTGCCGAGACAGAAAAATTGAAGGCCGACGGCAAGAACGAACTGGCGCAAGCCTATCTGTTCGCGAACGTCGCTCAGTATCGCGATGAACTGGAAGGCATTGTCGACACGTTGCGTGTCGAAAAGAACCGCCAGAAAGACGACGCGATCACCGCGCTGAACGCCACGCTTGCGACCACCACAACGGCACTGGCCGTTGTCACCGGTATGGCGATCGTTCTGCTGACCTCGATCGGCTCGATGCTCTACCGTCAGATCACCCGCCCGTTGAGCCGCATGCAGGCCATGATGAGCGAGATCGCATCGAGCCAGGACTTCGGGCGCCGTGTGCCGGTCGGGCGGCTCGACGAGATAGGCCATTCAATCGTTGCGTTTAACGGCATGATCGAGAAGATCCAGCAAAGCTCCGCGCAACTCAAGCAGAAGACGGCCGACATCCAGGCCATGCTGCAGAACATGCAGCAGGGTATCTTGACCTTGGTCGATGGCGCCGTGATTCACTCGGAGTACTCGGCCTATCTGGAAGACATCTTCGAGACCACGCATATTGCCGGGCGCGGACTGATGGATCTCGTCTTCGCCGACACCGACCTCGGCGCGGACGCGCTGTCGCAGGTGGATGCAGCTGCCCAGGCCTGTCTGGGTGAGGACTGTATCAACTTCGCGTTCAATCAGCACCTGCTGGTCGGCGAAATCTCAAAGCGCATGCCGGACGGCCGCGTGAAGATTCTTGACCTGAGCTGGTCGGCGATTACAGATGAGGACGACGTGATCGTCCGCCTGATGCTCTGCGTTCGCGACGTGACCGAGTTGCGCAAACTGGCCGCCGAAGCCGGTGAGCAGCGCCGGCGCCTTGACATGATTGGCGAAATTCTCGCGGTCAGCGAAGAGAAGTTCCACCATTTTATTGAAAGCTCGGCCGGTTTCGTCAGTGAGAACGAGAAGATCATCCGGCAGCATTCGGCGCCGGATCACGCCGCGATCGCCGAACTGTTCCGCAATATGCACACCATCAAGGGCAACGCGCGCACGTATAACCTCCAGCATCTGACGCACGTCGTGCACGAAACGGAGCAGAGCTACCACGAACTGCGTCAGCCCGACGCAAAGCGCTCATGGGATCAGGATCATCTGATGCATGAGCTCACGCGCGTGCGCGAGGCAATCGAAAGTTATGCGCGAATCAGCGAACAGAGCCTCGGGCGCAAAGGCAGGGGCCGCGCAGACGATGCGGGCAATTCGAGCCGCTACCTGATGGTCGAACGAGAACAGATCCAGCGCATTGCTAGCCTGCTCGACAGGACGGACAGCAGCGAGCTGCACGCACTGCAAACCATGCGCGATAACGTGCGACGAACCTTGCGCGCGCTCGACAGTGTAAGCATGCGCGAAGCGCTCGCTGGCGTGCTCGGCTCGCTGCCTTCGCTCGCTGGCGAGCTCGGCAAACCGGCGCCGCACGTACAGATCGACGACAACGGCTACCGCGTGCGCGGGCAGGCGGCCGGCACGTTGAACAACGTGTTCATGCATCTGTTGCGCAATTCGATGGACCACGGCATCGAATCCGCCGAAACGCGTCGCGCGCAAGGCAAAGCGGAGGCAGGCACGATCGCGATCGAAGTCGGCGTGGAAAGCGGCGCGCTACAGATCACCCTCAGCGACGACGGCCGCGGTCTCGCACTCGAAAAGATTCGAGGCATCGCGCTCGAGCGCGGCCTGATCGACCGCGACGCGAAGCTTAACGACAAGGCAATCGCCGAGTTGATTTTCCGTCCAGGCTTCTCGACCGCTCGGAGCGTCACTGAAATGTCGGGACGCGGCGTCGGCATGGATGCGGTACGTGATTTTCTGCGGCGCGAGAACGGCCGTATTGAACTGCGCTTCACGGATCAGCACGAGGGCGCGGCGTCCCGTCCGTTTCAGACAATCATTTTTCTGCCGGACAGCGTCGCGATCGACACGCTCGGCGACGAGACGCATGGCGGCTCCGACGTGTCCGATGTAGCGGACTCGCTGCAACTCGACGCAGTGGCGGATTGAGCGCAACCAATGTGCTCGACAGCAGCACGTGACTTCTGAAGGATGAGTTGTGATTCAACAGTACTTATTGGCAGCGGCGGCGGGCAGCGCGGTGACAGCACTCATCGCATTCGTACTGCACAGGCTGCATGTGACGACATCCACGGCACGGTTGCGCGCCGGGCTGCAGGCGCAGCTCGACGCGCTCATCGCCAGGCAGGCGGACTACGACGAGGCCCTTCGCACACGCGACGAGGCCGCGAGCGCATTTCAGTCATTGACCACGCAACTTCGCGATGAGTTGGCGCAGTGCGCTCAAGACGCCGACGCACTGCGCGCATCGTTAAGAGCCGTCACGCAAGACAAGGACCAGTGGGCGCAGCAGGCGCGGCATCTCGCTGGCGAGGCCACGCGTCTGAAAGGGCTTGGCGCGACGTTCGAGCGCTGGCATGAGCAGATGATTTCGCTGATGACGCAAAACCATGACATGCACGCGAAGAATCAGGAGCTGTCGTCGATCGTGCGTCACGTCGTCATCGTTTCGCTGAATGCGTCGATTGAAGCGGCGCGCGCGGGACCGGCGGGCCGTGGCTTTGCCGTGGTCGCGGGCGAAGTGCGCGCGCTCGCTGCGCGGTCGGAAGAATTGTCCAGGAGCTATCGCGACAGTCTGCATCGCAATGACCTGACCACGACCTCGACGTTTCAGGACATTCAGGCAGGCGGCAAGATGATTGCGGCGTCGCTTGCGAGCGTCGAGTCGCTGGCCAACCAGTTTCATGCGAAGCTGATCGAGGAGCCAGTGTGATCTCGGACCACGCGAAAGAAAGTTTCGATCGCATTTTTCGCAAGGCGGCCCACGCGCGCTTGCCGGCGGATGGCGCCGACACGTGCGAAATCGCGCTCACCGAAGAAGCAGTCACGCCCGACGCAAGCCGGACGTCCCAGGTGGTCGTGCTGACCATTTCGTCGATCGTCTGCCGGCTGCTGCTGATCCTGCATTTCGACGAAGACGATGCAACGCGCCAGTACTACCTCAAGGAAGGCGATGAGCGGCCGTTTCGCGAAGCGTTCCTTGAGATCTGCAATCTGTGTTGCGGCGCGATGAACCAGGAGTTGCTGCGTTATTTCCCCGATCTCGGCATGTCCACGCCCTATGTGCTGAATGCGCGCTGTCTGCCGTATCTGCAGGAACTGGAGCCGGGGTTGCTGTCGTCGTATTCGGTCACGCTCAACGGGACCGCACGGCTCGGCGCGACGATATGTGTTTGCGCACACGCGCCGGTCGATTTTGTCGCAGACGTTAGCGCGATCGAAGAAACGAGCGGTGAACTCGAGCTGTTCTGATGGTTGTCATAGGAAACGAAATCATGTCGAAAATTCTGGTGGTGGATGACTCAAGCACGGTGCGTGACGAAGTGGCCGGCTTTCTGAAGAAAAATGGACTGGACGTCGACACCGCAGTAGACGGCAAGGACGGTCTAGCGAAGCTCAAGGCAAGCCCCGGCATCAGGCTGGTCATCAGCGACGTCAACATGCCGAACATGGACGGCCTTACGATGGTCGAGAAAATTCGCGGTGAACTCGTGAACAAGACAGTGAACGTGATCATGCTCACCACCGAAAGCAGTCCCGCGATGAAGGAGCGCGGCAAGGCCGCCGGCGTGAAGGGCTGGATCGTGAAGCCGTTCAGGGGCGACGCCGTGCTCGAGACGTTCCGCAAGCTGGCGAGCTGAGCGCGAGCGAAAAGGCAGAAACTGCAGTGCTTTCTGCCAAAGGTGAGGTTTTTCAGGAGACCGGCGCTGACATGACGCAACGCGTCGGAAGCGCGTCGCAAACCGGTTGAAAACGCGCTCAGCGAGCGAACCCGCCATCAGCCGCGACAGCGGGCAGCCCTGGTTTCTGCGGCTGAACGGGGTTAAAGGTGAGACTTTTCAGGATCGCTCAGGTGCGAATTGGTGCCGTGAGCGCGCTCACCTTACTCCACCTCACCCTCCAGTAATTCCGACGACGATTCGCGCAGGCATTCGCTAAACAGATCCGCCGCCGGCGCGGACGGGTCTGCGCGCCATACCAGCACGACCTCGCCGAGCGGTTCGAGCGGCGCGAGCGGCAACACCCGCATGCGGCCACGGCTCACGTGATGACGCGCTACCGAAAGCGGCAGGATCGACACGAACTCGCCGCGAATCAGCAACGACAGATTCAATGTCAGCGAACTCGATTCGATTGCGCCCTGATCGAGCGAGATGCCTTGGCCGGCGAGGGTCTCCGCCATGGTCGCAAAGGCGGGCGAGCCGCGCAGCGGCGTAATCCAGCGCGCCGAACGCAGATCGTTCCAGTTCACCTGCAGATCCACCTTGCCAAGCGGATGACTCGCGCCCACCACGAAGACGAACGGCTCGCGAAGCAGCGTTTCCTGGCTCAACTGGCCTTGGGCGTCGGCAACACGATTACGGCCCAACGCGAGATCCAGGTCGCCTTCGTCGAGCATTTTGACGAGCTTGTCGAGCGTCGTCTCCACGAACGAAAACGTGGCGGACGGCGCGCGTCGCATGAATAGCTCCACGGCGTGCGCGATGATCGGCTGCGGGATTGTCGCTACTGCGCCAAGGCGAACGTGACCGGCGGTGCCCGTCGTCAACGCGCTCACGTCGCGGCGGGCCAGTTCGATATGCCGCAATATCTCGCGCCCGCGCGCGGCCATGATCCTGCCGATGCCCGTCAGCTCCACCGCATTGCCGACTCGCCGCGCGACCGGCACGCCGAGCGCCTCTTCGATTTCGCCGATCTGTTTGGAAATGGCCGGTTGCGTGACGTGAAACGCGGCCGCGACGCGCGTGACCTGACCCAGATCGGCGAGGCTGACCAGGATGCGCAGATGCGGCAGTTTCAGACCGCTGCGAAAGAAGCGGTCGATGGCGTCATTTTCAGCGGTTGCCATGCGTGTTTACTCGGAGAACATAACCCGGCGGTAATGACCCGCGCCGAAACAGTGATTTGCGGTGCGGCGCTCAACCCGGCTAATCTTCATTATCGGCTGGGACGATGGGGCGTAGAGCGCATGAGTCGAGCATAGCAGTTACGACTCGATCGCATGACTCAGGGTATAACCGGAGACGCTGCCTGGTGACGCACGCCGCGACCACAGCGCGCATTCAAGCGCGCGGAAGGAGACGACCATGAGTACCCCTCTTTACGGCGGGGCCGACAGGCCCGCCGCCCCGACAGAACCCGCGCAACGCACTGCGCTCTATCGCAAGCTCGCGTGGCGCATCGTGCCGTTCCTGTTCCTTGCGTTCATCGTTGCGTATATCGACCGCGTGAACGTGAGCTTCGCCAAGCTGCAGATGCTCACGGATCTGTCGCTGAGCGAAACCGTCTACGGCGCGGGCGCCGGCATCTTCTTTCTCGGCTATTTCATTTTCGAGGTGCCGAGCAACCTGGTTTTGCATCGCGTCGGCGCACGTATCTGGATCGCACGGATCATGGTCACGTGGTCGATCGTCTCCTGTCTGACGATGTTCGCGAGCGGCGCCACGTCGTTCTATGTGCTGCGCTTTCTGCTCGGCGTCGCCGAAGCGGGCTTCTTTCCGGGCATCGTGCTGTATCTGTCGACATGGTTTCCGTCGAACAAACGCTCGCAGATCATTGCGCTGTTCATGGCGGCGATCCCGGTTTCCGGGGCGATCGGTGGCCCGGTGTCCGGCTGGATCATGCAGCAACTCGCGGGCGTGCAGGGGCTTGCGGGCTGGAAATGGCTGTTTCTGATCGAAGGCATTGCGTCGCTGGTGGTGGGCGTGGCCGCCTTTTTCGTGCTGCACGATCGCATTGAATCCGTGAGCTGGCTGTCGAAAGACGAGAAAGCGCTGCTCGCTCGCGACCTCGAAGCCGATGCGCAAACGCGCGCGCATCAGACCGTGCGCGGCGCGTTCGCCAACCCGAAGGTGTGGCTGCTCGGCCTGCTGTACTTCTGCATTGCGATGGGCAACTACGGCCTCGTGTTCTGGCTGCCGACGATGATCCGCGCAAGCGGCGTGGTGAGCGTCGCGAATATCGGGCTGCTGTCGGCGGTGCCGTCGCTGATCAGCGCAGTGGCGATGATCCTGATCGCCCGTCACGCCGACAAGCACGACGAGCGGCGCGTTCACGTCGCCGCATGCGCACTGCTCGGGGCGGCCGGCATGGTGGTGTCGGTGCTGCTTGGCACGCACGTGTGGCTCTCGATGGCTGCGCTCGTGGTTGCCGCCATCGGCATCAATTCCATTGCGCCGGTGTTCTGGGGCATCCCGACTGCGCTGATGGGCGGTGTAGGCGCAGCGGCCGCCATTGCCGTGATCAATTGCACGGGCAATCTGGCGGGCTTCGTGAGCCCGTATGTGATCGGTTTTCTGAAAGACGCGACCGGGCAATTGCTGCCCGGCATGATCGTGCTCGCGTGCGCACTGGTGCTGGCGGCGGTGATCGTGCTGGCAATGCCGGTCAAGCGCAAGACAGTATGAGGAGAGCAGTATGACGCAGCAGGTCTGTATGGTCACCGGCGCGGCGACCGGCATCGGCGCAGCAACGGCGCTACGTTTCGCGAGCGCCGGGTGGGCAGTGGCGATCGGCAACTTCGACGACAGCACGCGCGACGCGGCGCTCGCCGTCGAAGCGCAATGCCGCCAACTCGGCGCCGACACGCTGATCTTCGACGCGGACGTTGGTTCCGACGCCGACTGCGTGGCCGCGGTGCACACCGTGGCGTCGAAATGGCAACGCATCGACGCGCTGATCAACTGCGCCGGCACCACGCGCTTCGTGCCGCACGGCGATCTCGCGGCCATCGACGACGCCGAGTTCGAGCGCGTGTATCGCGTGAACCTGATCGGCATGTTCCAGATGACGCGTGCCGCGGTGCCCGTGCTGCGCGATTCGTCGACGGCTGCGCACAGCGCGTCGGTGATCAATATCTCGTCGCTGGCTTCGCTCAACGGTACGGGCTCCTCGATTGCCTATGCCGCGTCCAAGGGCGCCGTCAACACGCTCACGCTGTCGCTCGCGCGCAATCTGGCGCCCCATATTCGCGTGAACGCGCTCGCCCCCGGCATGGTCGACGACGGCTTGCCGCGCCGCGTACTCGGTGAAGAGGCGTACGCAAGGATCGTCGACAACATGACGCAGACCGCGCCGCTCAAGCGTGTGTCGCAACCCGGCGAAGTCGCGGACCTCGCGTGGTTCATCGTCGCGCATGCCCCGGCGATGACCGGCCAGGTGATTGCCCTCGAGAATGGTTTGCTGCTCAACGGCTAGCCGGCCACGCGCTCCTCGCGCAAAAAACGCCGCGCCACGTATCAGGAAAAGCTACAGGACAACTCATGAGCAATCTGCACAAACACCGCTCGCGTACCGTGGCCGAGGGCATCACGCGCACCCCGCATCGCGCGTTTCTGAGGGCAACCGGCCTGGACGACGCCGCTATCGGGAAGCCGTTCGTCGCGATCGTCGATACGTTCGGCGAAAACACACCATGTTCCATGTCGCTCGCGTCGGTGTCGGATAACGTGCGCCTTGGCGTCGCCGCGGGTGGCGGCGTGCCGATTCGCGGCTCCGCGATTTCGGTCTCCGACGGCACGTCGATGAATCATTCGGGCATGCGCTTTAGCCTCGTGTCGCGCGAGATCATCGCGGACAGCGTCGAGGTGTTCGTGCGTGCGCATTGCTACGACGCGTTCGTCGGCGTGGCCGGTTGCGACAAGACACTGCCCGGCATCCTGATGGGCATGGTGCGCGTGAACGTACCCGGCGTGTTCCTGTTCGGCGGCGCGATGCTGCCGGGCATCGCACCGGACGGCACGCAGGCCACGATCCTCACCGCAATCGAAGCAGTGGGTGCGGCGCAACGCGGCGACATGTCGCTCGACACATTGCGCGGCATCGAGAAGCGCTGCACGCCGGGCGCCGGCTCGTGCCCCGGTCAATTCACCGCGAACACCATGGCGATGGTCGCCGAAACGCTCGGCCTCGCGCCGCTCGGTTCTGCGATGGTGCCCGCCGTCTACAGCGAGCGGATCGCCATTGCGCGGCGCGCCGGCGAAACGGTAATGAACACGCTGAAAAACGGCGGCCCGCTGCCGCGCGACCTCGTCACGCGCAAGAGTCTGGAGAACGCCTGCGCGGCCGTGGCCGCGACCGGCGGTTCGACCAACGCCGCGTTGCACATTCCGGCAATCGCGCACGAAGCCGGCATCCGCTTCACGCTCGACGACGTTTCCGAAGTGCTCGCCCGCACACCGCTGATCGGCGACCTGCAACCCGGCGGCAAGTATCTGGCGCTCGATCTGTATCACGTCGGCGGCGTGCCGGCGGTGCTGAACGCGTTGCTCGCGGGCGGCCATTTGCACGGCGACACGCTCACGCAAACCGGCGAGACGCTCGAGACCGCGCTGAAAGCGTTCGCGGGTCCGGATGGCCGCGTCGTGCGTGCGCATAACGAGCCGTTGAGCGAGAACGCTGGCCTCGTCGTGTTGCGCGGCAATCTCGCGCCGGACGGCGCATGTCTGAAGACAGCGGGCCTCAAGTCGCTCGTGTTCAGCGGCACCGCGCGCGTGTTCGAAACCGAGGAGGCGTGCATGTCGGTCGTTTCGAAACGCACTTACCAGGAAGGCGACGTGCTGGTGATTCGCAACGAAGGGCCGAAGGGCGGCCCCGGCATGCGCGAGATGCTCAGCGTGACGGCGGCAATCTATGGTCAGGGTATGGGCGAGAAGGTGGCGCTGCTGACCGACGGGCGCTTTTCCGGCGCGACGCGGGGCATGTGCATTGGTTACGTCGGTCCGGAAGCGGCAGCGGGCGGCCCGATCCGCTTGCTGCGCGATGGCGACCGCATCCATATCGACGCGCACAAAGGCACGCTCGACGTCGAACTGAGCGACGAAGAACTCGCGCGGCGCGCCAGCGAAACGACGCCGTTCTCGCGTGGCCGCCTGGGTGGCGTGCTCGAAAAATACGAAGCGCTGGTGCGCCCCGCGAACCTTGGTGCGGTCACGCATTCGGGTGGTGTGGAATGGCCGTACGAGGCGTCGATCGGCGAGGAGGACGCATGAGCGCAGCGTTGCTCCCGGACACGCCGCGCGCTGGCTTTTGCGGCATCGGCAAGATGGGCGAACCCATGGCGCTCCGGCTGCTGGCCGCGGGCCATGCGTTGAGCGTGTGGAATCGCTCGGCGGACAAACTCACGCATCTGCAGGAACAGGGCGCGCAGGTGAGCGGGTCGCCCGAGCGGCTGGCCGCGCAGTGTGACGTCGTCATGCTGTGCCTGGGCGACGCTCAAGCAGTAGAAGAAGTGGTGTTCGGCGAGCACGGCCTCGCCTGTGCAGCGAATGCGCCGCGTATTCTGCTCGACCATTCGACGATCGCGCCGGACGCCACGCGCCGTTTCGCCCAACGCTGGCACGAGCGGACCGGCGGCATGTGGATCGACGCGCCGGTGTCGGGCGGTACCGCCGGCGCGGCGGCCGGCACGCTTGCGATCATGTGCGGCGGCGAGCCCGCCGCGATCGCCGCGGTTGAACCGGTGCTGCGCGCGTACGCATCGCGCGTGACGCGCATGGGCGCGACGGGCGCGGGGCAAGCGACCAAGCTTGCGAATCAGGCGATCGTCGTGACCACCATTGCCGGCATCGCCGAAGCATGTGTACTGGCGCAGCGCGCCGGCATCGACGCGGCCGCGATGCCCACCGCACTGCAAGGCGGCTGGGCGGATTCAGTGCTGCTGCAAACGTTGCTGCCACGCATGCTGACGCCCCCTGCGAATCCGTCGGGCACGATCCGCACGATGCTCAAGGATCTCGATGCAGTGGCGCAACTGGCGCATGACTCGCATGCGCCGTTACGCGCGGTGGGCGAAGTGCGCAAGCTTTTGCAGGAAGCAGTCGGACAAGGACGCGGCGAAGACGACATCTCACAGATCGTTCGCGTTCTGCTCGATCAGGCGGTCAGTCCGTCATGTTGAACACGCGAGCACACTCGCCGCGACCGTAACCCACCGCGCAGGAGACCACCATGTCCAGTCTCGAATCCGCGTCACTTCCCGACGAAGCACCCACACGGCTCACGCGCTCGCAGTGGCGCATGATCGTTCTCGCGAGTCTCGGCGGCGCGCTCGAGTTCTACGATTTCGTCGTGTATGGCATCTTCGCGCAGTTCATTGGGCGTGCGTTCTTTCCGATGCGCGATCCGATTGTCGGGCTGGTGCTGTCGTTCGCCGTGTTCGCAGTCGGTTATCTGGCGCGGCCTGTGGGCGGTGTTGTGCTCAGCTATTTTGGCGACCGGTACGGACGACGCCGCGTGTTCATCGTCTCGGTGATCGTCGTGTCCATGTGCACCATCGGCATGGGCATCGTGCCCACTTACGCGTCGTGGGGCATCAGCGCGACCCTGCTGATGATTCTGCTGCGGCTCGTGCAAGGTTTCTGCCTCGGCGGCGAGTTGCCCGGCTCGATTACCTATGTGGTCGAAACGGTGCCGCGCCGCGCTGGATTCGTTTGCGGTATCGTGTTTTTCTGCGTGAACTCGGGCGTGTTGCTGGCGGCTGCCGTCAACCTGTCTGTTCACAGCCTGCTGAGTGGCGACGACGTGGCCGCGTACGGCTGGCGGATTGCGTTTCTATTTGGCGGCGCCATTGGACTGCTGAGTTTCTGGCTGCGTCGCAAGCTCGAAGAGACGCCTGCGTTTGCCGAGATGAAACATCTGGCGGCGAGGCACCCGCTGTCGGAATTGCTGCGCGAACACTGGCGCCCCGTGTTGCTCGGCATCGGCACGACGGCGGTGGTTGCGGCATTCAACGGTCTGCTGTTCGCGCACATGCCGGCTTATCTCGACCGCGTGTTGCACTACGATCCGCGGCGCGTCGCGATCGGGCAGAACGTGGGGCTCGCCGTGGTATCGACAGGCATCCTGCTATCGGGCTGGATCGGCGACAAGATGCCGAGGCGCTACGTGTTGCGCTTCGGATCACTGCTGCTGATGGTGCTGAGCTATCCGTTCTATTTCGCCGCAAGCCATCACACGACCGACGTCGTGCTTTTACTCGCATTGGCGGGCGTGGCGGCATGTCTTGCCAACGGCACGTTCGCCTGCATCATCGCCGACATGTTTCCGACGCGCGTGCGTTTCAGCGGCGTCGCGCTGACGTTCAACGTGAGCTTTACCGTGTTCAGCGGCACGGCGCCGCTCATTGCGACGTGGCTGATTTCCTCTACCGGCAACGTCGCGGCGCCTGCGTATTTCATGGCGGCTTGCGCAGCGCTTTCGCTTGCCGCGAGCTTCGGGCTGAAAGCAGTGAGCGGGAAAATCTAGCTTCGCTCTCGGTGTGACACGGCGCAATTAAGGTCGGCACTCGTGAAAGGTGAGGGTTTGCGGGAGTCGACGGATTGGTGGGGTACGCGCTACGCCCAGCATGCGTTTGCGACCTGCCCCTCAAGGTGAAAGGTGAGCGTTTTCGGGAGTGGCATGAGTTGCGACGTCCGCCGCAGGCCGACCGTTTCGAGCGAAAGGTGAGACTTTTCGGGAAGTGCGGTGATGCATGGCGCGGTGGCGGCTTCGCGCCATGCAGTTCTGCGCTAACGCTGCGCATGGCCCGTGCTTAAGACCTCAATCAGAGGCTGCCGGGCGTTAAAACGTGGGTCCAGCTGCGCGCCTTATGTGACGAACGGCACGCGACATGCCGGCTGCCCAGCTAAAGGTGAGGCTTTTCGGGAGCACACTCGCGCCCCGTCAAACGGGCTTGTTGATCTCGCGGATATCGGCAACCGGCGTCTGTCCGAAAGCATCGCTCAACGCGTAATCGAGCAATTGCGCTGCGCATTGGTCAGGCGTCACTAGCTGGCCATTGCGCTTGAGGTCTTCGAACTTGTCGCGCATCGGAAACTGCTCGGCGCCGCTGCTGCGAATCTCCGCCTGCATGTTCGTGTCGATGACGCCCGGCGCGAGACTGCAGATGCGCAGTGCGCGATTGGCGTCGAGCGCAACAGCACGCGCATGGTGATCCAGTGCCGCCTTCGTCGCGCAATAGATACTCCAGCCCGCGTAAGCGTGACGGGCCGCGCCGCTCGAAATATGCACGATGCGACGATCGCTCGCGCCGGTGGTGGCGGCGGCGAGCGCGCTTGCCAGCATGAGCGGCGTGGCAACATTCAGGCTCACTGCGCTGGCGATGGCCGCAGCGTCCTGTCCTTCAATCGGGCCGATCGGCTGCACCATGCCGGCGTTGTTGATCAGCAGCACGGTCTGCGCGCCGCTGGCAAATTCGCGCAGGGCATCCGTCGCGATCAATTGCGCGACGCGAGCAGGGTCGGCCAGTTCGAGTTCGATTTCCTTGAGCAGTGCGGGAAAGCGGGCGTGGAGTGCGGCGTTGCGCGAGCGGGACAAACCGAGCACTGCGATATCGCGCGCGAGCAGTTGTTCGGCGAGCGCCGCGCCGAGGCCACGCGTGTGGCCGGTGACGATCGCGCGGATCGGGGTCGTGGAGGTCATGGGCGGGTTCCTGTGATCTGGGCTTGAACAGCGCGCATTTTCTCACGTCATGTTTTGACGCGTGGCTTGCCCGTCCCGTTCAGGTAGGGCGAAAACGCTCGCGATATTGCATAGGCGTCACGCCGATACGTTTTGTGAAGACGATCCGCATGCGATCGGCGGTGCCGAAGCCGCAATCGTACGCAATGGCCTTGAGCGCCGCGCCGCTGCTTTCGAGCAATTTGCGGGCGGCATCCACCCGCGCACGCTCGATGAATTCATGCGGCGTGATCCTCGTTTCCTGTACGAACACGCGCGCGAAGTTGCGGGCGCTCATTCCCGCGACATCCGCCAGTTGCTTGACGGTGAAGCTTTCGCGAATCCGCTCCATCACGTGTGCCTGCACTTTGGCGACGGGCGAGGTGTCGTCGGCAGGCGCGCTCAGGTAGGGGCTGAATTGCGACTGGCCGCCCTGGCGCTGTGCAAACACCACGAGGCGCTTGGCAACGGCCAGCGCCGTTGGCGCGCCATGATCCTCGGCGACCAGCGCGAGCGACAGGTCGATGCCTGCCGTTACACCCGCCGACGTCACGAGCGGACCGTCACGCAGATAGATGCGGTCGAAGTCCACGCGCGCCTCGGGAAACTGCTCGGCCAGTTGCGCCGCATGCTGCCAATGCGTCGTGACGTTGCGGCCGTCGAGCAGGCCCGCATGACCGAGCGCGAACGCGCCGGTGCAGATGGACCCGTAACGGCTGCACTGTGTCGCCACGTGAGTCAGCCAGTCGAGCAGCCGCGCGTCGGGCGCTTCGCCTTCGGGCAGCGCCGGGCCGCCGGCGACGAGGCCCAGATCGAATGGATCGCGCGCGCTATCGAAGGTTGCGTCGGCGGTCAGCGTCATGCCGTTCGACGCCCGCAGCGGCGAAGGCTCCGCGCTCACCAGCGTGACCGTGTAATGGTCCGCGGGCGGGAGAAAACGGTTGGCTTCGGAAAACACGTCGACGGGACCGGCGACATCGAGCGCCTGCACGCCTGGAAATATCGCGATCGCGACGGTGGGCATCGAAAGCATTCCTTTGACGATGAACGGGCAGCGCGGCAGTCAACGCGGTGCGTTTGGCAGTGTTCAGCGGTGCGCCGCGATTGCCCGCGCAAGCCCGCTGGCCAATACTGCATCTCATTGGCGGCGCAGCCTCGGGTAGCAAGGAAGACGTGCCGCGAGCCAGCATACCAAACGCGCTTTCAACGCACAAAGGCCGCGCGTTCCGTTCACTCGATTCGTTCAAGGAGCATAGTCATGACCACGATTGCAGGCATCAGGATTCCCGACAGCATGATGGCGCGCGAAGCTACGCAGCTCGTTCGCGATACCGAAACCGAACTGCTGTATCATCACTCGCGCCGCGTCTTTCTGTTCGGCTCGCTGGCCGGCGAGAGGAGGCAGCTCAAGTACGACCCGGAACTGCTTTACATCGGCGCCATGTTTCATGACATGGGACTCGTCGCGCCGTACAGCAGCGAGCATGAGCGCTTCGAAGTGGACGGCGCGAATGCCGCGCGCGATTTCCTGCAGCGCCACGGCATTGGCCAGGATGACATCGACCAGGTGTGGGCGTCGATCGCGCTGCATACGACGCCTGGCATTCCAAAGCATATGAAGCCGGTGATCGCACTGGTGACGGCGGGTGTCGAAATGGACGTGCTCGGTCTTGCCTACGACGAATTCACCGAACAGCAGCGGCATGAGGTGATTCATGCTCATCCGCGCGGCGCGCATTTCAAGGAAGGCATTATCGAGGCCTTTGCGCAAGGCACGATCCACAAGCCGGAGACGACCTTCGGTAACGTCAAGGCGGACGTGCTGGCGCTGAAGGACCCGCATTACCATCGCGGCAATTTCTGTTCGATCATTCTCGGGTCCGCATGGAAAGACTGATCGGCGGGCAGAGCCGATGAGCGGGGCGCTGCGCTCTTTCCCGCTGGACCGGGCGGTCCCGCCCGGTCTTCGGTGAAGAACCTTCGCGCTACGACGTGGAGCCCGCTACCGCCTGCTGCACCTGCAACACCGCATCCCGCTTGTCCAGCAAATGCTGCCTCAGGATCGCGCTGAGCTTTTTCCCGTCACGTGCCTCCAGCGCCTTCAGCATCTCGTCATGATCGTGAATCGCGCTGTCCCACTTCGGCACCGAAAAATTTGACCGGAACCGCAACGCCTGCAAACGGCGGTTCACTGCGATGTACGTCTGCCGCAATGCCGAATTGCGCGCGGCTTCATTGATCTTGTCGTGAATCGCCTGATTGCGGCTGTAATAGCCGGGCAGATCGTTTTGCGTCCGGCAAGCGAGCATGGCGTAATGCAGCGCCTTGATCTCCGCCAGCTCCGCTGCCGTCATCCGCTCCGCGGCCAGTTCGCCGGAAAACGCTTCGAGACCGCTCATCAATTCGAACGTCTCGCGCAACTCCGCCTCCGACATCTTCGACACCGACGCGCCCCGGTTCGGCGAAATCTCGATCAGCCCCTCCGCCGCCAGCACCTTCAGCGCCTCGCGCAACGGCGTGCGCGAAATGCCGAGCGTCTCGCACAGTTCGCGCTCGTTCAGCTTCTTGCCCGGCTCCAGAACACCTTCGACGATAAAGCTGCGGATGTGCTCCACCACCGTGTCATGCAGGCGCTGGCGCTCGACCTTGGGCATCAGTGGGGCAATCGCGACGCTCGTACCGAAATCCGAATTTTGCATTCAAAAACCCTCAAGCTATATCAACGCGAATTTTATCGGAACCTTGTCCGTTAGTTAATAGCGCGGGTAAACACCGGGCCCAAAAGGCAATTTTCGTCTTGGGACCGTCATGGATCGTCTGATATAGTTTTTTGCATGCAAAATTCAATCGGAGAAGACTTATGCTAAAGCTCGACTTTCATCCCGCCGGCCGCCACTTCCTGCAGATTCCCGGGCCGAGCCCGGTGCCCGACCGCATTCTCCGGGCGATGAGCTACCCGACCATCGACCACCGCGGGCCGGAGTTCGGCGAGCTCGGGTTGAAGGTGCTCGACGGCATCAAAAAGATCTTCAAGACGCAGCAGCCCGTGGTGATCTATCCGGCGTCGGGTACGGGCGCATGGGAAGCGGCGCTCTCCAATACGTTGAGCCCCGGCGATCACGTACTGATGTTCGAAACCGGCCACTTCGCCACGCTCTGGAAAAAGATGGCGGAGAGCCTTGGGCTGAAGCCGGAGTTCCTCGGTTTGCCCGGTATCGAGGGCTGGCGTCGCGGCGTGCAGCCGCAGATGATCGAGGAGCGTCTGCGTGCCGACGCGGAACACAGCATCAAGGCGGTCTGCGTCGTGCACAACGAAACGTCCACGGGCGTGACATCGGATATCGCCGCCGTGCGTCGTGCGATCGACGCGGCCGGCCATCCCGCGCTGCTGCTCGTCGACACGATCTCGGGTCTCGCCTGCGCCGACTATCGCCACGACGAGTGGGGCGTCGATGTCACCGTGTCGGGTTCGCAAAAGGGCTTGATGCTGCCGCCGGGCATCAGCTTCAACGCGATTTCGCCCAAAGCCGTGGCCGCCAGCAAGCAGGCCAGACTGCCGCGCAGTTTCTGGGACTGGACCGACATCGTCGAAATGAACAAGACGGGTTACTGGCCCTACACGCCGAACACGAACCTGCTGTACGGCCTGAATGAAGCGCTGGAAATGATTCTCGGCGAAGGGCTCGACAACGTGTTCGCCCGTCACGAGCGTCTCGCCGAAGCGACCCGCCGCACGGTCCGCGCGTGGGGACTGGAGATTCAGTGCGCGGACCCGGCGGTTTATAGCCCGGTCCTCACCGGTGTGATGATGCCCGACGGCGTGGACGCCGACGCGGTGCGCAAGCTCATTTACGAACGCTTCGACATGTCGCTCGGCACCGGCCTTGGCAAGATGAAAGGCCGCATGTTCCGCATCGGCCATCTTGGCGACTGTAACGATTTGACGCTGCTTGCCACGCTCGCCGGCTGCGAGATGGGTCTGCGGCTTGCCGGTGTGCCGCTCAAGGAAAGCGGCATGCCTGCCGCGATGGAGTGGTTGAGCCAGCCGTCGAAGGCGGCGGGTCTGAAAGCGGCCGCCTGAGCGCAACACGAAGGTCCTGAATAGAGGTCCGCAGGGGAGGGCGCCAAAGCCCTTCCCGCCGAAACCCACGCCTCGATAAGGCCAGGAACGAAGACTTGCGATGTACCGCGGCGTCCTGCGCCGCGCGGATACCGGCGCCGGCGCCAGAAGTGGCGCGTCGTCGACACATGCAATGGAGAGAGACGATGAAGCGGTTTCGTGTGACCAGTGCGAGCAGTATCGTTCTATTGATGCTTTGCATCATGTACTTCATCACCTATCTCGACCGCGTCAATGTCAGTACGGCGGCCGCCGGGTTCGGCAAGGAATTTCATCTGTCGCATACGGAAGTCGGACTGGTTTTTTCGGCGTTCGCCTATCCGTACCTGATCTTCCAGATTATCGGCGGCTGGGTCAGCGACCGCTTCGGCGCGAAACGCACGCTGCTGTTTTGCGGCGCGGTGTGGGGCATCGCAACGCTGCTGACCGGTTTCGCCGGCGGCCTCGTGTCACTGCTGGCGGCGCGCGTGCTCCTTGGTTTCGGTGAAGGCGCCACGTTTCCTGCGGCGACGTCCGCGATGGCGCGTTGGGTCGCGAAGGAAAAGCGCGGCTTTGCACAGGGGATCACGCACGCGGCGTCGCGCATCGGCAATGCGGTCGCGCCCGCGCTGATCGTGCTGGTCATGGCGACGTGGGGTTGGCGCGAATCGTTCTACATTTGCGGCGTTTTCAGCTTGCTATGGGTAGTGGTATGGGCGCTGACCTTCACCGAACATCCGAAGGACCATCCGCGCATCACGACGGAGGAACTCGACATCCTGCCCGCGCCCAAGCCGAAGGCGGCCGGTGTGCCGTGGGGCAAACTGTTTCGCCGCATGTGGCCGGTGACGATCGTGTACTTCTGCTATGGCTGGACGCTGTGGCTCTTTCTCAGCTGGATCCCGCAGTATTTCCTGCACAGCTACCACCTGCAATTGCAGAAGTCGGCGATCTTCGCGTCGGTGGTGTTCTTTGCCGGCGTGATCGGCGACACGCTCGGCGGCATCGTCACAGACTGGATTTTTACGCGCACGGGCAGCCTCAAGCGTGCGCGTAGCTGGATGGTGTCGGTCTGCATGTTCTTCTGCCTGGTTTCACTGATTCCGCTGATGTTCACGCACAGCCTGTATCTGTCGATGGCGTGTCTCGCGTCCGGCTTCTTCTTCGCCGAAATGACGATCGGCCCGATGTGGGCGATTCCAATGGATATCGCGCCGGAATACTCGGGCACCGCGAGCGGGATGATGAACACGGGTTCTGCGCTCGCCGCGATCATCTCGCCCGTGATGGGCGGCTTCCTGATCGATTACTTCGGAAGCTGGGAACTGCCGTTCGTCGGCAGCATGCTGTTGATGGCGATAGGGGTGGTGCTCGCATTCCGCATGCAGCCGGAGAGCAAGTTCGCACTTGGGAATGCGGACAAAGCGCCGGTTTCCCCGAGCCTCGGCGTGTGAGCGGTTGGCGACGCACTTTTCTCCCTCTACAGACTGCCGGTTCCATGACCTCCACTTTAAGCCAGCTTCTCGCCGACGCACGCCGCGATCACACGACGCTGAATGCGTTGGCGCCGGAACAGATACCCGCCACCGCCGACGCGGCTTACGCAATCCAGCACGAAATCCTGCAGCAAGGCGACGCGCGCATCGGCGGCTGGAAGATCGGCGCCAAAGCCGCGAGCGGCCCGATTCAGGGTGCGCCGCTGCCGCACGTCGATCTGCATGCGGACGGCGCGCGCCTGCCGCGCTCGGCCTTTGCGCCGCTCGGGCTCGAACTGGAGATCGCGTTTCGCTTCAACCGCCTTTTCGAGCCGTCCACCGCGCCGTACGATGACGCGACCGTTGTTGCGAGCATCGGCTCGGTCGGCGCGACCATCGAAATTGTCGCGAGCCGTTACGCTCACTGGCCCGACGTCGACAAGCTCGCGCAGCTCGCCGATCTGCAAAACCACGGCGCGCTGATCGTGGGCGAATTTTCGCCCTATCGCGATGACTTTCCGTTCGAGGCGCCGTCGCTGCACTTCAGTTTCGACGGTCACGACGTGGTTGAGTCCGCGCCGGCCAATCCGGCCGGCGATCCGCGCCGCCTGTTGACGTGGCTCGTCAATCACGCGACGTCGCGAGGCGTGACGGTGACGCCGGACATGGTCATTACCACCGGTTCGTACACCGGCATGTTTTTCCCACGCAAGGCGGGCACGGCGAGCGGCCGCATAGAAGGGCTCGCGCCGGTCAGCTTGACGCTGTACTAGCCGTTTTCGACAGGCCGACGATATGACGAACCCCACTTCCACTTTGCTCGTCAAACCGATCCATCTGGTGCCGTCCGCCGCGCGCCTGACGAGCCCGCTGGCACAGCATCTGCGCAAATCGCTGCGCGGCGACGTGCTGTTCGATGTGGCAAGCCGCGGCCGGTATGCGACCGATGCATCGATCTATCAGATCACACCGATCGGCGTAGTCGTGCCGCGCGATCAGGACGATCTGCGCATTGCGCTGGACATCGCGCGCAGCGAGAAGGTGCCGCTGCTCGCGCGCGGCGCGGGAACGAGCCAGTGCGGACAGACGGTCGGCGACGCGCTGGTGATCGACACGAGCAAATGGTTGAACAACATCGTCGATTTCGATGCCGACGCGCGCACGGTGACGGTGGAGCCCGGCGTCGTGCTGGATCATCTGAATGCGTGGCTCAAACCTCACGGCCTCTGGTTTCCCGTGGACGTCTCAACGGCGGCGCAGTGCACGATCGGCGGAATGGCGGGCAACAATTCGTGCGGCTCGCGTTCGATCGAATACGGCAACATGGTCCATAACGTCGAGGCGATCGACGCGATTCTCGCCGATGGCAACGAAGCGCGCTTCGCTTCATTGCGCGACGCACCGCAAGGCGCGCGTCTGCAGCAGCTAGTCGAAGGCGTAAAGCAGATCGCGTTACGCGAGCGCGACGAAATCGCGGCGCGCGTGCCCAAGGTATTGCGTCGCGTGGCGGGCTACAACATTGACGTGTTCGATTGTCGGAGCCCGCGCGCCTATACCGATGACGGCGTGGCGAATCTCGCGCATCTGCTTGTCGGCTCGGAGGGCACGCTCGCGTTCAGCCGGCAATTGACGCTCAGGCTCGCGCCGCTGCCCGCGCATAAGACGCTGGGCGTGGTCAACTTTCCGACTTTCTGGCAGGCGATGGAACTTACGCAGCACATCGTCAAGCTGAAACCGGTGGCGGTGGAGCTGGTCGACCGGACCATGATCGATCTGGCGATCAGCAATCCTGCATTCCGGCCGGTGATCGAAAAGGCGCTCGTCGGCAGGCCCGAAGCCATTCTGCTTGTCGAGTTCGCGGGCGAAAGCCGTGATGCGCAACTCGCGTCGCTCAGGCAGCTCACGGAATTGATGGCCGATCTCGGCTTGCCCGACTCGGTGGTCGAAATGCCGGACGCCGGCGCGCAGAAAGCGCTGTGGGAAGTCCGCAAAGCCGGCCTGAACATCATGATGAGCATGAAGGGCGACGGCAAGCCGGTGTCCTTTATCGAAGACTGTGCGGTGCCGCTCGAACATCTCGCCGAATACACGAGCCGTCTGACCGAGGTGTTTCATCGTCACGGCACGGAAGGCACGTGGTATGCGCACGCAAGCGTCGGCACGCTGCACGTGCGGCCGATTCTCGACATGCGGCGCGACGGCGCGAAAAAGATGCGCGCCATTGCGGAAGAAGCCGCCGCGTTGGTGCGCGACTACAAAGGCGCCTATTCCGGCGAGCATGGCGACGGTTTGTGTCGCGGCGAGTGGGTGGCATGGCAGTACGGGCCGCGCCTGAACCAGGCGTTTAGCGAGATCAAGGCGCTGTTCGATCCGGAGAACCGCTTCAATCCCGACAAGATCGTGCGTCCGCCAAAAATGGACGACGCGCGCAACTTCCGTTTCGCTCCCGGTTATCAGGAGCGCAAGATCGACACGGCGCTCGACTGGTCGGCATGGAATGTGGAGCGCGATCCGTTGACGGGCGTCGAGACGTTGCCGGGAAGCGGCAGCGATCTGTCGGGCGGTCTCGCGAAGGCCGTCGAGATGTGCAATAACAACGGCCATTGCCGCAAGTTCGACGCTGGCACGATGTGTCCGAGTTATCGCGTGACAAAGGACGAACAGCACCTCACACGAGGACGGGCGAATACGCTGCGGCTTGCGATAACCGGACAGCTCGGCGAGGCCGGACTCGCCAGCGACGACGTCAAGGAGACGCTCGATCTCTGTGTGTCATGCAAAGGCTGCAAGCGGGATTGTCCGACCGGCGTCGATATGGCGAAGTTCAAGATCGAAGCACGAGCGGCACGCGCGAAGCAGCATGGCCTGCGTCTGCGTGACAGACTGGTGGCCTTCATGCCGCGTTATGCGGCAACCGCGAGCCGCATGCCGGGATTGATGGCGCTGGCTGACAACGTCCCCGTGGTATCGGCGTGGTTCAAACGTGCCGTGGGTTTCGCGCCGGAGCGCACATTGCCGCGATTTCGCAAGTCGTTTCTCTCCGACGCGCCGGCGCAGACGAAGCCGGCTTCGGGCAACGCGCTGAAAGAGGTGATGTTGTTTGTCGACACGTTCAACAACAACATGGAACCGGACAACGCGCGCGCCGCGCAGCAGGTGCTCGAAGCAGCGGGTTACACGGTGCATTTGAATGCACGGCGGGGCGAGCGGCCCGTATGCTGCGGGCGCACGTTTCTCGCCGCCGGCCTCGTCGATGAAGCGAAACGGGAAGCGCGGCGCATGCTCGACCTGTTCCGACCGTTCGTGGATCGCGGCGTGCCGATCGTTGGGCTGGAGCCTTCCTGTCTGCTCTCGTTACGCGACGAATTCCTGCAATATGGCTTTGGGGATGAAGCGCAGCGGCTTTCCACGCAGGCCTTTCTTTTCGAGGAATTCCTGGTGCGCGAGCGTGAGGCCGGCCGTTTGCAACTCACGCTCAAACCCTTGAGCAAGCAGCAGGCGCTCGTCCACGGGCATTGTCATCAGAAAGCGTTCGATGCGTTCACGCCCGTGCAAACCGTGCTCAAGTGGATTCCGGAGTTGAAGGTATCTGTTGTCGAGTCGTCGTGCTGCGGGATGGCTGGCAGCTTCGGTTATGAGGCCGAGCACTATGCGACTTCGCAGGCCATGGCGGAGTTGTCGCTCTTGCCGGCGGTACGCAAGATCGACGGCAATACGATCATGGTCGCCGATGGCACGAGTTGCCGGCATCAGATTCATGATGGGGCGGGTGTGGAAGCGATCCACGTGGCGCGGGTGTTGGCTCTTGCGTTGCGATGATTTTGCGGTGGCGTTGCAACGACGCCGCGCCTGCCGCTTTGCCTGATACCCGCCTACTGGTAAGTGGTCATGGTAAGGCGTGATGCAGACGAAGGGATCGAGCCCGTGGATTGCGGGCGGGGATAAAGTGCTGACACCGGTCACCGCCAAGCCGATCACGAATAGACGACACCGCCCGATCGGTATATAACAACGTGAAAGGCTGGCTGGGTCACCGTCCATCGAGCCGCGACGCACCCCACGCATCCACGCGCACCCGCGCGCTTCAATTTGCATCAAACGGAGCAGGTTTCTTATGACGCAAGACGTAACGCCTAAGCCTTCCACGGGCGACCGGCCCGACCTCGAGCATCTCGACGCGGCGCTGACTCACGTCGATCAGCAGGTGTCGTCGGGCGGTATTGCATCCGGTGCCGCCAAAGGCATTCTGTACAGCCTGATCGAAACGCTCGGCGCGTTTGTCGGTGATCCTGATCTGCCCGAGCATGCCCGTTCGGGCTATCAGGGACTGCTCGAAGCCGCACGCGAGTTGCGGGCGAAACTGGACCACTAGCGTCGGCGGAATTTCTCGGTTCACGCGCTGTGTTACAACGCGCACCGTTTCCAGTACTGCGCTTTTTTCATGCTGTCCGCGTCCGTTGCCGGCTTGCTCTCTGGCGGCATCGTCGTCGTTCTGATCTCGCCGGGGCCTACCCAAACGCCGCCTGCTGCGGCCGGTTTGCGCCAGGACGTGCGGCGCTTCCTGCCGCTGATCGCCGTCGGACTCAGCGGCTACCTCGTGTCCATTCCAGTGTCGGGACGCGTTCTGACGGGAGCCGCGCGAATCCCGCCAAAGCGCAACGCGGCGGATCGATCGTGCTGGGTATCTTTTCGTTGTCGCTGGGGTGCGTGGCGTTCCACTGAGCGTCGTTGGCGTCGACGGAGCAGGAGCGCTTACCGCCGTCGCGCCTTTACGCTCGCGCGTCGTAGTTCACGTTCAGCGCGTCAAGCCACTCCGCCTCGCGCGAGATGCTCGTCCAGCCATTGTTGTGGATGCGCGCCAATCCGTCTGAACAGCACCAGGTACGGGCTGCGCGCGACTACGTGAATGGTGTCGACCTACAGTTGCGCGATGCGGCGAATCGCGTCGAGCACGTCGGCATTCACGGCTTAGCGACGAGGCGGCGTCAGCGGGCTTTGCGTGGCCAGGTGCACCGTGCGTGCTGCGCAGCGTGCTAGCGTCTTCACGTGAGCGTCGGTCACGGCTTCCTGTGTGAAGTGACTGTGACGGGCGCGGCCATGAAAGGCCAAGGGCTGCCGGAATTAGCGGACGCTACGGTAGCGTGACTGACGCGCTCGAACAGCGCGGGCTCCGGGAGCCTGTTGGCGTGTTGCGTTACCACCCCCTGCCGTGGTGACGTTCCCAGCCACGATGACGCCAATGATCGTGGTGCCAGCGGCGGCCGCGGTAGCCATCGTCGCGGTAACCGTATCCCGGTTGCGGCGCGTAGACGACGGGCGGCGGCGCATAAACGGGCGGCGCGGCGTAGACCGGGCCAGGCGTGCCGACATATACGCCGACATTCACCCGCGCTAGCGCAACGTTGGAAACGCTGGCGGCGGCCAGGCCGAAGGCGGCGAAAACGATCGCGCGTTTGAGCATGCGTGTCTCCTGTAAGAGCAGGCCATTCGCTGTCGAATGGCTGACGACGATCTTACGAGACAGAAAGCAGCACAGGTGCAACGAGTTGAAGGCGTCTGTAACGAAGGATTACCCGGCGGCGGCCGTCAGAGGCGGCGCCGCCGCATTCAATCGCACGTGCGCACCTGCTCACGCGCCCAGAGCGACGGCTTCGCCCGCCGAAACGGCCAGCAGCTGGTGAATCTGCGCGACGACGGCCGCTCCTTCGCCAACCGCGGCGGCCACGCGTTTTGTCGAGCCGGCGCGCGCGTCGCCGATCGCGTACACGCCCTCCACCGTGGTCGCGAGATCGCAGGCGGAAATGCCGTCGGCGCGGGTGCCGGTCAGCACGAAACCCTTCTCGTCGAGTTCGACGCCACAGGTACGCAGCCAGTCGGTGTTCGGATCCGCGCCGGTGAAGAGGAACAGATGCCGCGTGTCGAAATGATCGGTGCCGTCGGGCAACGGCTCCTTCAGCCCGACCGACGACAGCCCGCTTTCGTCCGCTTCCAGCCGGCCGATTTCCGAATTCGGATGCACGCATACATTCGGCAGCGAGCGGATACGATCGATCAGATAGCGCGACATGGTCGCCTCGAAGCCGCTGCGGCGGATCAGCACGTGCACCTTGGCGGCATGTGTCGCCAGATAGACGATGGCCTGGCCGGCCGAATTGCCGCCGCCCACCAGCACGATCTCCTGGCGCTTGCACAGTTTGGCTTCGACCGGCGACGCCCAGTAGTAGACGCCGCGACCGTCGAAACGATCGAGCCCTTCCAGCGCGGGGCGCCGGTACACCGCACCGCTCGCAATCACGATTGCACGTGCCGAAATGTGGCCGCCGCACTTCAGTTCCAGCCGATGCGGCGACGTATCGCAGTGCAGCCGTTTCACGTTGACCGGAATTGCGACGTGAGCGCCGAACTTCTGCGCCTGCACGAACGCACGGCCCGCCAATGCCTGGCCGGAGATGCCGGTCGGAAAGCCAAGATAGTTTTCGATCCGCGAACTGGCGCCCGCCTGGCCGCCAGGCGCCCGGCTATCCAGCACGATGACCGAAAGACCCTCCGACGCCGCATACACCGCGGTGGCCAGGCCTGCCGGGCCCGCGCCGACGATCGCCACGTCGTACACATGCGAGTCGTTGAGGTCGGGCAGCAGGCCGAGGCACGTAGCCAGTTCGGGCATGCTCGGGTGACGCAGCACCGTGCCGTCCGGGCAGATGACGAGGGGCATGTCTTCTTTTTGCGCCGCGAACTGCTCGATCAGACGCAGCGCGTCTTCGTCGCGTTCGTCGATCACGGAATGCGGATGGCTGTTGCGCGACAGGAACCCTTGTAGCATCACGAGCCGCGAATCGCTGCTATTGCCGATCAGGATCGGGCCGCCCGCACCTTTTTCGATCAGCGATACGCGCCGCAGAATCAGCGCGCGCATGATCCGCTCACCGAGTTCGGCCTCGGCGACGATCAATGCACGCAGACGTTCCGGCGGGATCAGCAGTGCATCCACCGCGTCGAGCGCCATTCCGTTGACCAGCGCCGGGCGCCCCGACAGTTGCCCGACTTCGGCCAGGAATTTCCCCACGCCGTGTTCGCCAATCATCACTTCACGGCCGATGCCGTCGCGCTGATAAACCTTCACGCGTCCTTCGAGAATGACGAACATGCCGGGTCCGGTGTAACCGGTTTCAAACAGTAGCTCGCCTGCGTCCCAGTGGCCCACTTCGCCAAAAGGGCGCAGACGATCAATCTCCGCGCACGTGAGCGTGGGGAACATCTGATGCATACGCGTGGCGAGCGACGAGAACGGCGCGTCGGCCACGACCTCCTGCTGCTGGGTTTCGGGTGCTTCAGGTTCTTGAGTCGAAAGCATCGAACCGCTCCTTCGGTGTTCATTGATTGATCGAGACTGATCGAATGGCACGCGAAGCGGCGCGGCGCGCGAGGCGCGCGTCAGGATGCGCCGCTGCGCTATATGGCCTTCGGCGCGGCGTCCTCGACCGCGACGACTGGCGGCGGCATCTCGGGCAGCGCGTCCACCGGCTTGCCCGAGTCGCGCCAGGCTTCCATGCCGCCGCGCAAGGGGAGCACATCGGCGAAGCCGGCTTCGTTCAGTTGCTTGGCCATCCACGCCGCGGAAATCTCATTCGGGCATGAACAGTAGATCACTAACTTCTGATCGTGCGGATAGGTTGCCACGATCTCGTCGAGTTGCCGCTCATCGGCGAATTGCGAGCCGGGAATCACCCACGGATCGAGCTTGCGCTTTTCCTGCGAGCGGATGTCGAAAAGAACCGGCGTCTTGCCGGCGGCGACGAGCGCGGCGAGTTCGTCGACTTCGATACGCGCGGACGCGAGTTTCGAAATCAGCTGCCGACGGCGATACCAGCGGTAAGCCGCATACACCAGCAGCAGCCCGACGACCACGAGGCCAGCCGTGCGGCCAAGCCGGCCGGCGATGGCGAACATCATGTCGATCTGCTGCGCAAACAGCGCGCCGACGATCAGGCCGGTGCCGGACCAGAGTGCCGCGCCGATGCCGTCGTACGTGAGGAACGTGCGATAACGCGTGCCCATTGCGCCTGCCATCGGAATCGACACAATCGACAGCCCCGGGACGAACTTTGCCACGGCGAGCACCCGCACACCCCAGCGCCCAAAAAAGCGTTCGGTCTTCTTGACACAGGTGTCACGCGAGAGCGACAGGCGGCAAATCGCTTTCAACGTGTTCCCGCCGTAAATGCGTCCGGCCAGATACCATGCGCTATCGCCGATCAGCGTGGCGAATATCGACAGGATCAGCACCGGCGCCAACTGGGTGCCCACCGACCCCGGATGCATGGCCGCCATTGCGCCGAACAGCACCAGCGACGGCAATGCCGGAACCGGAAGCCCGAGCGAGGCGGCCAGCACATTGGCGAACACGAGCGCCGGCCCATATTGCTCGACAAGATCATGTAGCATTGGCTTACATCCGCCGCCCTTTCGGGCGCGGCGCAGTAGGGAAAAGCGCAGGAGAATGCAAGGATTATGGACGCATTTTCGCGACGTGCAAACGCCGTGAAGTCGTATCCATTATTCGGGTGCCAGGCGCACGATGACTACGTGCGAAAAGTTGATCAAAGGCGCTGAGTGCCAGCCCAGGAAAATCAGGCGAAAGCGGTGACGCGCTGTATTGCACCAGCGGGCGCGGAGAACATGCGCGACCCGGTTTCGCTATGGTGGCCGGATCGGCTGATCCGGCCACGATTTTCATACCATATAGAAAGCAACGCGTGACGCAACGTGAAGCAGATTGGAGCTGCGCGTGGCATAAACGCCGAAGCGCTATGCCATGCGGCCCGCTCTATTGACGATGATTATGCTGCTCGCCCGGCAACTCGGCGCCGTGCGCGCGAATCGCGGCAATCAATTCAGCCGGCGTGATTTCATAGCGCACTTCGCGGTGTATACCAGGCTTGCGTTCATCGACTTCGATCAAAAGAATGCCTTTGCCGTCTTCTGTCGATTCGAGGCGCAGCGAGCGAAGTTCGCGCGACGTTGCGTCGTCGTATTCGGTGAGCAGGGCCATTGACCCGGAGGACCCGGTAGTGCGCATCGAAGTTGTCCTTAATCCGTTGTTGATCGAACCATTGTACGGGCAGGAGGGTGCGCCGTCTGTCGCGCCAAGCTGACGCTTCGCTTTTCCCGGCGGTTCACCCGCGCCTGCCTGCCTTACTCGCGCCGCGCCTCGTACGACGCGCGGGCGTCGCCCGCCGCGGTGTCTGCTTTCTCAACCAGTTTAACGCGACTCCGGCAAACCAGAGATGCATTTTTCATGCCCCAAGCCGGCGCAAGCGTTCTCGCCCGCTGTCATGCTGGTGACGCGCATCGGGGTTAAGCGCCGGGCGACACGCAAGCCCGATCACGCGCTAACGCGTCGGCCGCCGGCTGTCGAGCGAGCGCAGTTCGGCGGCGCGCAGCGGGGCGTCGGCGTCGAGGAAAAATTCGTCCAGCTGCGGCGGCGCGGCCGGTGTGCCGCTCAACATCGCGTGAGCCTGCCCGCGGTGATGAATCTGGTGGACGAATACATGCGGCAGCACGCAACCGACCGTCTCCCGCTGGACCCCAACCGACGGACCGCGATCGATCCGCGCCTCGCGTTGTAAATCCGCGCCGGTCAGCGATGCACAGAAGGCGAGCAGTTGCTCGTCGCTCCGCGCCTGTGCATCCCACAGATCCGCTGCGCGGGGATAGGGCAGTTCATTGTCGAAAATGGTGAGACCTGCGCCGCCCGCGGTCAGCGCGTCGAAGTAGTAGCGGTCTACCAGCAGGATATGGTTGAGCGTGAGTTGAAGCGACGGAAAGAAGCTGACTCTGCGCGCGGCGAAGTCGTCATCGCTCAGCGTCAGGCACGCGCGGTAGAGACGCAGGTTCGACCACGCGTTATTGCGCGCCATCGCCGTGAAGTGCGACGTCAGCGGATCGGCGCCGGAACGCTGCGAAAGTGTCAAGCCGGTCTCCAGGGACAAGTGATGACATTCGGACTGCCCGTTGGCGTGAGCGTTCGGCCTCGCGCGAGACCGGAGCACACTTCTTCAAAGGGTAAGGCAGCCGACGCTTGCGCCCAAAAAAATAGCCCGTCCGGAATGGGACGGGCCGCTAAACGCCGTTGTTACTCGGGTCAGCCGGCCCTACGCAAACACCTGGGCACTGACACGTGTATCGTGCTGCGCCAATAGTGCACTGTCGAGGTGGGAGTAACGCCGATCTATCAGATCAATGTCGGGTGATGGCGCACGCGGCTGGGGCGCCACCGCTGTTTCGAGCGCCTTCGAATCTGGATCGACGCGGGTGTTCAGCGGCGGTTTGCTCACCCCGGCCGTCGCGCGATGAAGTCGATCTCCACGAGCGCGTCGCGCGCGAGCGCCGTGACGCCGATGCACGTGCGCGCGGGCAGCGCGTCGGCAGGAAAGTAGGCGCGGTAAATGTCGTTCATCGGCGCATAGTCGCGCTTGAACTCAGTCAGAAAAATGCGGGCCGAGACCACGTGCTGCAAATCCAGGCCCAATCCCTGCAAGACCAGCACAAGGTTGTCCATGACGCGTCGGGTCTGGGCGACCACGCCTTCGGGGAGCGGCGCGGTATCGTCGCTCGGCGAGGTCGGCATCTGGCCGGTGAGAAAGACCCAGCCTTCGGCTTCGGTGGCATGGGAAAACGGGCCGACCGGTGTCGGCGCGGTCGGGATCATCCAGAAAGCGGGTTTTGAACTCATGGCGATGGACGCGGTTTCCATGTCGAGGAACGAGGCGCTAGGCTAACTCATCAAATTGCGCGGCGGCGCGGCATGTTCGCGTGGGCGCCGCGTGAGGACACAGCAAGCAGGTCGGGCACATGAATCATGACGAGCGCGATATCGAGCAGAAGCTGCTGGCATTGCTGTCGGCGCGACGGGCCCAGGCGTCGATCTGTCCATCGGACGTAGCACGCGCGCTGTCGTCGGACGAGGCATGCTGGCGAGCGCTGATGCCCGCCGTGCGCACCGTGGCGGCACGGCTCGCGCGGGCGCACGTGATCCGCATTACGCAAGGCGATGCGGCAGTACCACCCGCGCAGATCGACCACGGGCCCATCCGGCTTCGGCGCGGGCCCGCATTTGAGCGCGGCGGTGCTGGCGGCGCACCGGAACCGGGCGACGAATAAAACGCTCGGCGTTGGATTCAACCGTTTTGACTACACGTGGCGCCACGATCTGATTTGCGAGGAGTCCGTGAGTGAAAACGTTGTCAGCGCATACTTTTAAGAGACGCTACGTTTTTCGCCACTGCGTCATGATCTTCTGCTGCGGCGATACAAAAACGCGCCGAGCGCTATAGCGATGAGCACGACAGGCGCGACAACACTGTTGAATCCTGCCGTGCCTGCATGAGATTCGCTCGCGCCGGTCGCAGCGGAAGCAGCGCCGGGCGAAGAGGCTTGACTCGCGACGGGTTGCGGAAGCGCAACGCCTGCCGCACTGCCTTGACGCACCAAAGACGCTTCGGAGATGGGCGTTGCTTCAGAAGCAGCAAGCGCATTGGCAGTGGAATCGCCAGGGTAGGCGTCAGACGTCGGTCCGACCGGCGCCAAAGCGGTTGGCGGGACCAGAGCGGGAGCCTGTGCCGTCGCAGCACTGGTCTGAATCGCTTTAGCGGTGGCTTTCCATTGCGCGAATAGTGTGTCGATGCAGTGGACGTCGGTGCAAACGTTCCGCGATTGCCGCCACAGGGCGATCTGCTGGGGCGACACCTTTCCGGCGCTTAACAGCGTCTGTTGCTGCGCGAAAATGTCGTCGTATTCGTTGTTCAGAATGGCATGGTCGCAGATCACACGCTCTGCCGGTTGCTGCGTGGTCGAGCATTGAATGTCGCTTGCCTGCGCAGCGGTCGACGCAAGCGCGGCCATGCACAGCAGCCAGGCGGACCCGTCTTTCAGATGCACTGTTTTCTCCTCTGAGCCAGTGAGTGTTCAGCGGGCCACGCCTGGCCGCGGACCGCGGCGATGCGCCGCTGGAAGCGGAGTGCGCGACATTCATTGAATGTCTTGGCGGCGCCGCTTGGTTTGCAGTGCGCTAGTGCTGACCTGCATTCAGAAGCATCCAGATTTGCCGATTGGACGGCCCTGACCGTATGCGTGCGAACGCGGCGCGACATCTGCCACACGTGTAATGCTCCTGTGCTCGCGGATCCGGCGTGACGCCTCGCCCGTCGAGCGCCAGGTCTTGATGTGGGGGCTTGGTCGCTGACATTCCGGCGAGTTCGGCACATCGCGCACAAGGTTGAATCCATAGGTCCATTTCTCAGCCAATCGCAATGTCGAGCGTAAGCGGACGCCCGTGTCGCACGCGTAAAGACAGATAGCGAACCGATGTCATTCGCGGTTAGTCATCGAACGGATTGCCGGACTGTTTGACTTCCGTACTCAGGTTATATTCAGCGCGTACGGACTTCAGCACGCCCTCGATGTCACGGTCAAAGCCGAGCGCGTTGCCGAAGTGCGTCATGGTCCAGTTACAGCCGCTCTTATCCGGGTCTTGCAACTGAGGCCGAGGCACACGAATCTTGACGCCGTCCCCGACGATGGCCTGCAATCGATGGATTCGCCGGTCAACTTCCTGCTGAAGCCGCGAGGCATTGAGTGTCTTGCGTATCATTGAAGTCTCCTTGCCGTTGCTCGAAGGAGTCTAGCGCAAGTGGGCATTGGCAACCCGGCAAGGAGTACCCTCAACTGCGACTCAAACCAGCCCGGTCGCGTAATACACGCCGATCACGAAGAACACCGCCAGCGTTTTGATAACCGTCACCGCGAAAATGTCGCGATACGACTGACGGTGCGTCAGGCCGGTGACCGCCAGCAGCGTGATGACCGCGCCGTTGTGCGGCAATGTGTCCATGCCGCCGCTCGCCATCGCGACGACACGGTGCAGCACCTCCATCGGAATATGCGCGGCCTCCGCGCCCTTGATGAACGTATCCGACATGGCCGCGAGCGCGATGCTCATGCCGCCGGATGCGGAACCGGTGATGCCTGCGAGTGAACTGACCGACACTGCGGCATTGACGAGCGGATTCGGAATGCTTTTGAGCGCGTTGCCGACCACGAGGAAGCCCGGCAATGCGGCAATCACGCCGCCAAAACCGTATTCCGACGCAGTGTTCAGCGAGGCCAGCAGCGCACCCGCGACGGCCGCCTTCGTGCCGATCGCAAAACGCTCGCTCACGCGGCCAAACGCCGTCACGATAACCAGCACGATGCCGAGCAGCAGCGCGCCTTCCACGGCCCAGATAGCGACCACGCTTTTAATCGTCGTCGTGACCGGTGCATGAATGCCCGGCAGGATGTCCGGCGCGATGGTGTACGACGCGCCGTACCAGTTCGGAATCCAGCGCGTCAGCAGGAAGTTGGCCACGCCAACCAGAACGAGCGGCGCGACGGCCAGCAGCGGATGCGGCAATTGTTTCGACTCAACGCGCTCCGGCTCGTTGACCAGCTCCGTGCCGTAGCCTTCGCCGGTTGCCATGGCCTGGCGGCGGCGCCACTCCAGATACGTAAGACCGACCACGATGATGAACAGCGAGCCGATGACACCGAGCGCCGGCGCGGCCCACGACGTCGTCTTGAAGAAGGTAGTCGGGATGATGTTCTGGATTTGCGGTGTGCCGGGCAGTGAATCCATCGTGAACGAGAACGCGCCGAGTGCGATTGCGCCTGGCATCAACCGTTTCGGAATATTGCTCTGGCGATACAGTTCCGCGGCAAACGGATAGACCGCGAACACCACCACGAACAGCGACACGCCGCCGTAGGTGAGCAGCGCGCACACTGCGACGATTACCGCATTGGCGCGTGAGCGACCAATGTAGCGGATCGCGGCGGCCACGATCGACTCCGAGAAACCGGACAGTTCGATCACCTTGCCGAATACGGCGCCCAGCAGAAACACGGGGAAGTACAGCTTGACGAAGCCGACCATCTTGTCCATGAAGATGCCGGTGAAGACCGGCGCGACGGCGGCCGGATCGGTCAGCAGCACGGCAGCGAGCGCGGCGATTGGCGCAAAGAGGATCACGCTGTAGCCGCGATAGGCGGCAAACATCAGAAACGCCAGGGCGGCGAGGACGATGACAAAGGACATTGAGTCTCCAAAACTTGGTTGTTTTACGTGTACGCCATTCAACGCGCGGCGGCGCGGCAGTCAGTGCAGGCTTGTGCCGCGCGCGCTGTCATGGTCGATGGCCCAGTGGCCGGCATTCGGCATGGCGCAGTGCAGCAGATTGTACCCAAACGTCTTCAGAATGGAACGTCATTGGGCTGGTGCGGCGTCGACGAGGTGGAACCTTGTCCACGCGGGCGTTGGTTTGCGAACCGTGAGCTGGGCTGCGCTACGCGCTGCAAGATGACTGCCACCCGTCGTATCGAAGATTGATGAAGTCGGACCATGCCGGGATGACTCAGCGCAATTGCCGCGTGGCACAATCGGGCGATCGAAGAACGAGTCGTGATCGGGGTATCAAATGGCACACATGGAACGTACCGAAAGCGCGCGGCAAACGTTGCGCACACGCATGCGCGAAGCGGCGCCTAAGCGCACATTGGTGTTACCTATGCGGCTCGCTCTCGCCGCGCTGGCAGTCGGCAGCTTTGCCGCGCTGAGCGCCTGCAGCAGCAGCCCGCCGCTGTTCCTGTCGGATGGACGCCCAACCACGCTTGTTCAGTGCCCGGTGGGATCGGACTCATGCGTGCAGCAGGCCAGTGCGGCCTGTAATGGCGCGTTCGACGTCGTGAGTCAGTCGAGCGAAAACGGGACGCTCAATCTGCTCTACGCCTGCCGCGCCAAATAACACTGCAGCCGCCTTTTCTTCCAGATCGAGCTTGCGTGCCTCTCGCGCACGCGCCGATCTGACCTCTTCCGCGCCGCCTGTTTCTGCGGCGTGCCATTGTCGTCCACTCCACGATTTACCGACTAGCGGCATACAAATAAGCA
This sequence comes from Paraburkholderia sp. PREW-6R, assembly GCF_039621805.1. Lineage (NCBI taxonomy): Bacteria > Pseudomonadati > Pseudomonadota > Betaproteobacteria > Burkholderiales > Burkholderiaceae > Paraburkholderia > Paraburkholderia sp. PREW-6R. Next base: position 2,076,895 of record NZ_CP155074.1, on the reverse strand, counting down.
AATAACCCGGTTTCTCCGTTTGCCGGTATAAATGTCTGCATGCGGAAACGCTTTGCCACTTTCTGGAGAAAGGCTTACCTGTTCGACCGCACTGCATAATAAATTTAAACCGGTGGTTGGATTATTCGTTACTGGGTTATTTTGTAAAAAACACATTCGGTTCACCATTCTGCGAATTCGGTGCGGAAGCCAACGGAACGCGAAGTGGGTCAGCAGTATTCTGGTTCTGCGGACTTGGGAAAGCGCGTCTCAGGCATATTTTGCTGATTACCTCGCTTGATTTATTGATCGACGAGAAACATTTTCCTTGGTTGATTATTTTCTGGCGCGCGGCATGGTTTGTGCTGTACGCTTGCTCTCAAAAATGTTTCTATAAAAGTAATCCGGGGAAGAAAAAGCAATGAATCACCATCAGCTGGAAAAAGATATTCAACATCTTGAGCACGTCATTTCGCATATCTCTGCTGAAGATCGTATCCCGTTATCTTATTGGCGTAATCGCATCGAGTCGGTGTCGGGCGCCGTGCGAGTTCCGGCCCAGGCCAGCCGGGTTAAACGTCTGAACGCTGCCCTTTCGGCATTGGAACAACGAGAAAAAAGCTGACCGTCCGTGCAACGGCATGGCGACGTCGTCGTGCTCGTATGAGCGCGGGGCGCTGAGCCATTCGAGCCGCTTCGTCCCCGCGACGAGGATGCCCAACTGCCGCTGGAGCGCGACACGCTGATCTCGATCGCGTTCAGTAACAGCGCTGTAAACGCGCCGACGCCCTCCTGCTGACAGAAGGGGCTTGTCGTGCGTTCGAAGCGCCGGCCCGTGGTGCCTGCCGAAAAGCGGCGGCCTGCCGCGCGCGCACGCACCAATGCCTGCGCGCACGGTTCCCTTGGTTGTAGCCGCGCGCACCGTCCGCTTCGCGTTTTCCTATCCGACGCATTATTCGTCTGATAGTGTCCGCACTGCAGTCTGTCAAATCGACCGGAGCATCGCCATGGCAGCCTCTTACAAGCAATTGACGGCTCAACTCGAGAAGCTCCATCAGGAAGTCGCTGCGGCGCGCGAGCAGGAAGTCGCGCAGGCCATCGCGGAGATCAAACAGAAGATCGCCGAGTACGATCTGACCGCCGAAGAACTCGGTTTCACAGGCAAACCGGTTGCCGGCCGCAAGGCCACGTCGGTCGCGAGGTACCGCGATCCGACAACCGGCCAGACATGGAGCGGACGTGGGCGCTCGCCAGCGTGGCTCGCCGGCAAGGATCGCGAACGCTTTCTGATCAAAACCTGAGATAACGCCGCTGTCGGCACGTTCGGACCGAATGCGCCGCTTGTTTGAAGTGATGCCGGGCGGAGAATTTGCCGCACCGTTGGTGTGGTCCCGAAAACGCTCACCTTTGGATGAATGAGCCCGGTGATTCGTATCACCCGCCAGGCGTTTGCCAATGACGTGCTTTGGTTCGGTGAGCCAGGTGTTGCCATCTGCTGCACCGTGTTCTATCAATTTTTCGAGTGCGGGCGTTGCTTAAGGCGACAAGCCGAAAACCCGCATCGGCCTTTGCGGACGGGCGTTCCCAGGCGATCCGAAACATTTGCGCTGCGCGCCGCAAGGTCATTCCGTTTTCGTGCCAAGTGTTTTGTTTCCCGGTTGGTCCAAGGTTTTTGGTGCGGAAGCCGAAGCCTGCAGGTTCACCGTTAGCTGCGATTCCAGCGCCGTGACATCAGGTCCCGAAAACGCTCACCTTTGCGTACGCCGAATGCAGAAATCCGACCTCCGCATCTCATCTAATGCAGCGACTCTTCGATTTCCCACGCAGACAGCCGGCGCGCCTTGCCGCCTACGGCCGAAGCGCCGCACCACCCGCCTTTTCCCTACGCCGCGGCCTATGACGTGTATCATTCGTTCCCTGCGCTGTTCTGCGCCGGCGATTCCCGTATGGTCGAACGCTTGTTCGTGACCTGATTCCGACGCGGCGAAGTGGCCATGTGATGTGGGTTGCGGCCCACGCCCGCAGCTCGACGCCGCCGCGCCAGACGCGGCACACCGGCCGCCGCAAGTCGCCCGGAACCGCCTGAACCCCTATCCGTGACCGCCAGACCCGATGTCAGTCTCCGAACTTAAACGCCGCCGCACGTTCGCGGTCATTTCCCACCCGGACGCGGGTAAGACCACGCTCACAGAGAAGCTGCTGCTGTTCTCGGGCGCGATCCAGATCGCCGGCACCGTGAAGGGCCGCAAGAGCAACCGCTACGCGACGTCCGACTGGATGGAGATCGAAAAGCAGCGGGGCATTTCGGTAGCCAGTTCGGTGATGCAGTTCGAGTACGGCGACGCCGTCATCAATCTGCTCGACACGCCGGGCCACGAAGACTTCTCTGAAGACACTTACCGCGTGCTGACTGCGGTCGACGCGGCCGTGATGGTCATCGATGGCGCGAACGGCGTTGAAGCGCAGACGCTGAAACTGCTCGAAGTGTGTCGTAGCCGCAAGACGCCGATCGTCACGTTCATCAACAAGCTCGACCGAGAAGTGCGCGAGCCGCTCGAACTGCTCGATGAAATCGAGCAGCATCTGGGCGTCGCCGCCGTGCCGTTCACCTGGCCGATCGGCATGGGCAAGGATTTCCAGGGCGTCTACGACATTCAACGCGATCAGGTTCGCCTGTTCCGTGCCGGGCAAGAAAAGGCGGGCGGCGAAGTGGAAACGCTGCAGGCTTTGAGCGACGAGGAAGGCGAGCGCCGCTTCGGCCATGCGTGGGTCAAGGCGAAAGAAGAGATCGACCTGATCACCGGCGCGACGCCCGATTTCGATCGCGAAAAGTTTTTGGCGGGCGACCAGTCGCCGGTGCTGTTCGGCTCGGCAATCAACAACTTCGGCGTGAAGGAAATTCTCGACGCGCTCGTCGATCTCGCGCCGCCGCCTTCCATGCGCATGACCGTGCAGCGTCCGGTCATGCCGGACGAACCCAAGTTCACTGGCGTCGTATTCAAGGTGCAGGCGAACATGGACCTCGCGCACCGCGACCGCGTGGCGTTCATTCGCGTATGTTCAGGGCGTTTCGAGCGCGGCATGGCCGTCAAGGTGACGCGCTCGAACAAAACGTTTCGCGCCAACAATGTGGTGACGTTCCTGTCGCAGCGCCGCGAGACGGTGAGCGAGGCGTATCCGGGCGACATCATCGGTATTCCGAACCACGGCACGCTGAGTCTCGGCGATACGTTGACCGAAGGCGAGCAGTTGCAGTTCGTCGGCCTGCCATTCTTTGCGCCGGAAATTTTCCAGACGGTGGAAGTGGTCGACCCGATGCGCGCCAAACAGCTTGGCGAGGCGCTCAAGCAACTCGGCGAGGAAGGCGCGATTCAGGTGTTCCGTCCCGAAGTGGGCGGCCTGATGATTCTCGGCGCGGTCGGGCAACTGCAGTTCGAAGTGGTGGCGCACCGCCTGTCGACGGAATACAAGGTCGATGTGCGGATGGCGCCGGCGCGTTACCGCATGTCGCGCTGGGTCACAAGCGACGATCCGGCGGAATTGCGCCGCTTCACCGATTCCTACGCGGCGCGGATTGCACTCGACGCATCGGACGCGCCGACGTATCTCGCTTCGCATGTGTCGGAAATCGAAGTCGCGCAGAAGGCCTGGCCGAAGATCGTGTTCAATGAATTGCGCGAGCATTCGGGCGCGCCGTTCAAGAAAGCGATGTAAAGCATCCATGACGGGTGCCCGCGCGAGCATCTCTGTCGCGCGGCCCCACAGCCGCTCGATGCCGGGCGGCTTCATCCCGCTTCAATCCCGCTTCAATCCCCCCCCCGCATCCATCCCGCAAACGCCTGAACGTGTTTGGGTGCGCGCCATGACGACGACCCAAAGCGCCATCCCGCGACTTCGCCTATTCTGACGAAGGCGCGTGCCATCTGCCGCCGCGTCGTCCATTCACGGAGCGCCTGTGACCGTTCGCAATCTCGACGCCGTGTTTCGCCCCAAGTCCGTCGCTGTGATCGGCGCGTCAGCGCGTGCGGGCAGCATCGGCGCGATGGTGTGGGCGCGCGTGCTGGAAGGCGGCTTCCAGGGGCCGCTATGGCCGGTCAATCCGAAATACGAGACGCTCGACGGCCGCCCCGTGATTCACAACGCGGGCGATCTGCCCGAGCCGCCCAGCGTCGCGCTGATCTGCACGCCGCCCGACACGTGGCCCGGCATCATCCATCAGCTCGGCGGGTTGGGCACGCGCGCGGCGATCATCGTCGGCGAAGCGCGCAGCGATGACGATCGGCTCGCGCTGCGCCACGCGCTTTCGGCGGCGCGGCCACACCTGCTGAGAATCGTCGGACCGGGCAGTCTCGGCGTGGTGTCGCCGGCGCTGCACGCGCAACTCGGCGCACCTTCGTGCACGGTGAAGGCGGGCGGCGTGGCCTGGGTGTCGCAGTCGAACGCGTTGACGAACGCCGTGCTCGGCTGGGCGCGCGCACGTGGGCTGGGTTTCTCGCATGCAGTCGCGCTCGGCGGCGAAGCGGACGTCGACGCCGGCGACGTGCTCGATTATCTGGCGAGCGACCCCGGCACGCGCGCGATCCTGCTCGAACTGGAGACGGTGCGGGCTGCCCGCAAGTTCATGTCGGCGGCTCGTGCGGCGGCGCGTAACAAGCCGGTACTGGCGCTGCGCTCGGGACGTGCCGATCCCGCCGACCCGCTTTACACCGCCGCGTTCCGGCGCGCGGGCATGGTGCGCGTGGACTCGCTCGACGATCTGCTCGACGAAATCGAAACGCTCGGCGTGGGCCGCGTAGCGGCGGGCGCCAGTGCGACGCTCATTACGAGCGACCGCGGCCTCGCCACGCTTGCCCGTGACGCGTTCGCCGCGGCGGGCGACACGTTGGCGACGTGGCCGCCCGAGGCGTCGGGTGCATTGCGAGCGGTGCTGCCGCACGCGGTCGGCGGCAATCCGTTGCAGCTTGGCGACGACGCGCGGCCCGAACACTTCGGCACGGCGCTCAAACTGCTCGCCGACCATCGCAGCACAGGCACGGCGTTCGTCGTGCATGCATCGACGCACAGCGCGCCGGTCGGCGAAGTCGCGCGGGCGCTGATCGCCAGTCAGGGCGTTGCGTATCGCGGACTGCTTGCATGCTTTTTCGGCGGCGTGGATTCCGCCACGCGCGACGCGCTGCACGCACAAGGCATTCCGGTGCATACCACGCCGCAGCGGCTCGCCCGCGCGTTCGCCCGTCTCGTCGATTATCGGATGGGGCGCGAATTGCTGATGCAGACGCCGGAAGGTCTGCCGGCACAAGTGCCGGAAGCGATCGACGCCGCGCAGGCGCAGGCCCGCGAGGCGCTCGCGGCAGGTGAGCACCAGCTAACCGGCGACGCAGCGGCGCGGTTGCTGTCGCGGTTTGGGCTCCAGGTCGAACGCCGGCCGGCAGACTCGGCGCCTTCCGGTTTTGCCGAGCGGCGGGCGGCCAAGGTCGCCGAGACGAACGTGGCCAAAGGCGCGGAAGAGGGCACAGCGAGCAGCGGCGACACAGTTGCGCACCAAGTCGGGAAGACCGGCGCGTGCGAGCAAGCCGTGCCGGAGACAAAGCCGATCGTCGGCATCGCCGTCGACCTCCACGACGACGACAATTTCGGCCCGGTGTTCCGCTTCACGGCGCCATCGTCGGACGGGGTTTCCGAGCCGTTGCGCGTGTATGGGCTGCCACCGCTGAACCCCGTGCTTGCGCGCGACATCGTCACGCGTTCACCGTACGCGCGGCTCGTTGCGCCGGAGCCTGCGTTGGCCGCCCTTACGGCGCTATCGCAAGCGGTGTGCGATGTGAAGGAGATCGTCGGGCTGTCGTTGACGCTGAGCGTGTACCGCGATCACGTCGCGGTAGTGGACCCGGTGCTCAGCATTGCTGCGAGGCGCAGCCGCCTCGCGATCGTGCCTTATCCGCGCCGCTTCGAGGAAACATTGGACTGGCAGGGGTTACGCGTCACGGTGCGGCCGATCCGTCCGGAAGACGAAGCCGCCCACCACGATTTTGTCGAGGCGATGACGCCGGAGGATTTACGGCTGCGCTTTTTCGGCACGGTGGGCAGTTTCGACCATTCGCAACTGGCGCGCATGACCCAGATCGACTATGACCGCGAAATGGCGCTGATCGCTACCGTCCACAGCGAAGGGTTCGAACGGACACTCGGCGTGGTGCGCGCCGTTGCCGATCCCGACAACGAGACGGCCGAGTTTGCGGTTGCGGTGCGTTCCGATCAGAAAGGCCGGCGGCTGGGCCGGCTATTGATGGACAGGATCATCCGGTATGCGAAAGCGCGCGGCATCCATTGGCTCGTTGGCGAAGCGTTGCGCGAAAACACGCCGATGATTTCGCTCGCGAGGGCCTTCGGTTTCACGATCACGCAAACCGAAGACCCGGCGGTGGTGGGCTTCAGACTGGCGCTGGACGGGCCCGCGCCTGAAGCCGCTCAGCCTGCGAGCGCGTAGCGAACGCTCAAGCGGCCAGCTTCCCCGCCGCGTCATTGACCTGTGCCCGCGTCACCGACAGCTCTTCCAGCCACGCATCCGCATACACCGCGCCGGTCTCACGTTCCAGACGCGCGATGGTCGCCGCACAGCGGGTTGCATCCTTCGCTGTGGCGATGAACGACTTCACCGATTCACCCGCCTTGAACGCGTCGAAAAGCGGCACGCGGATGTCGTCCGGCAGCGCACGCGAGGTCCACTGATACGGCTTGCCGTTGTACGTGAACTGCGGCGGCAGAACGCGTTCCTTCTTCGCGGCCGGGATCAGCCCATAGGTGCGGGCCGCTTCGCCGATCTGTTCCGGCGAAAAGAGTTCGTCCGGGCTGATGTCGAATTGCCGGATGAAAGTCTCGATGCTTTGCATCGCCGCTGCGCGATCGTCACGGCGCTTTTGCGCGTGAGCGACGAGATCGCGCAGTTCGTCGGCTTCCTCGGGCGTGATCGTGAAGCTCGACTGCTTCTGCTGAAGTTCAGAGAAACGCTGGAATTCGGAATCGGTCAGAAGTTTCGCCATTGCTAGTCGATGAGCGCGCACAAGGGGTCTCATGCGGCGTGATTTTTGAGAGGGTCGCCATTCTAAACCATGTGCGAAAACGGCTGACGGCCGATCGTGCGTGCGGCCCGTGATAGCCCGCGACAGCTCGTGACGGCTCGTGACGGCTCGTGACGGTTCGTTGCGCTCTGCAAGCCTGAAAATCAGGCCGCGCGTTCGCGGAACATGGACAGCGCCTGTACCGTCTCGCGCAGTAGCGACGTGGCTGCTTCCAGCGTCGGCGCAACGTATTCGTCGATGCGCCGCAAATACGGGCAGGTGAGCGCGGCAATGGCCTGGCCGGAGGGGCCCAGAATCGGAAACGTCACGTCGGTCACGCCGAACGTCTGCTGACTGTCCTTCTGCGAAAACCCGGCGAGCCGGATCCGTTCGCAAGCGTTTTCCAGAGCGTCGCGATCGATCGTCACCTCGCCTTTTACCTTCGTATGTTCGGCCAGCATCTGTTCGCGTTGTTCGACGCTTTGAAGCGCGAGCATCACGCGGCCCGAACCCGTGTCGATCAAACCGACGCGCGAGCCTAGCCGCACCGACATGCCCCACGTGCCGGGTCCATCCACTTGCGCGATGACCAGCAGATTGCCACGGTCGTAGACAACGAGGTGACACGATTGCTCCGCAGCATCGGCAAAGCGCTGCATGAGCGGCAGCGCTTCGGAGATCAGCCGGTTCATCGGCGGATGACGATGCGCGAGTGCATATAGCTTCAGACTCAGCGAATAGCGATCGCCGCCGGCCGAGCGCACCACGTACTGCCGTGCGACCAGCCGTTCGAGCATCCGGTACATCTCGCTCGCGTTGCGTCCCAGCAGCTTGGTGATTTCGGCGCGCGTAAGCCCTTCTTTCTGCTCGGCGAGCAGTTCGAGGATATCGAGACCTTTATCGAGCGCGGGAGCGCGGTATCGGTCGGCGTCGTCTTTGTCTTCTGCGTCCATTGCAAGCGAGTGTACGTAAGTTCTTCTCATTATCTGGTGCACGAGCGTAAGTGCGTCGCGAATCTCCTAACAGGCGACGGCCGCCTAGGGAAAACACGGACGCTTGGTGCAGTGCACATCCCTTGACTTCGAAAAGTCCGTATATGAATAATACGTTCATTGGTGAATGAATGACCACCATGACTGGTAACCAGCGCAGGACGCATGTTCCGGTTCACGCAGTTCCCACATTGATAAGCAGTCAGGAGACAACCCTATCGCTCGCGAGCGGGCCGCAAGCGGCCATCCGCCTGTTGCGCAGTTCGTCCTTTGCCGTCGCGGCGGCCGCCGCCTGAACTTCGGCGTGCAAGGCATCGTGGTCGGCCCGCAGAGGCGGCACATCGCTCGATATGCCACCGTCGTTTTCCTCGCTTGCAGCCACGAACGTGCTCTCACCGCCGCTTTCGGTGTAGCTCGCGGCCGCGGCGTTTGCGATTGCCGCGCTTGTGTTGCATTCCCACCGGCTCGGCGTACGCTCCGGCGTATTGTTGCCTGGCGTCGTACAGAACCTGCTGACGCTGGTGCGCGTGCCGTCATTCGGGATTCGGGCGATCTACGGCGCGATCATTCTCGGCTCGCTGAGGGTGGTGCGTCTTGCGAGTGGCGAAGGCCGGAACCAAACCGCAGCTTCACGGAGAACCCATTTGACCAGCCCCTTGTTGTCCACTGATCCGCGACTCATACTGCTCAGTCCCGCCGACAACTGTCTGATCGCGGCAGCACGCCTCGACGCGGGCACGCAGATCGAGATTGAAGGCGAGATCGTGACGCTCGCGAGGACCATCGACCTGGGTCATAAACTCGCGCGCCGGCAGCTTGCGAAAGACGACAAAGTGCTGCGCTATGGCGCCGTGATCGGTCATGTGACCGGCGCGGTGGCGCGCGGCGAGCATCTGCACACGCATAACCTCGAAAGCGACTACCTGCCCACCTATACGCACGACGCGGGCCATGAGTTCATCCATCACTGATGCGCTCACTATCACGCGGCCATGCGCTGCGCTGGAACGATCATGACTGACACTTCCGTAGCATCTGCCGCCGCCTCGCCACCCATGCTGCAAGGTTATCTGCGCAGCGACGGCCGCAAGGGTATCCGCAATGTAGTCGCGGTCGCCTATCTGGTCGAATGCGCGCACCACGTCGCGCGTGAAATCGTCACGCAGTTTCGCGAGCCGCTCGACGCGTTCGACGACCCGTCCGCCGAGCGCGACCCGCCGGTTCATCTGATCGGCTTTCCGGGCTGCTATCCGAACGGCTACGCGGAAAAGATGCTGGAGCGGCTGACCACGCATCCCAACGTGGGGGCCGTGCTGTTCGTGTCGCTCGGTTGCGAGAGTATGAACAAGCACTATCTCGTCGATGTGGTGCGCGCAAGCGGCCGTCCCGTCGAAGTGCTGACGATTCAGGAGAAGGGCGGCACGCGCAGCACGATCCAATACGGCGTGGACTGGATTCGCGGCGTGCGCGGACAACTCGCCGCGCAGCAACGGGTGCCGATGGCGCTGAGCGAACTGGTGGTGGGCACGATCTGCGGCGGCTCGGACGGCACGAGCGGCATTACCGCCAATCCCGCCGTTGGCCGTGCGTTCGATCATCTGATCGACGCGGGCGCCACGTGCATCTTCGAGGAAACGGGCGAACTGGTGGGCTGCGAGTTTCATATGAAGACCCGCGCGGCGCGACCGGAGTTGGGCGAGGAAATCGTCGCATGCGTGGCCAAGGCGGCGCGCTACTACTCGATTCTCGGTCACGGCAGTTTTGCGGTCGGCAACGCGGACGGCGGCCTCACCACGCTGGAGGAAAAGTCGCTCGGCGCGTATGCGAAGAGTGGCGCGTCACCGATTGTCGGCATCGTCAAACCCGGCGATGTGCCGCCCACCGGCGGTCTTTACCTGCTCGACGTCGTGCCCGACGGCGAGCCGCGCTTCGGCTTTCCGAATATCAGCGACAACGCCGAAATCGGCGAGTTGATCGCGTGCGGCGCGCACGTGATCCTGTTCACGACGGGACGCGGCTCGGTGGTCGGCTCGGCGATCTCGCCGGTGATCAAGATTTGCGCAAATCCGGCCACGTATCGCAATCTTTCCGGCGACATGGACGTGGACGCGGGCCGCATTCTCGAAGGCCGCGGTACGCTCGACGAAGTGGGTCGCGAAGTATTCGAGCAGACCGTGGCCGTGTCGCTCGGCGCGGCGTCGAAGTCGGAAACGCTCGGACATCAGGAATTCATTCTGACTTACAAGACGTTCGAGCCGGTCGGACCGGCGTGTTTGCCGGTTTCGCCAAGCACGGGTCAGATGCACCGTGTGGTGGCAATTGAGCCGCATTGAACGGCGCGAGCGCGCGTAACCTCAGTCGCGCTTGCTTACCGCCACACCATCATTACAACAGGAGACGCGCCCGATGACGGCAACTACCGGCTCGAAGATCACGCGGCTGCGCGAGATTGGCCGCACCGGCCTGAAAGTGACCGGCCTGGGCCTTGGCACGGCGCCGTTAGGCGGCTTGTACCGCGATCTTTCCGACGAGGAAGCCCACGCAACCGTCGCCGCAGCGTGGAACGCCGGCGTGCGCTACTTCGACACCGCGCCGCACTATGGCAATACCAAAGCCGAACATCGGCTGGGCGACGTATTGCGCCGCTATCCCCGTGCCGACTACGTGCTGTCCACGAAAGTGGGGCGTCGATTCGTGCCGCGCACCACGCCGCTCGACGACAGGGAAGGCTGGCAAAACCCACTCCCTTTCGAGGCGATCTACGACTACACGCACGACGGCATTCTGCGTTCGTTCGAAGACAGCCAGCAGCGGCTGGGCATTGTCCAGATCGACATCCTGCTGGTACACGACATTGGCCGCGTCACGCATGGCGAGCACAACGGACACTACTGGCAGCAGTTGACCGAAGGCGGCGGTTTTCGCGCACTCGACAGGTTGCGCGCCACCGGCGCGGTGAAAGCGGTGGGGCTTGGCGTCAATGAAGGCGCGGTCATCCTCGATGCGCTGGCCGAGTTCGATATCGATTGCGCGTTGCTCGCGGGGCGTTATACGCTGCTCGAACAGACCACGCTGGAGGACCTGTTGCCGGCCTGCGAGCAGCGCGGCGTCAGCATCCTGTTAGGCGGCGCGTTTAATTCGGGCATTCTGGCGCGCGGCGTCGAGGGCGATCTGAAATTCAATTACGGCGATGCGCCGCGCGAGGTGATCGAGCGCGTTGCACGGCTGGAGGCGGTGTGCCGTTCGTTTGGCGTGCCGCTCGCGGCCGCCGCCTTGCAGTTTCCGTATGCGCATCCGGCGGTCGCCACCGTGCTGACCGGCGCGCGCAGTGCCGACGAATTGCGTGAAAACGCGGCGTCGTTCGAACAGCCGATTCCGGCGGGCCTGTGGTCCGCGTTGCGCGAACAGGGCTTGCTCGACCCGCGTGCGCCCGCGCCAGAGGATTGATTCGACGATGTCCATCGACGCTCACCAGCATTACTGGGACCCCGCGCGGGGCGACTACGAGTGGCTTACTCCGGACTTGAAGACGCTGTACCGGCCGTTCGCGCCGGCCGATCTCAAGCCGTTGCGCGAGCAGGCGGGCATCGGGCGAACAGTCGTCGTGCAGGCCGCGCCCACCATCGACGAAACGCGTTATCTGCTCGATCTCGCGCGTAGCGAGACGTCGATCGCGGGAGTGGTCGGCTGGGTGCCGTTGCTGTTGCCCACCGCGCCGGCATTGATTGAGGCGTTTGCACACGATCCGAAGTTCAAGGGCGTGCGGCCCATGTTGCAGGATCTGCCCGACGACACGTGGATCGCGAACCCCGATCTCACGCCTGCGATCGAATCCCTGATCGCGCACGACCTTGCGTTCGACGCGCTGATCTATGCGCGTCACGCCGAGCATGTCGAAACCTTGGCAAAGCGCTTTCCCGCGCTGCGCATGGTGATCGACCACGGCGCGAAGCCGCCGGTCCGGGATGGCCGCGCTGGCTGGCAAAGCTGGGCCGACGCGATCACACGGCTCGCGCAGTTACCGAACGTGCAGTGCAAGCTGTCGGGTCTCGCCACCGAAGCGGCGCCGGGCTGGAGCGAGGAAACGCTGCGGCCGTATGTCGAGCATCTTCTCGCGACGTTCGGTCCTACGCGCCTGATGTGGGGCAGCGACTGGCCCGTACTCAATCTGAACGGCGATTACGCGCAGTGGCATTCGACGGCAGAGTCGCTGCTCGCGTCGTTGGACGAGGCCGAGCGCGATGCGGTGTTCGGCGGCAACGCCGTCGCGTTCTACAGGCTGGGAGAATAGCCGCTCACTTTTGACGATTCGAAGCCTTTTCACCTGGAGTCGCAGATGACACAAAGACTGGCCGGCAAGACGGCACTGATCACCGCAGCGGGACAAGGTATCGGGCTCGCCACCGCGGAGATGTTCGCGCGCGAAGGCGCGCGCGTGATCGCGACGGATATTCGCCTCGACGGCCTGGCCGGCAAGCCGGTCGAGGCGCGCAAGCTCGACGTGCTCGACGGCGAAGCCATCAAGGCGCTGGCCGCTGAAATAGGCGCCGTCGACGTGCTGTTCAATTGCGCGGGCTATGTGCACGCCGGCACGATTCTCGAATGCAGCGAGGAAGATTGGGACTTCGCGTTCGACCTGAACGCAAAGGCGATGTACCGCATGATCCGCGCGTTTTTGCCGGCCATGCTGGAGCGCGGAGGCGGCTCGATCATCAACATGTCGTCGGCGGCGTCGAGCGTGAAGGGGGTGCCGAACCGCTTCGCCTATAGCGCGTCGAAGGCGGCTGTGATCGGCTTGACCAAGTCCGTCGCTGCGGATTACATCACGCGTGGTGTACGCTGTAACGCGATCTGCCCGGGCACGGTGCACTCGCCCTCGCTCGAACAGCGGATCGTCGCGCAGGCCGAGGCGCAGGGCGCATCGCTCGAAGCCGTGCAGGCGGCCTTTGTTGCGCGTCAGCCAATGGGCCGCATCGGCAAGCCGGAAGAGATCGCCGCGTTGGCGCTGTATCTCGCTTCCGACGAGTCGTCGTTCACCACGGGTCACGCGCACGTGATCGACGGTGGCTGGTCGAACTGACCGCCGCCCATCAACGAATCGAACACCACTGATAAGGAAGTGCCAGATGAAACTGCTTCGTTATGGCCCGAAGGGCCAGGAAAAGCCAGGTTTGCTCGACGCGCAAGGCAAGATTCGCGATCTGTCTGGCGTGATCGACGATATCGACGGCGCCGCGCTGACCGATGCGGGCCTCGCCAGACTGCGCGCGCTCGACCCGGCCTCGCTGCCGGTCGTGGAAGGCAATCCGCGCATGGGACCGTGTGTGGGCAAGATCGGCAAGTTCATCTGTATCGGCCTGAACTACGCGGACCACGCGGCGGAATCGAACCTGCCGGTGCCGACCGAACCGGTCATCTTCAACAAGTGGACGAGCGCGATCATCGGCCCGAATGACGACATCGAAATTCCGCGTGGTTCGAAGAAGACCGACTGGGAAGTGGAACTGGGCGTCGTGATCGGCAAGCCTGCCAAGTACGTGGACGAAGCCAACGCGCTCGATTACGTCGCCGGCTATTGCGTGATCAACGACGTCTCGGAACGCGAATGGCAGATTGAGCGCGGCGGTACGTGGGACAAGGGCAAGGGCTTCGACACGTTCGGCCCGATCGGCCCGTGGGTGGTCACGCGCGACGAAGTGGCCGATCCGCAGAATCTGAGCCTGTGGCTCGAAGTGGACGGCCACCGTTATCAGAACGGCAGCACGAAGACGATGGTGTTCGGCGTCGCGAAGCTGGTCTCCTATGTATCGCAGTGCATGAGCCTGCAACCGGGCGACGTGATCTCGACCGGCACGCCGCCGGGCGTGGGCATGGGCGTGAAGCCGGAAGCGGTCTATCTGAAACCGGGGCAGACGGTGCGCCTCGGCATCGAAGGCCTCGGCGAGCAGACGCAGAAAACTTACGCGGCAGAATAATTCGCTGCAGGAACGGCGGGCTGTGCGATCAGCCCGCCGGCTCGTGCGCGCCGGTGTCGCCGATTCGGTTCACCGTGCCTTGCGCCACGGCTACCAGCTTTTCACGGTCGCCATCCATCACATACACGTTGCACTGGCAGGTCGCCTGATGGCGCCCTGCGTACACCACTTTCGCACGCGCGATCAGCGTGCCGTTTATCGCCGGGCGCAAGTAGTTGATCTTGTACTCGCCCGTCACGACCTTCGGACCCAGCGAGAGCGCGCCCGCGAACGTCAGCGCGTTGTCCACGAGATAGCTGATGACGCCGCCATGCACGAAGCCATGCTGTTGCCGCAGGTCGTCGCGAATCGGCAGGCTGAGCGTCAGTTCATGGGTGCCCGTGTGCATCAACTCGGCGCCTAGCAGCATGCTGAATGGCTGGGCATGCAATGCGCCGCGAGCCCGGTCGAGAAGGTCGGTCATCGTGTTTCCTTCGGGCAGGGCCCGCAGTGGGATACGCACTGACGTGCGTTGTGCAGTCCCTACCCACTCTAGGAAGCGCCTATAGACGCCGTCAAGGTGAATCAGAAATATCTCTTTGGCATTGTTGCGCCGAATGACGTGAATCGCGACGTTGGCCGATGAAAGGCGCGTCCGCGCGGATCCTCACCGCCATTGACCTCAAGCAAAATTGCCGATTGCCGTTAACCCTAGGCGTAGGTCCCGTCATTCTTTGCTCTCAGGTGATTCACGATGTTCAGCAAGATCAAGGTCGCATCTGGCCTGTTGTGTGTTCTGGTCGCGTTTTGCGTTTTTCAGGTCGTCACGGTGGGCTTGGGGTTCTGGTCGCTCACGCGTACACATGACGACGTCGGCGATCTGTCGAATATTGCGTTGAAGCAGGTGGACGCGGTCAACGAAACGACCCAGCATCTGATGGATGCACGCATCAACCTCTCGCGCGCCGGTACGCGCATGGTGCGCGGCGGCGCGGAGCCAGCGGACATCGTTCAGCATGCGCGTGAACAGATCACGGCGGCCGATCAATCGTTCGCTGCGTTCATGAATGCGCAGAAGACCAGCGACGAAAACAACGCCCGCGCCAATGCATTGGCCGAGCGTTACAAGAAGCTGCACGACGCGCTCGCCGAACTCGCGCAGTACCTCGACGCGAACAACATTCAGGCGTTCCTCGATCAGCCGACCCAATCGTTGCAGGACGCTTACCTCGGCGAGTCGCGCAACTTCGTGCAATTTGGCGACGCCGCAAGCCGCGCGTCGCTCGATTCGATCGACGCCCGCATGAGCGCATTCCGCGCGGTCAGCGTCGCTATTCTGGTGGTGCTGATTGCGGGCACGGTCGGCGTGTACGCTGCGCTTCGCCGTGGCGTCGTGGCGCCGCTGGAGGAGGTCGGACGTCATTTCGACCGCATCGCTCAGGGCCGCCTCGACCAGCCGATCACCGATCGTGGCACGAACGAAATTGGCCGCCTGTTCTCAGGACTCGCGAAAATGCAGGCGAGCGTCGCGCGCACCGTGAAAACCGTGCGCGAATCCGCCGACTCGATTCACCTCGGCGCGAACGAGATTGCGACCGGCAACGCCGATCTGTCGGCGCGTACGGAGAATCAGGCGGCGTCGCTCGAAGAAACCGCGTCGAGCATGGAAGAACTGACCGCGACCGTGCGGCAGAACGCCGAGCATGCGCGCGAGGCCAACGCACTTGCCGAGACTGCGCTCAACGCAACGTCGCGCGGCAGCGAAGTGGTCAACGAGGTGGTGGAGAAGATGCGTGGCATTGCGCAAAGCTCGGACAAGATCGCCGAAATCATTTCGGTCATCGACGGCATTGCATTCCAGACCAATATTCTCGCGCTGAACGCGGCAGTGGAAGCGGCTCGGGCGGGCGAGCAGGGCCGCGGCTTCGCCGTGGTGGCAGGCGAAGTGCGCGGCCTCGCGCAACGCAGCGCGCAGTCGGCGAAGGAGATCAAGACGCTGATCAGCGAATCGGTCGCCGAGATTCAGGGCGGCTCGACGCTCGTCGAGCATGCAGGCGAAGCGATGAGCAACGTGTCCGCTTCCATCTCACGCGTGACGCAGATGATGGCCGAGATCAGTGCGTCGTCGCTGGAGCAGAGCACGGGCATCGAGCAGGTCAATCAGGCAGTCGTTCAGATGGACGAGATGACGCAACAGAACGCTGCACTCGTCGAGGAAGCTGCCGCAGCGGCTTCTTCGCTGCATCAGCAGACGCAGCAATTGAAGCAGGCAGTTTCTGTGTTCGAAATTTCGGAATCTGTGTTGCGCGCGCAACATTTTGACGAAATGCCGGCGCACCACCCGGATTTCGCGCTGGCGGAAATGCGCGCCGTTTAAGCCGCGACGTTGCCTGGAAATAAGGCATCGCCAAATAAAATGGCCCGCGTGAGCGGGCCATTTTGCATTCAGACGCGAACGCCTAAGTGCGCTTCAAAGTACCTGTTGGTACTTAAGCCGGCGTGATGTTCGCAGCTTGCTTGCCCTTGGGGCCCTGCTTCACTTCGAACGACACTTTCTGGTTTTCCTGCAGGGACTTGAAGCCGCTGCCTTGAACTTCAGAAAAGTGCGCGAACAGGTCTTCGCCGCCGTCGTCCGGCGTGATGAAGCCAAAGCCCTTTGCATCGTTAAACCACTTCACAGTACCTGTTGCCATTTTTGATCCAGTAAATGTTGTGTGTTGCATTCGCGACCGCTTTCTCAACACGAGATCGGGCGCGAAGTGAGAGTTGTATCACGTCTTTATGATGGACGCCAATCAACCAGTATTCGGGTATTCCCCCGTCCGGCCATTTTTCGGTCTCGCGGAGGCGTTTGAAAGGCTTTCCCACCGATAGGGTAAACTGCCTGCATTACGCTTCCAGGAAAAACATTGACACATTATTTGCAGGAAGAACTTTCGTCGTTCTGGAGTCGTTTGACCCCCTATCTCGCGATATTGGAGTCTAAATCTCCTCAGGAAAACGTCCTGGACCCGGTCGGCCGCATCACCGTGGACACCGAAAATCACCAGGCTTTCGCCCTTCACATTACCGATCAGAAGCCGCCCGGCGACGCATCGGACACCCCCACCGGCCATAGTGCAACATTTATGCGATCCAGATCGGCCGACTCCGACTGGGGACCGTGGCAGCGCGAAGAATTCTGACCCACCGCCCGAGCCAACGCCCGGTTGGGTGATGCGCGGGGCATCGACGCTTCACCCTTTTCTGGCGCTGCGGCGCGTGCGTTCGTAGAAATCGGCTGGCTTGGTACGAACCCAGCGAACGAACGTTCGCACGGCCTCGTCGGTAAGCAGCGCCTCGACTGTCGAAAAGCGCTGCGCCAGTTCCGCCTCTGAAAACAGCGCATGAATCTGCCGATGGCAGATCCGGTGCAGGGGCGCGACCTCTTTGCCGCCTTTCGTCCTGGGTATCCAATGGTGCAGATCGCGCTGGCTCGGAGGGATTGGCCGCCCACACAGTGGGCAGATTTCGTCGGCGGGCGGCGGACGATACCAGGGCTCTACGATCTTTTTAGCCATAACGCATTAACGGGTAAAAAGCCGGCACGCAACCGAGTCTGACCGCATGGTCAGCGCGGCAGCGCGTCGTAGGCGGTGGCGAGGTGGTACGGCGTAGTGGAGGGCATATCGGCGCGAGCCACTTCACCTGCCGGTGTCTTGCATTCGAACCAGCCCTCGGGACGCAAAAAACGTTGCCGGAAAAGCGCAATCTGTCGCGGCAAGGCATCGCGCGAGGCGGCGTCGCCGTGGCTGGCCAATGCCCGCAAATACTCCGTCTGCGCCCAGATGCGCTGGGTGGCGTCTCTGATCGCGCCGTTTTCATCGAGCGATGCGCACACGCCGCCCGTTTCTGCGTCCACGCCGTGGCGCTGCGCGAAGCTGAACGCGCGCTCCAGCGCGTCGTTGAGACCGTAGGCCTCGAACAGTTCGGGCGCCTGCTTCACCAGCCAGTACCACTCGAACTGATGTCCAGGTTCGAGGAGGTTGTCGCGCGCGCCAACCGGCAATTCGGCAACGCAACCCGTCGGCACATGCACGAAATGCGCTGCGATTGCGCCCGCGAGGCGGCGCAATGCGGCGTCGAACGCGTTGTCACGCGTGGCGGCGCGCGCGGCCAGCCAGGCTTCGGTGAGATGCATCAGCGGATTCTGGATCGGCGTGCCGGTAACACTGGCGAAGTCCGCGCTCAGCGCGGCGTTGAACAGGTCGCCGTCTGCCGCGAACTTAGACTCGATCAACGCAGAAGTGCGATGCACGGTTTCGAGCGCGTGACGATTGCCCGAGCGTCGGCCGAATTCCGCGCACGCGAAGACCACGAACGCATGGGTGTAGAGATCTTTCGTCGTGTCGAGGGGCGCGCCTTGCGCATCCACGCTGTAGAACCATCCTCCATGACGCGTGTCATGAAAGGTATGCACCAGCGAGTCGAATAGCGTTTGTGCGTGAGCGGCTTCGCCCGCCTGCGAGAACACGAATAACTGACGTGCGCAGGCCATCGCCCGATAGCGCACCGCAGGCAGCGGGCGGTGAGCGTCAGCGCTGACCGCTTCGTACGGCAGGTTCAGCGAGGTGTTGAAACCTGCTCCGCGCCACATAGGCAACACGACGCCCGCAAATTGTTCTCGCAGTGCGTCGGCAAGCGCGATCGTGGAAGTGGCGGAAGGTTTCGTGCTCTGCATAGTCAATCGATGTGATTCGGTCAGTCCAAGCGCACGCGAGTTTGCGCTGTTTTGCCGTTCCGCTATTCCGATAAAAGAGGATGAGCCGGCCGTTGGATACGCGGGCCGCACGTCTGACGACCTCCTGCGCATTAACCGTGTCCTCGTGACGTAGCGCCCCCGGGCTCGCGGCGTGCGGCCTAGGATAAAGCAAACGGGTGCCGCTGACACTGCGCGTCGCGGCGAGGAGCACTTCAAAATATTTCAGACCAGGAGGAAAAATAATGTTGGGAAATCTGGAACTCGTTTCCCGCCTGTTCATTGCAGCGGCGCTGGGCAGCGTGATTGGCTTCGAGCGCGAACGGCTTTCATGGGCCGCGGGCTTGCGCACGCACATGCTCGTCTGCGTGGGCTCGGCGCTCATCATGATCGTCTCGGCCTATGGCTTCGCCGAAGTGCTGACCACCGACCACGTCGTGCTCGATCCGTCGCGGATGGCCGCCCAGGTCGTGTCGGGCATCGGGTTCCTTGGTGCGGGCTCCATTCTGCTGCGCGGCGAGATCGTGCGCGGATTGACCACGGCGGCGAGCTTGTGGTCGGTCGCCGCGATCGGGCTGGCGGTTGGCGGAGGACTGTACACGGCGTCGATCGCGGCGACCCTCATCATTCTGGTCATCCTCGCCGGCATCAAGCCGCTCGAGCGACGCTTCATCAAGGTCAAACAGCGGCGTCAGATGACGATGATCGTCGAGCGCGGCACGCTGACATTTCATTCGCTGCACGAAGAACTCGGCGCCGCGAGCCCACGCGTCAAACAGTTCGTGATGCAGCAAAGTGACGACGCGCCCGAGTGCGACGAGGTGCTGATCACGCTGCACCGCGTATCGACGCCTGAATACGCGGCGATCTGCTCGCGTCTGCGCCAACTGCCTGGCGTAAAGGAGTTTCGCGACGACGATGCGACGAGCTGAGTGCGCGAAAGCGGTGTCCATGGCTTCGGCGTGTCACGTCCGGAAAGCGCCGCGGACGCTAGCGTTGCGAGCAATATGAAAAGCAGGGCGGCGCGGACGGGCGAGCCGCGCACTTGCAGGGAGTGATGCCATGGGGCGGCCTCAGGGACATTGCCGCGATTTGCCGACCCTACGCTACGCTTCACGCCGACGGCGAGCATGCACGTCGAGCACTCATCCGCTAATCAAAGACACGACCGGCCATTGTCGCAATCTGGCTTGCCCAGACGTGACCTCTTTCCAACCGCGCCCGCAGTTTTGCTGATCGCCTGTTCGCGCTTAACGAACGCGTTCATCTGCGCCCGACGCTGCGTTGCCGATGCTGCGCCGTCCAAGATCCAACCTCGCGATTTTAGGGTCGTTGTCATGACGCGACGCACCATGTAGAAAAGACCTGCGGCGACAGGCCACACCTCAGAAATTGCTGCATTGCACTAGATTTTGGCTAGGGAAAACCCTATAATCTTTCTTAAGGGAAAACCCTAGCTAACGTAGTCACAACCGGGAGTCGCCATGAGCTTCATTTTTGCACTGTTTCAAAAGGTCAGCGACCTCTTTGCGTCGCCCCATCTGCCGCTGGATTCGGATTACTCGTACGCAGCGCGTAGTCGCGAAGCGGAACGTATCCGCCGCTCGCAAGGCACGTTGTTCGGCGTCAAGCTGAGCGACTAAGACCAGGAGTCGTATTGCCCTGAGCGCCGACACCGCGCACGGGCGCGCACTTTGGGTGCGCATCGCTTCACTCGAGCCACTGTTCGCGAAAACGCGACCGGTGGCTTTTGTTTTTCCGATCGACTCCCGTGATTGGGATGTCGGCAGCCGCTACGAAGACGTATGCGTCATCACGCGGGTGCGGACACAACTGCTCGTGAAGGGGCAATGCATCTGCAGTGCATCTTGATGTGCGCCCACCGCCCGCCACGCGTTCCAATATTTCTTCCCCGAAATGAATGTAACGGAGCCTGACAATCCGTCAGGCTGGCGGACGCGTCGCCTACGCCGGGCGCTTCGGCAGAGGGCGCTCAACCGCACACGCGGCCTCTCTCATCAGACCCTATCTCTGAAATACGAGCTTACAAGTGCTCACGTCTTCGCGCAGTTTGCGACGTTAAAGTTTTTCTCAAGCGAACGGCGTCCGGTTCGAGTCCATTAAAGGGCTTGGCAGATACCGAACACGGACGCTGGCTCGATATCAACTTTGATGGGAGGTTCACAATGAAAACCTTTAACAAGACGTCGCGTACGCTTCTTGCAACTCTGGTGGCAGGTGGTGCGCTGCTTGCAGCCGGCAGTGCTTTTGCTCAGGAGCGGGTGGTGGTCCAAAATGGCCCCGGCCCGGCAGTCTACGGCCAGCCGCACATGACGCCGGTCGGTGTGTCGATCAACATCGGGTGGCACGGCGATCGTTACTACGACGGACATCGCTACTGGGCTCATGACGACTGGATGCGTCATCATCCGCACGACTACGATCCGCACCATCACGACGACCCTCGTCCGCAGCACTATTGATCCAGTCACGCCTGAGCGCCGCAATCATGCGGCGCGCCGTGACCGTTGCAGTGCCCGCCAAGCCGGCTCTTCCGTAAGGAAGGCCGGCTTTGCTTCGTTTGGCCTTGCGTTCGGGCGCGCTGCGCTATGCTAGAAAACTTTCATCGACGGTAGCGGAGAGCGGCGTGGACAAGGCAGTGATTGGCGTAGTAGGAACCGGGCTGATGGGCGTGGGCATTGCAACGCAAAGCGCGTTGCATGGGCACAGGACGATCGTTCACGACGTCGATCCCGCGCGGCTCGCAAGCGTCGCGCCGAAAGCCGAAGCGGTGCTCGATGAATTGATCGACGCCGGTCGCATCGACGCGGCCGCGAAACAGGCAGCGCTCGCGTGCATCGAAACGCACGCGCAGCTCGACGTGATGGCGTCCGCGCAACTCGTCATCGAGGCAATTCCCGAAGTGCTCGACCTGAAGCACCGCCTGTACGCTTCGCTGACCGGGTTGCTGGCCGATGACGCCATTCTCGCGAGCAACACCAGCGGCTTTCCGCCTGACCAACTGGCCGTGCCGTTGCGTGCCAGGGAGCGCTTTCTCATCGCGCATTTCTGGAATCCGCCGCACATGATTCCGCTTGTCGAAGTCGTGCCGGGCACCGCCACCGCGCCGCAAGTGACCCAGCAAACCGCCGCGCTGATGAGCGCGATCGGCATGGAGCCGGTGGTGCTGGAAAAAGCGATTCCGGGCTTCATCGGCAATCGGCTGCAATTCGCGGTGCTGCGCGAGGCGCTCAACATCGTGCGTTCGAAAGCTGCGACGCCTGACGAGGTCGATCGGGTGATGAAAGCGTCGCTCGGACGCCGGTGGGGCATCGTTGGCCCGTTCGAAGGCGCGGACATGGGCGGGCTCGATACGTTTCTCGACATCGCCTCGCACCTGATGCCCGAACTGGCAAAAGACGAAGACGTGCTGCAATTGCTGCGTGAGCAGGTGCAAGCCGGCCGGGTCGGCGTGCGAAGCGGCGCAGGATTTTACGATTGGGACGACGCGCACCTGGCGCGCGTCAAGGAAGGCCGCAAGCGCGTGATCAGCCGCGGGTGATCTTTCTCCAGGTGCAGCTCCCGGATTCAACTCCGCCTTAAATTCATTCCCGAGCAAACCCATCATGTCCCACTACTTCTACGATCCCGCCATTGGCCACGGCCTCCCGCACGATCCGTTCAAGGCGATCGTCGCGCCACGGCTGATCGGCTGGATTTCTTCGCGCGCCGCCGACGGCACGCTGAACCTGGCGCCCTACAGTTTTTTCGGCGCGTTCGCCACCTTTCCGGCAATCATCGGCTTTAGCAGCGAGGGCCGCAAAGACAGCATCTCGAACATCGAAGCCACCGGCGAATTCGTGTGGAATCTCTCCAGCAAGCCGCTCGCGGAACAGATGAACCGCTCGTCGGCGCCAGTCGGGCCGCACGTCGACGAATTCGAACTTGCCGGATTGACCCCTGCGCCAGGCCGCAACGTAGCCGTGCCGCATGTAGCGGAATCGCCGGCCGCGCTCGAATGCAAGCTGCTGCAGGTCATACGCCTTCATTCGCTGGACGGCAAGCCAATGGACAATTACCTGTCGCTCGGCCAGGTGGTGGGCGTGCATATCAACGAGGCGTATTTAAAGGACGGTCTGTTCGACACGCACGCCGCGCAGCCAGTCATGCGCGCGGGCTATCGGGCCGACTACGCGCAGATCGGCGACATGTTCCAGATGTTCCGGCCGACATCCTGATGCCGGCTGCTTCGCGCTGAACGATTGGCCCGCTTGATGCTTGCAACCGACGCTAGCACGCGTCGTTTTCAACTGCCGGCTCATCACGAGGAGCGCGATCATGTCCACCGAATTCGCCACGCAATTCAGCCACGTCCGCCCGCAAGACACGTCCTACGTGGATCAGGGGTTACGCGACTTTTTTCTCTACCGCGATCTGGGCATTGCGCAGGCGACCGGCGGCAAGGTGCTCGCGCAACTCGTGAAGGCGAATCACGCACCAGAGCAAGGCACCGGATGGCACCGTCATGAGGCCGACTTTCATATTGTGATCATGTTGAAGGGCTGGGCGCGCTTCATGTACGGCGACAAGGAAACGCTGGTCGCGGCCGGGGATTGCGTTCACCAGGCACCGGGCATCGTTCATTATCTGTTCGACTACTCGGAAGATATGGAGTACATCGAAATAGTGTCCCCGGCGGATTTTAAATCGATAGAGGTGGAAGGGCCGTGCGACGTGCCCAGTGTCACGCCCTGGAAGAGCGTTGCGGCCTAGGTTAAGGCTCAATCTCCCGTCCGTCTTCCGCTGCATTGGTATTGGCTGCACCGTCAGCGCTGACTTCCATATCCACCACGGCTGCCGCCACCGGCGCAGCCGCACTCACTTCAGCCGCCTTTGCAGCCGGTACGGGTTGAATGGTCCGCGCGCTTGAACTGAGCAGCACCGCGCGCGGTTCATTGTCGTAAATCACAGCGCGCACGCGCGGGTAGATATGCCGCTCCCAGCGGTGCCCGTTGAAAACGCCGTAGTGCCCCACGCCGGTCTGCACATGATGCGTCTTCAGATAGGGCCGAAGTTTGTCGCACAGATCCTGTGCGGCGAGCGTCTGACCGACGGCGCAGATATCGTCCTTTTCGCCTTCTACGGTAAGCAGGGCGGTGCGGCGAATTTTCGAGGGCTCGACGAGACGCCCCTCCACCTCGAGTTCATGCAGCGGCAGCGCATGCCGCTGAAAAACCGTGTCCACGGTTTCCAGATAGAAATCGGCCGTAAGATCCATCGTCGCGAAATATTCTTCGTAAAACCGGTGAATCGTGTCAGCTTTGGCCGGATCGCCCTTGGCGCGCTCGTAGTACATGGTCTCGAACGAATCGAGGTGACGGTTCAGATTCATCGCCATGAAAGCGGTCAATTGCACGAAGCCGGGATACACGCGCCGCTGCGCGCCCGCAAAGCCGAACGGCACGGCGCTGATCAGATTGCGTTCGAACCATTCCAGCGGCTTGCCCTTCGCGAGCGCGTTCACGCGTGTCGGATTGATCCGCGTATCGATCGGGCCCGCCATCAAAGTCATGCTCGCGGGTTGCGCGGGGTGGTCGTCGGCGGCCATCGTGGCGACCGCGGCCAGCGCCGCGACGGTCGGCTGACATACCGCCACCAGATGGGTGGCGGGTCCGATCGTCTCCGTGAACTGGATCACGTGCTGCACGAATTCGGTGAAGCCAAAGCGGCCGTGGCTTAACGGCACGTCGCGCGGGTTGTGCCAGTCGGTGATGTAGACGTCGTGGTCGGCGAGCATCGTGCGCACCGTGCCGCGCAACAGCGTGGCAAAGTGCCCGGACATGGGCGCAATCACCAGAACGCGTGGCTGCGTATGCGAAAGATGGGTGTCCTTACGGAAATGGACCAGCGAACAGAATGGGGTGTGCGCGGCGATTTCCTCGACGATGCGAACCTGCCGGCCTTCCGCCGTCACACGGTCGATGTCAAACGGCGGCCGCACGGAAGTCAGCCCGGCGAGTGTCAGGAGTTCGCAACCAGCGCGAAGCGAGCGCCCTTGCGCAGATTCGCCGAACGCTGGCCACGCGTCGAGCGCATGGGTCATCAGTGCCGCGCTGTGCCGCATCGGCAGCATCGCAGCAGCGAAAGCCTCGTAGGTAGGATATGCGAACAGGTTCATAACCCTTGCACGAATGCCAAAGGGGGAAGCACAGATTAAGGCAAGTCATGTGCCAATCGGGCACGTGGACCGCAGGGTGCCGGCCGCGCATTGGCATAGCATTTGCGCATCCCATTGAGGCAGGCGGGAAATGCCGTGCTTTGGTGCGCCGGCGCACGGCATCGTGCATGCAGTCATCGGCCGCCAGCCGAACGCCACCTCGGGAGATGATTCATATGGCGAATACCACGCTCACTATCAGCAGCAAGAATTATTCGTCCTGGTCGCTGCGCGGCTGGCTGCTTGCCCGGTTCAGCGGACTGCCTTTCGAAGAGATCGTGGTGTCGATCGACGACCCTGCGGCCCGTGCCGAACTGCTGTTGCTGTCGCCATCGATTCTGGTGCCCTGCCTCGTTCACGACGGCATCAAGGTCTGGGACACGCTCGCCATCGCCGAATATCTGAACGAACTCCGACCGGAAGCGGCGTTGTTGCCCAACGACGTTCGCGCACGCGCGCATTGCCGTTCGATCTGCGGCGAGATGCACTCGGGCTTCGGTTCGTTACGCTCGGCGCTGCCAATGAATCTGAAGGCGCATTTCCCGGGCTTCAAGGTGTGGGCGCGCGCGCAGTCCGATATTGAGCGGATCGTCACGATCTGGGGCGAATGCCTGAAACAGTATGGAGGACCGTTTCTGTTCGGCGAGCGCACCGCGGCGGACGCCATGTATGCGCCGGTGGTGACCCGCTTCGTGACGTACGACGTGAAGCTCGATCCGGAGATCGTCGATTACGGCCAGCAGATCATGGGCTTGCCGGAAATGCAGGAGTGGATTGCGGGCGCGCAACAGGAAGTGGAAGAGATCGACGAACTCGACGCAGAATTCTGACACGCGCGACACGCGTTCCCGTTGACGAGGAGCGGCGCGGCGAAAACGAACGTTGCGAAACAGACGCCACCAAGCGGACGCCACCAACCGAACGCCACAAAACAGCCGCCGCATTTTCGTCGAAGCCGCGCGCTTGCCGACCGATCAGCCGTGCTCGGGTTCGAGTTTGAACACACTGACCAGTTGCGCAAGCCGCGCAGCCTGATCGCGCAACCCGGCTGCCGCGAGTTCCGCTTCGCCGACGATCGTCGCATTCTGCTGGGTTGCCTCGCCGATTTGCGAAACCGCGATATTCACCTGCTCGATGCCGCCCGACTGCTCGCGCGACGCCACACTGATTTCGCCCATGATCGCGCGCACCTGGCCGACCTGCTGGACGATGCCTTGCATCGTCGAACTCGCTTCTTCGGCGATGTGCAGCCCGCTTTGCACCGTCGCTGAAGACTCCGCGATCAGCGCCTCGATCTCCTTGACCGACGCCGCGCTGCGCTGCGCCAGTGCGCGCACTTCCGACGCCACCACCGCGAATCCCTTGCCGTGTTCGCCCGCGCGGGCCGCTTCGACAGCCGCGTTCAGCGCGAGGATGTTCGTCTGAAACGCGATGCCTTCGATGACGCTCGTAATTTCAGCGATCTTTTGCGACGAGCGGCTGATCTCGCCCATGGTCGACACGACGCGCTCCACCGCCCGTCCTCCTTCTAGCGCGGCGTCCGCAGCGGTCGTGACGAGCGTGTTGGCTTGCGCCGCGTGGTCGGCATTCTGCTGCACGGTCGAGGTGATCTGTTCCATGCTCGCCGCGGTTTCTTCGAGACTGCTCGCCTGCGTCACGATGCGCGCGGCAATGTTGCCGCTGCCCGCGGCGATTTGCTCGGTGCCGTGCGACATATCCGCCGACGCGTTGCGCACCTGAGAAACGATGCGCGCGAGACCTTCGCCGATGCCGTCGATCGACTGCATCAGGCGGCCAATTTCATCGGCGCGTGCGTGGCGTCCGCTCGAACCGGCTGCTTGCTGCGCGACGCGCACACTCAGATCACCCGATGCAAAGCGTTCCGACGCCCTGGCGGCTTCGTCGAGCGGACGACTCACGAGACGCCGCACCGCGATCAGGAAGACCACGGCGAATACGCCGACCAGCACGAAGCCGAGCGCGAGGAACCAGTTGCGCGTGGAAATGATGTCGGCCATCACTTCGTCGCGCGGCGCGACGCCGCCCACGAGCCAGTGCCACTCCGGGACGGTCACGAAGGAGACGAACTTATCGCGTGCCTGATGCTCGCCCAGCGTCGCGTCGGCCGACCTGAATTCGAGTTGACCCTCTTTCATGTCGAGCATATGCCGATAGGGTGCGTTCGCATCGTCGGCGCTCTGGCCGGCTGCCGCTGGATGCACGATCAGCTTGCCGCGGTCCGCGCCGTTCGACGCGTCGAGCACGAAGTAGTAACCGCTATCGCCGATCTTCAGACTGCGAATCCCGTCCTCCACCGACTGGATTTCCTTGTCCACGTTCACGCCGACGAACAGCGCGCCGATCACGCGGCCGCTTGCGTCGGTCATCGGACGGTATTGCGTGATCAACCGCTTGCCGAATAGCGTGGCAAGCCCGGTGTAAGAGCGGTTCGCGATGATCGACGCGTAAGCCGGCGCATGGCGGTCGAGCAGCGTGCCGATAGCGCGTGAGCCGTCCTGCTTTTTCAGCGACGTCGTCACGCGGACGAAATCGTCGCCGGTGCGTGCGAACACGGTGGCGACCGCGCCGCTGCGTTCGAGAAATTGATCGGGAATCGTGAAGTCCATGTTCAGCACTTTGTCGCCGGCTTTGATGGCGGGCGTCGCGGAGCCGCTGATGTCGATTGTCTGCGTGTCGTCGAGGCTGTAGCCGTCGGGCAGGAAACTCGCGAAGAGCGACATGGAACGGTCCACTTCGGCCGAAAGTGCCTTGTCGAACAGCGTGATCATGGCGGAGATGGAGCGGTCGCGATCGGCGATACGGTCGAGGACCTGTTCGCTGACCTGCCCGCCGGCAGTGCGCGCGAGCGCCCAGGCGAAAGCGGAGAAAATCAGCGCGACCAGCACGCAGGACAGCACGGCAAGCCGTGCGCCTACGCTGGCGCGGCGCAGAGAAGGGAATTCCATGGGCAAATGCAATGAAGAGGAGTCGAGCGGTGCGCCGGCCATGCAGGCATGGTCAGCCTTGATTGCATGTTTACGGCAGCGTCAGGCGAATTCTTTAGGGTTTTGGAAAGCGTGTTGTAAGGTGACGTGCCGGCGCTTTGCTCGGGCTAACGCCGCGCCGGCTTCTGCGCCGGCGGCTGCGTTGGGTGATGTGCTGCCGGACGTGCTGGCTGACTGGCCGCCTGATCCGCCGCTGCGCGCCACGTGCGGAGCAGCAGCGCATTGGTCACGACGCTCACGCTCGAGAACGCCATTGCCGCGCCGGCGAGCATTGGATTGAGCAGGCCAAACGCGGCGAGCGGCACCCCAATCAGGTTGTAGATGAATGCCCAGAACAGATTTTGCCGGATTTTGCGCCACGTTTTGCGCGAAATATCGATCGCGTCGGCGACCAGTGCGGGATCGCCGCGCATCAACGTGATGCCGGCGGCGTGCATCGCGACGTCGGTGCCCGTGGCCATGGCTATGCCGATGTCGGCGGCGGCGAGTGCGGGCGCGTCGTTGATGCCGTCGCCCGCCATTGCAACGATGCCCGCACTGCAAATCTTCAGGTCGTGAATCACGCGCGCTTTGCCGTCGGGCAAGACGCCCGCGTGGTATTCGTCGATGCCGAGTGCCTTTGCGACGCTGGCCGCGCTGCCCTCGTTGTCACCGGTGACTAGCACGCTGCGGATGCCCATGTCTTTGAGCCGCTGGATCGCGGCGCGTGCGGTCGGTTTGAGCGTGTCGCCGAAGGCAATCAGCGCGAGCGCGCGAGGCGTCTGTGAAGCGCGTTCCATCAGCCACGACACGGTATTGCCCGACGCTTCAAGTGCCTCGGCGCGAGCGCGCGCTTGCGGCGGCAGTTCGATGCCGAGTTCGTCCAGCCAGCGCGTGCTGCCAAGCGCCAGCGAACGGCCGCCGACGTCGGCTTCCACGCCGCGTCCAGCGACTGCGCGCGCGCCGGTGGCGGTGGCGGTGGCTTTCGCGCCGCCCGTCGCAACGGGGGGCGTCGCGATGGATGTTGCGGGCGTTGCCGCGGGTTCCGCCACGGTCGCCTCCGCGCTTGTGGCGATCGCCACGCTCGCTGCGGATCCCGCAGACGGCGTCGTTCCCGTCGCTGCCGCGTCCGCTCCGGATGCAATGCGCTCAGCGTCCGCCGAGGCTTCGTACGCGTTCACCACTGCGCGGGCCAGCGGGTGATCGCTCTGCCGTTGCACGGCGGCGGCAAGCGCGAGCGCCTCGGCGCGGTCCATGCCGTCAAGCGGCTCGAACGCCGTGACCGACGGCTGGCCGAGCGTCAAAGTGCCGGTCTTGTCGAACGCGACGACATTCACCCGATGCGCGGTTTCCAGCGCCTCGGCGTCCTTGATCAGCACGCCTTGCCGCGCGGCCACGCCAGTGCCGGCCATGATGGCGGCCGGTGTCGCGAGGCCGAGCGCGCACGGGCATGCGATGACGAGCACCGCGACCGCATTCAGGATCGCCGTTTCGCCGCCCGCGCCCGCGATCAGCCAGCCGGCCAGCGTGAGCGCTCCGATAGCCAGTATCGCCGGCACGAAAATCTCGCTGACGCGATCGACGAGGCGCTGGATCGGCGCTTTCCCGGCCTGCGCGCTTTCCACGAGACGGATGATGCGAGCGAGCGTCGTCTCGGCGCCGACGGCGGTGGTCGTCACCGCGATCGCGCCTTCGCCGTTGATCGAACCGGCGGTGACGGGATCGGCCGGCTGCTTCGGCACCGGCAGGCTTTCGCCGGTAATCAGCGATTCGTCGATATGCGTGTTGCCTTCGAGCACCGTGCCATCGATGGGCACGCGTTCGCCTGGGCGCACGATCACGACAGTGCCGACACGCACTTGCGCGAGCGGCACATCGCGTTCCGCGGTGCCCGCGCGGATGCGGGCGCGTTCGGGCCGCAGCGCATTGAGTGCGCGGATCGCGTCGGTCGTCTGGCGCTTCGCGCGCGCTTCGAGCCACTTGCCGAAACGCACCAGCGTGATGACGACCGCCGATGCCTCGAAGTACAGGTGCATCGTGTCGCCGGGGTGAGCCGCCAGCTCGTAGACACTGACGCCATAGGCCGCCGATGTGCCGAGCGCGACCAGCAGATCCATGTTGCCCGCGCCGGCGCGCACGGCGCGCCACGCCGCGCGATAGAAGCGCGCGCCGAACACGAACTGCACGATGGACGCAAGGCCGAAATGCAACCACGGCGGCAGCATCGCGTGAATGCCGAACCATTCGCCGACCATCGGCACGACGAGCGGCAACGTCAGCGCAGCGGATGCGAGCACGGCAGCGAGTTCGCGACGCGCTTCGATGCGCTTGCGCTCAGCTGGAGTGATGGCGGCGGCGCTGACGTGGACGCCGGCCGTCTCGTGTTCGGATGGTGTGTCGTCGGGCGGCGCAATCAGCGTCGCTTCGTAGCCCGCTTTTTTGACGGCGGCAATCAGCGTGTTGACATCCGACGACGTATCGCTCAGATCGACGGTCGCGGTTTCGGTCGCCAGATTCACGGACGCACTCTGCACGCCCGGCACTTTGGCGAGCGCCTTTTCGACGCGCATTGCGCACGACGCGCACGTCATCCCGCCAATCGCCAGCTCGGCGACCTGCGAAGCCGCATTCGCCGGGACGCGCTGGTCTTGAGCAGTGGGCGCGACGGGCGCGACGGGCGTCGCTTCATAGCCGGCTCGGCGCACGGCATCGACGAGCGCGTCCGCGCCGACACTGGCGTCGCTGTCCACCTGCGCCTGTTCGGTCGCCAGGTTGACGGACGCGCGGGCGACGCCCGGCACCCTGGCGAGCGCCTTTTCGACCCGCATCGCGCATGACGCGCATGTCATGCCGCCAATGTCGAGGCTGGTGATGCGGTCGGCTGGATGGGCGGTGTCGGCGGGACGCCGCGGGTTTGCGAGTTCAGTCATGGTGGGCAGAGCTCCGGGCGGCATCGAGCCGCAGTATCGAGCCAGTATTGACCTTCCCATAATGGGAAGGTCAAGAACCGTCTGAATGACAAGTTCGTCGGCAGCCGGGCAGGCACATGCCGAGGGTTCGTGCTTCGTCAAAAATCCCCGGCCGTCGCACAAGTGTGCGCCTCTCCACCTTTACAGGCGTGATTCCTGCGTTTGCGCTTGCCTGGTTAGCAAGGATACGATACAACGCGGTGTTGCCGGCAACGCGAGCCCTGGACTGGCTGCGCGTGGTTCAGGCAAACCATGCAGGCAGGTTTCGCCACGCGCCGGCACATCCCCAGGACCACACGTTCCGCCACCTGAACGAATGATAAAAAATCGCCGAGTACTGTTCTCGCTTCACTGGACCTGCGCATCGTTCGCGGGCCTCGCCTTTCTGGCCGGTTGCGCGTCGTCGCCGTCCGCGACGCAGAAAACCACCGGCTGGATCAAGGACGAAGTCGCCGATTCTTACGTGTTCGGCTATCCGCTCGTGCTGATGGGTGTCGCGCGCGATGCGGCCGTCGGCAGCGATCCGGGGCAGGCGCCCGTCAACACGCTGCGTCACGCGCAAGCGTTGCCGCCAATTGGCGCGGCCTACCCGCAGCGTCCCAGTCTCGACACGCTGGATTCGACCGGCTGGCTGGATGTCGGAAGCGAGCCGGTAGTCCTCTCGCTGCCCGATTCGCATGGCCGTTATGTCGACGCCCGCGTGCTCGACATGTGGACGAACGTGGTCTGGTCGACCAGTTCGCAATTCGGCGCGCATGCGGCAGGCATCAAGGCGCAAAACATCGCGTTCGTCGGACCCGGCTGGCAGGGCGATCTTCCCAGTGGCGTGACACGCGTCGACGTGCCGACGCACGACGCGTGGGTGAGCGTTCGCATCCAGTCGAATCGCGGACGTGACCTCGCGGCAGTCCGCAGATTGCAACGGGGCATTCGCGTTGCGCCGTTGAGTGTCTATGTCGGCGGCACGCGCAATGCACTGGCCGCACTGCCGCGCGGCGGCGCCGATGTCAATTCATCCGCTTCGGCCACGCCGGCCGCACAGGTGGCCGCGCTCGACGCCAATGCGTTTTTCACGCGGCTCGCGCAGGCGCTGCCCGACAATCCGCCGACACCGGCCGATCCGCACGCATTGAAGTTTTTAGCCGATCTGGGCGTCACGCCCGGCGAGCCCGTGAAGCTGCCGAACGCTCCCGAGGCGATCGCCGCCGGTCTGGCCGACGGCCATGAGCGCGTCGCCACGCCACCGCCGAATCTGTTGAGCGCGAATGGGTGGAGCTGGTTTGGCGAAGGCGTCGGCAATTACGGTCCCGATTACGCGATGCGTGCTTATGCGGCATTTACCCAGCCGGGCATCGGCACGAAGGACGACGAAGTGCGCGCAATCGTCACGCAGGATAGCGACGGTCATCCGCTCAATGGCGCCAATCGCTACGTCATTCACTTCGCGCCGAACGAACTGCCGCCGGTGCGCGGTTTCTGGTCGATCACCGCATACACGAAAGACGGCGCGCTCGGCGACAGCGCGCCTGCGCGTCTCGCGGTGGGCGACCGCAATGGCGCGCGCCGCAATCGCGATGGTTCGCTCGACGTGACGGTTTCATCCACGCGCGGCAGAGGCGGCAACTGGTTGCCGGCGCCGCGCGCCGATCTGCAACTCGTGCTGCGTTTGTACGCGCCGAAACCTCAGGCAACCGACGGCACCTGGCAGCCGCCCGCAGTCGTGCGTCAATGACGTGACAGACCCTGTCGGTCCGATGGTCTGCCCAACACGCGTCCGCCGCCCTCAACGCCCGGACGCGCAGCCTTGTGTGCGGTCGAAAATGTAAAGCACGGCTTACATTTTCCAACTACCCGAGATTCACCACTTATACTGCCAGTTGCGGGATTTTCGTTTTCGCGGCGGGCTTGCCGCCGCACTATCCACAACCGAGCATGGCAAGCCTCAACAAAGCAACATTCGCATCTTCCATGCAGACCGTGCGCGACGTTGCGCAGTCACGCCATACCCGGCGCGTCATCATTGGTCTGCTGATCTTCATCGTTTTGTTCGGGCTGCTGGGATTTTTCGCGGCGCCGCCGCTGATCCGCCACATCGCGGAACAGCAACTCAGCAGGCAACTCGATCGTCCGGCCAGCATCGGCCGCATTGCGCTCAATCCTTATACGCTCAGACTGGAAGCCGACCGTGTGCATATCGGCGAGCGCGGCGGCGCGGGCGATTTCGTGGATATTTCGCGGATCATCGTGCAGCCTTCGTGGAGTTCATTGTTTCGCGCCGCGCCGATCGTCGATGAAGTGCAGCTCGATTCACCGCGTTTTCATCTTGTCCGTGACGACGCGGGGCGCTTCAATTTCACGGATCTGATCGAGAAGTTCTCGAAGCCCTCGGCGAAAACCGATAACAAACCCACACTGTTTTCCGTGTCGAACATACGCCTCGAAAACGGCAAGATCACGTTCGACGACAAGCTGCTCGGCGCCACGCACGTGATCGATCAATGGAAGCTGGGCATTCCGTTTATCGCCACGCTGCCGTCGAAAACCGACATCTTCGTGGAGCCGCTGCTGCGCGCGCGCATCGACGGCAGTCCGCTTGCGATCGACGGCAAGACCAAGCCTTTCGCGGCGTCGCGGGAGTCGGAGATATCGCTGCGTTTCGACGGGCTCGACGTGCCGCGTCTCGTGTCCTACGTGCCGACCAAGCTGCCGGTCCTCGTGCAGTCCGGCAAGCTCTCCACCGATCTGAAGCTCAACTTCGTGATGTCGAACGACGCGCCTTCGCTGCGCGTGACCGGCACCGTCGATATGAACGACGTGGACGTGCGCGATCAGGCCAAGGCGCCGTTCTTCGCGGCGCACGCAGTGCACGTGGCCGCCGCAACGCTCGATCCGCTGAAGAGCCTGTATCACTTCGACGACATCCGCATCGACGCGCCGACTGCCGCGCTCTCGCGTGACCGGGACGGCGTGTTGAGCGTCGAGCGCATGTTCGCGCCGGCGCCTGCAAGGACGTCTGCCGCAGCTAAAGCGTCTGTAGCCGCGTCTGAAACCGCGCTTGCAGCCGCGCTTGCAGCCGCGCCTGCCTCCGCGTCAACGCCAACGCAGACGCAGGCCAACGCAGCCAGTGCGCCCGCTGAAGCGTCGGGCGCGAGCGCTACGCAAAACGCGGCGCCGCCGCTCGATCTGTCGATCAAACATTTCGCGCTGAACGACGGCACGGTGAATATTCATGACGACGCTGCATCGCGTCCCGTGGACGTCGGTCTGCAAAAGCTCGCCGTCACGCTCACCGACTTTTCGACGCTCGCCCCGGCCCCCGCGCATTACACGCTCAGCACCGAGTTCAAGGACGGTGGGGGCTCGCTCGGCGCAGCGGGCGCGTTCGGACTCGCCGCGAAAACCGCAAACGCAAAGCTCGATCTGAAGTCGTTGAAGTTGCCGCTGATCCAGCCGTATATCGACACCGCAACCGCAGCGCAAGTCACGGACGGCGCGTTGTCGGCCACGACGAATGTCGGCGCGAACTGGTCGAAGTCGCCGGTGGCCGTGATGGTCGACGACACGCAACTCGACCTGCAATCGCTCAAGCTGGCGGCGCGGGGCAACAGCATTCCGCTGGTCTCGCTCGCACAAGGGCGTGTCGTGGTCAGGCACGTGGACGTGGCCGCGCGCGTAGCCGAGGTGACGAGCGTCGACACAACCGGTCTTGCGCTCGATGTCGCGCGGCTGAAAGACGGCAGCATCAATCTGGCGTCGCTCGCCGGTCCCCATGAAGTCGCGCAGCAACGCACGGCGGTTCACGCGGTGAAGAAAGCGCAGGTGGAAGGGCCGGCATGGCACTACAGGATCGGCGAGCTGACGCTGAAAGACGCGACGGCGAATTTCATCGACAACACGACGCCGCAGTCGGTCAAGCTGAGCATCACGCCGCTGCAACTGAAGGTGCAGCAGATCAGCGACGATCTGAGCCGACCGCTGCCCGTCGATCTGCAGGCAACGTTGAACGGTAAAGGCACGCTCGGCATCAACGGCGACGTCACCGCCACGCCGCTCAAGGTGGCGGTCAAGGTGAACGCGAACCGGCTCGACGCGGCGGCATTCGAGCCGTATTTTGGCAACAAGCTCAATGCGCAGATTGCGAGCGCACTGCTCAACGCGAGCGGCGATCTGTCGCTGACGCAAGCCAAAGCGCTCAAAGCGAATTATCAAGGCGACCTTGCGCTCGTCGATGTTCGGATGCTCGACAAGGCAACTTCCGATCCGTTTGCAGGGTGGGGCTCGCTCGCGCTGTCCAATCTGAAAGCGGATTACGACGAGCATGGCGCCGTTGTCGACGCAGCGCGCGTCACGTTTACGAAATTCTATGGGCGCGTCTTGCTCGACGCGCAGGGCAAGCTCAACCTGAACGATGTCGTGGCGCACGAAAGCGGAGCGTCGAAGTCGCTCACGCGCGACAAGAGCGGCGGCGACCCCGTGCCGTTGACGCCGCAGCCGGCGTCGACGGCGGCTGTGCCTGCGGCTCCTGCCCCTGCCTCCGCGGCCTCCGCGCCGGCAACGGTCACGGCCGCTACGCCGCCGCAAAGTCCCGTGAAGCTGCACTTCGGCCAGCTCGTGCTGCAACAGGGCCGCGTAACGTACACGGATAACTTCATCAAGCCGAACTTCACGGCGAACCTCGTCAATATTCAGGGGACCGTCGGTGCGTTCGGTACGCAGTCCACTACATCGGCGCCGGTGGACATTGCCGCGAAGCTGGCCGCGAATGGTCCGTTGTCGATCCGCGGCACCGTGAATCCGCTGATTGCGAAACCCGCGCTCGACCTGACCGCGAGCGCGCACGATATCGAACTGACCAATCTCACGCCATATTCCGCGAAATACGCGGGCTATCCGATCACGAAGGGCAAGCTGAACGTCGATCTGCATTACCAGCTCGCTAACGATCAGCTCAATGCGAACAATCATCTTTTCATCGACCAGCTTACGTTCGGCGATCACGTCGACAACACGACGGCGACGAAACTGCCGGTGCGTCTCGCCATTTCGCTGCTGAAGAACTCGCGTGGAGAAATCGACGTGAATCTGCCGGTGTCGGGTTCGCTGTCGAATCCCGAATTCAGCATTGGCGGTTTGATCTGGCATGCCGTGCTCAACCTGCTGGAAAAGGCCGTCACTGCGCCGTTCTCGCTGATCGCCAACGCTTTTGGCGGCAATGCGGAGGAATTGGGCTACGTCGAGTTCGAACCGGGCTCGGCGACCCTCACCGACGCCGACACGAAAAAGCTCGACACGATCGTCAAGGCCCTCGCTGACAAGAAGTCGGTCCGTATGGACCTGACAGGCCGCGTCGATCCCGCCGTGGACGAGCCCGCGTTGCGCACCGCCTACGTGGAGCGCCTCGTCAAGCAGCAGAAGATCAAGGACGTGGTGGGAAATGGCGCAAGCGTGGACCTGTCGACCGTGAGTGTCGATCCGAAGGAATACGACAAGTATCTGACGCAGGCTTACAAGTCGGCGGATTTCAAGAAGCCGCGCAATATCGTCGGCCTGACCAAAAGCGTACCCGACGACGACATGAAGAACGCTCTCGCCGCCAACGCGCCCATCGACGAAGGCAGCCTGCGCGAACTCGCGCAACGGCGCGCGCAGAGCGTGCAGCAGTATCTCGATGGCAAGATCGACAGCAGCCGCGTGTTCATCGTCGCACCGAAACTGAACGCGGATGGCATCAAGGACAAAGGTGCGGCGACGCGCGTCGATTTCGGCCTCAAGTAAACGCGGGGCGTGCGTCGTCACGGGTGGAAACGAGTGGCGAATCACATAATGCTGAAAATGTTTTGCATCCTTGTGCTGTCGAGCCGAGGAATCGAACCTCATCTCGCGCCTTTCTAAGACTGGTCCCATTCCACGCTTCTCTGCGTCTCTGCATACTCTGAGCCTTCGAAAAATGTTGCGCTCGACGCAGAGAATGAATGAAATTCCAGCTAACGACGCTCGTGTGCGTGCTGGCCTTCACGGGGTGTGCAGACCACGCCGCACGCGAGCGACTCGGCATCGTCGATTCCACGGTATTGAAGTCAGGCATGGGTGCTTCACAAGACGAAGCCGCCGGTGCTCCGAGCCCGCAATGGGTCAGCGCCTATGCGTCCATCCGCCGCAGTCTGGGTGCGCTCGCGTCGTTGCAGCAACGGCTCGACCAGTTGCCTCGCGACAGGCGCGAATATTTCCACGCGAAGGCGCAATGCTGGCTGAATGCCGCGCAACAGGCGCGGGCGGACCGTGACCTGTGGGGCTTCGTCGAAGAAGCGCTCGGCCAGGCCGCCGTCATTACGATAGGGCTGCAGAACAGCGCGTC
This sequence comes from Paraburkholderia sp. PREW-6R, assembly GCF_039621805.1. Classification (NCBI taxonomy): domain Bacteria; kingdom Pseudomonadati; phylum Pseudomonadota; class Betaproteobacteria; order Burkholderiales; family Burkholderiaceae; genus Paraburkholderia; species Paraburkholderia sp. PREW-6R. The sequence goes on along the minus strand of NZ_CP155074.1, from coordinate 2,039,649 downwards.
GCTATCCGCTGCCAATCCGGCGCTGCGCACGGTGTCCACCGTACGCCCTGACCTGTGGGACATCGTCAACGCCATCAAGGCTGATCCTGCTGTCGCACGGTGTCCGCATGCGCAAGCGCCGCTTGCCTGCGCCGAAGTCGAACTGATGCACGCCGGGCACGACGCCTGGCGCCGCAATTTCTCCGCCTCTGAATCACGTTTGCCGCATATAAAGGACAGTTTGCGCGCGTCGGCGGAAACGGCGCTGCACTGCGAGCAGGCCGCCAGCGCTCGCGTTTCTTTTTCGAGGCAGGCAGCAGCGCCCGCTTCATAGCCAGTCTTTTCGGCTCGCCGAGATCTCGCGGCGCGAAATTGAAGTGACGTGGTGCGGATTGATTGACCGGCAGACTTGAGCCGCCGTGGGCGCCTGACGCGGCAAAGATGCTTTAAAGGATTTGAACGATGTCCACCATTCTGATTATCGACGATCACCCTGCGTTCCGGATGATCATCAAAATGCAACTCATGCAACTTCTGGGCGTCGAGGACGTGATCGAAGCCGATAACGGTCAATCCGCCGTTGAGATGGCCCGACAGCATGCGCCGGTGCTCGCCATACTCGACCTGGACATTCCGCGTATCAGTGGACTCGATGTCATTCCGCGACTCAAGCTGGCACATCCAGCGATCCGCGTGATGGTGCTGTCCGGCCACGACCCCGCGACGTTCGCGCCGCGTGCGATGCGCTCAGGCGTGCATGGTTTCGTTGCCAAGTCGCAGGAAATGAAAGAAATCATGCGGGGCGTGGAGGCCGTGCTTGCGGGCTACACCGTCTTCCCGGTCACGTCGAGCGGCTCGGGGATTGCGCTGGCCGGGCGAACGGTGAAGGAAGAGGAGCGCGTCATGATGCTGTCCGATAAGGAACTGGTGATCCTGCAAATGCTCTCTAAGGGTATGTCGAATAAGGCAATTGGCGAGGCGCTTTTTATCAGCAACAAAACCGTGAGCAGTCACAAGACGCGCATCATGCACAAGCTTGGCGTGAAGTCGCTCGTCGAACTCATTGATCTGGCGCGACGCTGCCGGATTGCACTGGCGCAGTAGGCAATCCATGCCAAACCAGCATCAACGCGCTCATGCCGCCGAGTATCGTTCGCTTTATGCCACGGCGCTCGATCTGGTGGGCGGAGATCGAGCTGCTGCATCGCGCGTGCTCGAACTGGTCGCCAATACCAATCGCGCCGGGCTCGTCTCGCTGCGCGAGAGTATCGACAAGTGCGAGTGGGAGCAGGTTGCCAGCGCGGCGCATCGTATTGCCGGTTCCGCGCGTGTGCTCGGGTGTACGGGTCTGCTCGTTCTGCTGACGCGGCTGGAAGCTGCGGCGCGGGCGCGGGAGCGCGGCCGCATCGCGGGCATTTTTCCGCTTGTCAGTCACTCGATCGACGCGCTGAACACGTCGATCGAGGCCGCGCTCAGTCTATGTGCGCTTTGACGTGCATGCGTCGACGAAACTGTTGGCATGCTTGCTTTAAGCCGCCGCACGACCGCTTAATCGCCTTCTCCATCTCCACCTGACAGGACGCGCGCATCCGCGCTCCTATGCATCGGCCGAATCGCCCCCACCGTCCGCACCTCCTGGATGAATGCGCTGGTCGTGCCCAGCATAGCGTCCCGATACCATCCGTAACGCGCGATCACTTTCGGCACGTAACTCAGCGTCTCAGCGTAGGGTGGTATTTGGCCGTTCGATTTCTGCACAGCGCCTTCGCCGGCGTTATAGGCGGCAAGCGCGAGTGCGAGGTCGCCGAACTGCTGGAGGAGCGCTTGCAGATAGCGCGCACCCGCGCCGATGTTCTGCTGCGGATCGAACAGATCAAATGCGCCATGTCGCATTCCCGTCGCGGGCATCAATTGCATGAGACCCGACGCGCCTTTCGGCGACACAGCTTGTGGATTGCCGCCGGATTCGACGTCGATCACAGCCATCAATAATGCGGCGTCGAGTTGCGTAGCGCGCGCGGCCTTTTCGATCAGCGGTGCGAATGCCATCACGCGCGATGCCACAGACGCCGACGGCTCAGCCGCCGGGCTAGCCGTTGCCGGAGTCGCCGTCGTCACCATGACTGAACGCGTGTGCGCGCGAGCGTAAGCAGCGGTGGAGCGCATGGACGGGGCCACGGCGCCCAGTTCGCCGCCGCCCATGCCGCCTACGATCATGACGACGCCGGACGCGTGATGTAATCGTGCCACCCGAGCGTCTGCGGCGTATGCGTCGTGCGGAATGTGAGCAAGCGCCGCAGCACCACAGATCAGCCACGAACGAAGCGACACGTCGCGCCGTTCAGGATCGCGCCCCTCCCGGTGACGCCGAGACAAAACGGCGTCCGGAACGACTCGCGCTGCACTTTGGCGAGCCGACATCAATCGCCCGTCGGATTCGGTGAGTCATTCAGCGCCGAGGCCCGCAGCGGTGACTGCATACGGACAATGGCCTCGGCGTCGAGCGAAATGGGCCAGCGGCCCGTTGCAATACCGTCCTTGAGCTTGATTTTGCAGAGAGCATCGCCGTTCAGCGGATTTCCATAGGGGTCCGGATTAGCAGTCGAACTGGCGGGTTCGCGTGTCAAAATGCCCATAGCCCCGATGGTGCCGATCACATTGGTTGCGTAGTAGATCACCTTGTTGACCAGCGGCACATACATGTCGTAACAGTAGTGCACGTGAATTTTCAAAAGATTGGCATCCTGAATATTCATGCCCGACGTTGCGCCAGGCGGCACCGAAGAATCCCGATACATCAGCGAGTCATTGGGAATCTCCGTGAACGTTGCAGCTTGATCGGGATAGTAACGAGGCCGCGCGTAATCCTGGATCGCAGCCGGCGTCGGGTTGAGCACGGTAATGATGCTGAACTGGGTGGCCGCGGTCTGTGCGCTGGCAAGTGCCGCGGCGACCCCGGCCGCATCCGCGTGGCGAGCGTAAATTGGAGCAAGCCCTCGTGCAAGGCCGGCGCGCATCGCTTGCATCGAACCGTTATTGACCGCGCCTTCGCGCGCGGCTTCAAGTACCGCGACGTCTAGCGTGGATTTCGCCTGATACAGCAGCACGAACTGCAACGTGCCAAAGCAGACGAACAGCAGCGCGGGCGCGACGATGAGGAATTCGGTCATCGACTGCCCCAACTGCCGGAACCGGCGCGCGCCGCGCGCTATACGCGGCCTGGCCCACCGAACCCGTTGCGGCTTGGAACACGAACCTCTCATGACAAGACCTCGAATACGAGCTGGTCGCCGACAGCGAGCCCATGGGTTCGCGCGGAATAAGCAGGCATTTCAAGCGTTTCGGTCGCGCGAAGGCTGAACACGATACGGTGCTTTGGCACCGCATAATGGATCGCGACGATTTGCTGGCGGCGGTCGAGAAACACCACGTCTATTGAAAAGCGCATGCCGAACGTGTGTACCGAGCCACAGCGTGTCAGCAGCAATGCCTCGCCGGATGCAAGATCGTCCCGGCCGAGCAAGCCGCGCATGCGTTCTCCAGCGGTCTGCGTGACCGACACCTGAACAGTCGTATCGCGGCCTTCGGCATAAAGTCGCGCGACTTTCACAGCAAGCCCTCCTGCACGAATTTCATCACGATCGGAAATCCAAGCACGATAAACGTCACTGGAAAAATGAAGATCAACAACGGGAAGACGAGCTTCACCGGCGCTTCCATCGCCTGCTTTTCCGCGCGCTGGAAACGTTCGGAGCGGCGTTGCTCGGACTGGAAGCGCAGCGACTTGGCAAGCCCCGAGCCCATGCGTTCCGCCTGCACGATGGTGCTCACGAGGTTCGTCATTTCCTTGATGCGCAGACGGTCGTCGAGGCGGCGCAGCGATTCCATCCGGTTCAGTCCCGACTTGAGGTCGCGCAAAACGTGTTCGAGTTCTCGACGCAACGGGCCTTCCGGGCCCTTCTCGACCGCCTTCTGAATCGCGCCATTGATGTTCAGACCTGCCTCGACGGCGAGCGTGAGAAAGTCGAGATAGATCGGCAGATGCCTGAGAATCTGGGCGACGCGGCGGCGGCGCACGTCACGCGTCCAGATGCGCGGATAGAAATAACCGAGCGCGGCCGCGAGAATGAGCGCGAGCATCGAGAACATGCCGAGCGCGAGCATCAGCAGCAACACGACGAGCGCCATGCCGACCGCGCCGATGATCGACAGCGCGATGAACTGGCGCGCATTCATCAGGAACGTAAGCGACGTAAGCCGCAATTGCAGGTCGGTCTTGTCGACGAGCTTTGGGCTGAATCTGTCGCCGAAGTGGTGAACCACGAAATTCACGAGCGGCCATAGCGGGCGCAGCGACTTCGGCAGCGGATCGAGGAACGTGCGATCTTCCGGCGGGACGGCGCCAGCCAGACCGTTGATCGACTTGTAGCCGATTGCGATGAACGCAATCAGCCCGAGACTCATGACGAGCGCAATGATGAGCAGCATAGGTCAGACATCGATATTGGTGATGCGGGTGATCGACACGTAGCCGAGAAACTCCATCACGGCGATCACGCTCAATGTGGCCCAGCCGACCGGTTCGTCGAATAGCGGCGCCATTGCTTTGGGTTCCATGAAGCGCAGAACGAGCATCAGAAAGAGCGGCAGGCAGGTCATCACGATCCCCTGCATGCGGCCCTGCGACGTGAGCGCCTTGATCTTGCCTTCCATCTGCAGCTTTTCACGCAACGTGCGGGCGACCGACTCGAGCGCTTCGGCCAGATTGCCGCCCACTTCACGTGCGATCGTGACGGCCGCCGTCATCATCAGAAAGTCGGGAATCGGAACACGCCTCTCCAGATTGCGCATCGCAACATCCATGTCGATGCCGAGCCGGATTTCGCGCATCAGCAAGTCGAATTCCTGCGAAATAGGAGGTGCCATTTCGTAAATCACCGCTTCGAGTGAAGAGGGAAAGCTTGCGCCGGCACGCAGCGCGCCGGACATCATGAGCAGCGCATCGGGCAACTGCTTTTCCAGCGTATCGATACGCTTTTTTTGCATGCGCTTGATGTATTGCTTCGGCAGCATCATGGCAAGCGGTATCGACGCGAGCGCAACCAGAAAGCTGCGGCTGACGAGAAACACGATGACCGGCAATCCGATCATGCCCGCCATGCTCCACGCAGCGGCCTTCTGCCGGTTGACGAATACGAACGCGTCGGCAAGCGAAGACTCGATTTCGCCCGCCATCTGACGTGAACTTTTGCTGATCGTGGCGGTGCCCATGCGCGACACGAGGAAGATCACCAGCAGGCTGCCGAAGAAAGCCAGGCCGAGAATAATGGGAAGACTCATGTCCAGACTCTCATTCGACGCGCGTGAAAATGCCCGTGTTCACCGGAATGCGCCGGCGAATCAATTCCTGGTAGAAGTCGGGTATATACGCCGTGGACACGAACTTGCCCTGAATCTTGCCGTCGTCGCCGAAACCTTCCTCCTTGAAGACGAACACGTCCTGCAAGGTAATGACGCCGGATTCCATGCCGCTCACTTCGGTCACGTGCGTCACGCGGCGTGACCCGCAGGAAAAACGCGACTGCTGCACGATGATGTCCACCGCCGAACTGATCTGCTCACGAATGGCCTGCACGGGCAGATCGAGACCCGCCATCAGCGTCATCACTTCGAGTCGCGCGATGCAGTCACGCGGGGTGTTGGCGTGCGCGGTGGTGAGCGAGCCGTCGTGGCCTGTGTTCATCGCCTGTAGCATGTCTAGCGCCTCGCCGCCGCGACACTCGCCGATCACGATGCGGTCCGGCCGCATCCGCAGGCAGTTCTTCACGAGGTCGCGAATGGGCACCGCGCCTTTGCCTTCCATGTTCGCGGGGCGCGCTTCGAGGCAGACGAGATTGGGCTGGGACAGCTGCAACTCCGCTGCATCCTCCACCGTGACGATGCGTTCGTCGTCAGGAATGTAGTTGGACAGCACGTTCAGCAGCGTCGTCTTGCCCGAGCCCGTGCCGCCGGAGATGATGATGTTGGCGCCTTCCCTGACCGCGGTGTGCAGGAATTCGAGCATGTCCTCCGACAGGGAACCGAAGCGAACCAGATCTTCGCCGCCCAGTTTCTGCCTGGAAAATTTGCGGATCGTCATGCTCGGCCCCTTCAATGCGAGCGGCGGAATCACGGCGTTCACGCGCGACCCGTCGGAGAGCCGGGCGTCGACCATCGGCGAGCTTTCGTCGATGCGGCGGCCAATGGGTGCAACGATTCGTTCGATCGCGCCGAGTACCGCGCGGTCGTCGGTGAAGATCACCGGCGAGCGGGTCAGTTGGCCATATTGCTCGATGAAAATTTCGTTGTGGCAATTCACCATGATTTCCGACACCGTCGGATCGGCCAGCAATTCCTCGAGTGGTCCGAGGCCGATAATTTCGTCGAAGACGCTTTTCTTCAGAGCGTCGAGCGGGATATCGGCGGTGCGAAAACTGGTGTCGTGATTCAGGATATCGTCGAGGGCGGCGCTTACGGTTTTGCGCAGTTCGTCCTCTTCCATGCGCGCTACGTTCAGACGCCGGAGGTCGAGCGCCGCGATCACCTTCATATGCGCCTGCTTGCGCAGTTCGATGCCGTGCGGACTGTTGATGGGCGCAACCGGCAGTTGCGTTGCCGCGCTCTTTTTCGTTGACGCGATTGGCCTGGGCAGTAACGGCTCAAGCCCCGGCGTGACAGCATGATTGGTCGCGGCCGCGCCTTCATGCTGTGGGAGCGTGTGCAAAGCGTTGAGAGCGGGGAGCGATGTTGTCGGCGGAAAATAAGATCGCTCCGACTGCGGCGACGCCGTGAACGAAGCGGGAGCCGCTGCCGCAAAAAAAGGCTCCTGTTGCTCACGCGCGTGATGTTGTGCCGCTGGCTGGGTGGTCCCGCCCATCGTCGACGCAACAGGGTGATCGACTGGCAGCGTTGCAACCGGCGCGTGAGCCGCATGCTGCGCGCTCTGCGCGCCGTGATGGGTCGGTGACACAGACCGCGACACAGAGGCGTCGCGGGCGATCCTGATGGTCGTGACGCCGATTTCTATCTGATCCGCTTCGGTGAGCGGACCGTAGCGCGTGATCGGCGAACCGTTGACCAGCGTTGCCGCAATGCCGCCCTGGTCCTCGATGTAATAAGCGTTGTGTTCTCTTACTATCCGCGCTTGCAGTTTGCCGATGAGCAAACCCTTGACGATCACGTCACAGCTCGCGTCCTTGCCGATCGTGCAACCCTGATCGAGCTGAAGCAGCCGAACCGGCGCATTGCGCGTGTGTACCTGAAGATTGAGCATGGTGGTATCCGCGTTGTGCACTTACTCCGCCGACGTGCCGAGCACGCCGACCTGTTGCGCCGATGTTTTTCCATTCGACGCGGGTTGCGTCGAAACGGGCGGCCGGGTGGCTTGCGGCTGCTGCTCGCTGCTCAGCGCGCGAAGCGCCTCGGCGACGCCCACTGGCGGCACGCCTGTGTAAGGACGGGGTGGCGGCAGCGGCCCAGCGGCATCGACGGACGACGGTTGCGCCCGCGGTTCAGCTGGCGCTGCCTGCTGCAACGTGCTGCGGATCGGAGTGGGAATCAACGCAGGCGTGGGCCCGATCGGTTGACGCGGCGCAGTCGTGTGATTCGCCTTGTCTTTGTCGGCGATGAGTGGATTCGGATTGCCGTACTCCTTGCGGAAGCTTTCGTCGATTCTGTCGGCACGCGTGAGCAGGTTCGTGTTCGGCGCCAGATCCGGGTCTGAGATCACCGGAGTCACGAAGATCACGAGATCGCTTTTCTTGGACCGGAACGCGTCGGAGCGGAACAGCTGTCCGATGATCGGCACCTGGCTGAGGAATGGCATGCCGTTGGAATCATTCGTCGCGTCCGCACTGATCAGTCCGGAAATAGCCAGCGTTTCGCCCGCTCGCATTGAGATGTCCGAACTCGTGTTGCGAGTCAGAAAACCCGGCATGCCGGCATACGTCACGGATGGGTCGATCTGACTGATTTCCGTAGTGAGATGCGCCGAGATAATGTTGTTCGCGTCCACCACCGGAATGATGCTCAGCTTGATACCGTAGTCCTTGTACTCGACGCTTGTCGTGCCGAGCGCGCCTGACTGCGGAATCGGCACCTGGCCGCCCGCGAGGAAACTCGCCGTTCCGCCGCTCTTCGTGTTCAGCTCCGGGGCCGCAAGCACGTACGCGTCGCCGTTTTCCACGGCAAAGTTGATTTGCGACGTGATGTTCGAGGCAATGCCCGCGAGGAAATAACTCGTTCCCGCGACGGCGGCCTTGGCCGCGCCGGTTGCAACGGTCGCCGCCCCGCCGATCTGCGGCCCTTTGAATGCGCTGTCCCACGCAATGCCGAGATTGCGCTGGCCGTTGCGCGTCACTTCCATGATCTGTACCTTGAAGTGCACGGTTTTGCGCAGCGCGTCGCCTTCGTCGACCGTGGTGGTGTCGACGACGTTCGTCATGTCGTGCGTCGCGGCCTTCACGATATTCGCCATGTCGCGATGGATCACGCCGGAAAGCACGATATTCGAGCCGATTGCATCGATGTGCAGTCCCGACACGGGCTTGAGCACCGCGCGCAACTGTCCCACCGACGCGCTGACTTCCGCTTTCGCTATACGGACGGTAGTTTGCAGCGCGATGCCCTTCTGGTTCCACACGACGAGCGACGTGATGCCGTCCTTCTCGCCAAGCAGTACCAGGCTGCCGTCGACCACGTTGGCGGTAATCAGCTTGCCGTCACCAATGGCGATGCGTTTGATCGTTCCCGGAATATGGAGGATCCGTACTTCGCCACGGAACATGTCGAGCACTCGCGTGCCGGCGGCAGGACTATCCTGGGTTGCGGAGTAGCTGGATTGAGCCACCACGGCTGGCGCCGCCTCGCACAACAGCATGGCAACGAGAACAGACGGCAGGACCCGGCGGCGCAGAGGCGCCGCGTTATGTTTGACTTTCATGGAAATCGGTACTCGGTACTTTAGTTCTGCTTCGATGCGCCGGGCGCAGTGGCTTTTTGCAGTTGTTGCGCAATCGCGTTCGCCTGTTCATAGAGACTCGGCTGATGCTGCGGCGATGCGGAACCGGGTATCGCCGCGGTCGCGGCGGGAGTTGATCGCGGCTCCTGGACGGGCGTGGTCGATTGGCCTTGGGTAATCAGCACGCTGCTGGTGTTCATGCTGCCGCCGCTGATGATTTCGACGGACGGGGGCGCCGCAGCCGTACTCCCGCCTGGCCGCCCGCGAGTGGGATCGATGAATACATCGCTTTCCTGAACCAACGCGGGACCGTCCGCGGTCTTGTCGTCCGAGTTGCGCAGAATCAGGCGCAAGCCGCCGACCTTTTGTGCGAGCGCAACGCGCGGCACGTCGTCCACGGGGACTTCGAGCGTTACCGTGGTGTATCCGTCGCCCTGCTGCCGGCTCATCGCGCTGCTGTTGGCATTCGCCTGATCGTATTGCGCTGCCTCGCCGGCGTCGCGCGGGCGCGTGTCCTGACCGGTCGCAAGCACGAGCACGTTCGACAACATGCGTTGTGCGATTTTTTTATCGTCGCTGCTGTGATCGAGGTGAAAGACCTTGCCGATCCAGTACAGATCCACGTGATTGCCGGGGCGCAGCATCAGGGCCGTGGAATTGACCGTGTCGATCTCGACTGTCACTGCGCGAGTTCCGGGTTTCAGGACGTCCGAAAAGTCGCGGGCGTGCAACGCGTCGATGTCGCCCGCGCGCAGCGGTAGTCCGTGCCGTACCGCTTTCACCAGATGTGAGTTACGGTATTGCTCGAAATTGTCCGCGCGGATCGTATCGTCGTACACCAGATTGCCTTCAATCTCGCGTCCCACGAAGTTGTCGCTCGACAGCGGCATGCCGGCGGGAGCGTCCTGCTGCGGCACGACAACCACCACGCCGCCGCGAATATGATTCGTGTTCATGTCGGCCTTGAGCTTTGTCTCTCGGTCGTTCAGATATTTGTAGAGCAGAAACGTAAGGCCACCTGCAACCAGCACAGCGAGGAAAAGCAGCACCCATGAATTCGCGAGCAGTGAGCGGAGTTTTATTTTCTTGAACATGACAAAGTGACCTGACACGGTCAGGGAAGCGAAAGGGTGAAGCTGTAGGCGCTGAACAGAGACTTGAAGTTTGTAACGAGTGCGGCGAGCGGCGAGACAGGCTGTCCGTCGATTACGATATCGTTCGAAATCACGAGCAGTGCGCCGACAATTGCCGAGGTCACCACGAGGTATTCCACGTACGCCTGGCCACGCTGTCTTGTCGTGGAGAGGCGCCGGCCGCACGAAGTTCTTCCGCGGGACAAAAGGTTTTTCACGTTTGATCTCTCAATGAGTTCTGATTGCATTGATGACAGCGCTCGTTCTTCCTGCGCTATCCGAGAAGCTCGCATCCACGCTGTCTCTACCGCGTTGCATGGCGAAAGCTGTTGCATGGGTTGCGTGATTTCGTGCCGACTGAACGTCGGGCTGTTGGCCCACACTGATCCAGCCTTGCGCGGCAAGACTGTTGCGGTAGCGCTGCGCGTTCCATTGCGCTTCGCCGGACATATCGAGAATCCACGTACGACCGGCTTTGTCCGGATCACGGCTCTCGACGTCCGAGACAACCCGGCTGTCTTCGGGAAGCGGAATGACCGCATCCGGAATCGTGTGATCCGGTTCGTCGCCGCCTAGCCGGATCACGCTCATCAGTCCGCGTGCGTGATCGCCGGTGACTTGAGGCGCAAGGGCGAGCACGTACAGACAGTGGTCGTCCAACGCGCTGAGCAGCCAGCCTGAGGACGTAGAACGGCCCTTTGCAGGGACGTCTTCCCGCACCCAGAAATCGCGAAACGCGTTCGATACCTCCTCAAGCGTGCCGGCGAAGTCCATGCCGACCAGAGACGTGGGCACGCCGTTCACGATCATGTCGCGCCCAATGGATTGAGTGCTTCGCGGCTGCACCGGTATCTTGTTGCATGCGTTGGACGCCAAAGCGTTGCCGCCGGCGAGCAGCGCGCCGACCAGGCAGGCGCCGCGAGAAAGTCGAGCGACCAGCAATTTCATTGATTCAACCGGGTCGCGGGCACGACATCTTGCTGAACACGGCCGAATTCGAGCGTCGAAATCTCGGGCGCGTACTTTTTCAAACCCTGATATTCGCTAGTGGGCACCAGAGCAACATGGGCCGCCGGCACCGCTTCGCTGAACAACGCCTTGTTGCTCGCCGAGCCATCTGGAACCCAGGTGTTGGTCAACAGGGTGTTGGTGTCTGAAAATGTCAGGCCGGCGAATGCGGGCAGCTTTCCGTCTTTTGGCCAGAGCCGTTCAAGCACGTCGCTCGTTGCGCCGACCGTCAAGCTGAGCGTGCCCGACCGAAGCGTGCTCGACGGCAGGCTCAGACGCGCCGCATATTGCCCTCCGGTCGCGGTGGGTACGGACCATTGGGACAGGGCGATGCTGCTCTGACTGCTTGCAGGATCGGCAGTCAAGGCGGTGCTGACCGCAACATCGGATGACGAGGTCAGCAGCGGATTGCCGCCATAGTCGTGCCACATGACCGGCTGCAATGCAGCCAGTTTGTTCTGCAAGCGGTCCGCGCTCGAAATGGCCGAATTGTTGGCCGCCAGCAGGCGCTGCATGATTTCGCCTTTGAGTTCGGCATCCCTCTTGGCAACGGTCAACGCGGAGGTACCGTATGTGCTCGACCATCCTTCCGGGGTGGCTGGATCGCTGGCGAGATTTTTGGCGGTATCGCCGTCTGACCACACCGTGCGTTCCCACGCCAGATAGCGCGAGCCCATCAGCGTCCGGTTACGCATGTCGTTGAACTTTGCGAGCATGACGATGGCGAGCAACAACACGCTCATCACCATGGTCATGGAGACGAGAAACTCGACCATTGCCTGACCGGATTGCGCGGTGCTTCTCAGTGGGTTTTGCTTCATTGCTTTTGGGCCTGCGGTGCTTCGGACATCTGGCTCGCCTGCGCGGCGGCGCGTTCCTCCTGGCTGACCGGCGCGAGCCGCGCTTGCCAATAGGGGCTAAAGAGGCTTGGGTATTCGGTGGCATGATCTGCGCGCGCCCATTCGTCGGCATTCAGAAGACGGCCCATGATCGAGGCGCCGGAAGCGGTTTCATCCGGGCGTACGAAATAGGCGTTGGCACTGGAGAGCGCCCGCATGGCGCCGGCGGCGGCGTTGTCGACCACGGCGAGACGGCCGCTGCCTTGCAGGCCGATCGTCTTCACGAGTGTGTTGGTGTTGCGCGTGACCTCGATCGTGATGCGAGGCGCCTCGCTGGCAAGTGCCAGGCCGCTGAGCTCCTGATATGGGAGCAGACCGCCGTTCGCGGGATCGAGCGAAGGGCCGGGCCCCTGCGAAAACTGCTGCGCCATGGCCTCCGGTACCTGATAGCCGGGTGAGGCACTGCCTTCATAGCCGAAATTGAAGTAGCCGCCATAACCCTGCCAGTCCTGCCACGCGACGAACGGCGGATGCGTCATGAAGCTGGTGATGTTTCCATTCGCACTGCCGCCGGAGCCGGCCACGGCGCCAAATGCGCCGAAACAGCTTACGACGAGCGCAGCAGTGCTTGCATCGATAGATTGCCAGGCGCTCTTGTCGCTTCTGAGCTGAGTGCCTCCGTCGTGCGTGACTCGCACGGTGAACGAGCTGGCCGTGGTTCCGCATACGCTTGCGGCGGTATCGTTCAACTGCTGGAAGTCAGGCGCGACACTGCGACTGGAGTCGCGGTTCTTGACGAAACCGTCGAGCGTGGCCGGGTCGGTTGCGACGTCGGCGAATTCGTCTGAGCCGAGCTTCCCTGCGGGCGTGATGGTAGCCGTATAGGAGGTCCATGCGGCAAGCTGCGCGGCATTGCGCGCGCTGGTGAAATATCCGCTGGTGACGTGCGTGTCGGGCTGATTCAGTTGCGCGATTGCATCCGCTGTGTCTGGGACCGAGTTCACGGTCGCAGCGTGGTAGGTGGCTTGCGCGACGCTTAGCGCGCGATTGAGTGAACCTATATTGCGCGCCACCGTGGGCAGCAACGCGTCCAACGTTGCGCGCAGCGGCGCGATGTCGCTATCGCCAAGCTGCTTCGGCGTGCTCCATTCGGCGGGATGGTCTGCAAGCCCTGCGATCGTTTTGTCGAGGTCGGAGGGCGTGTAGGTCTCACCGAGTTCGTCGATCCATGATTTGAGCGCAACCACTTGCGCGGCGGTGACCTGATTGGCAATCATCGCCCGGTTCGTATAAGCAGAGAAGTTGTAGTCGCGCGCCTGCAGCACGGCGGCGCTATAAGCGGCGGCATCCGCCGTGTTTTGCAGTTTGATTTTGGCGCTTGTCATTTGGAACGAGCTGAACGCCACGTACAGACCTATGCAGCCGACCAGAAGGAAAATCAGTGCAGGGACCAGCGCCTGCCCGCTAGCGCTGGCAACCCTGGCCCTGCCCGTGCGGGCAGAGCGTTTCATGATGGATACCGCTGATCCGGAAAGGTTAGTTACCCGTATTGTTGCTGTCGTTATACGTACCCATGTTCTTCGTGTGGTTGGCGTTGCTGGTCGCGGTATTCGCATTGGTCTGCGCCGTCGAAATGTTGCTCTGCGCGTTCTGGCCGGACATTTCGATAGCGAGGCCGGAGGTCTGGTTGCGCAGCGTTTGGCCGAAGAGTGAGTACACGCCAATAGCCGACACGGCGATGAGCGCGACGATGATGATGTATTCCGTCATGCCTTGGCCGAGTTGCTTATTCTTGCGGCGAATTTCTGAGATTTTCATGATTTCTTTATTAATAAATGCGATCGGAAAAAGAGTGTTAAGACACAGGTCGGCGCGTCCTTATCTGATTAAAAAGTAAAAACTCTATGCCAAAACGCAGATTCGATTGTGTCGCGGCGGATTGTACGAATCGACGCGAATCGCAAACTTGCGAATTTTCTCAAGTGTGGGTGATGCAATTCCTCACTTCTATCAGAACGTTAAAGATTATCGAAATGAAATGAGGAATGTCAAACGTCGAAAGGCAGTCGCATCAGGGGCTTGACGGATTGGTATTGATTCGTTTCGCCTCCCTCGCGCACCACGAGGTAATGGCAATTTTGAGAAGGCTTGCGATTTATCTACCCTTTATTCGGAAATTTCTCGTTTGAACTTCCTGTTTCCTGATTCTTAGAGGATAGGTCCTCCAACTACATTATCTGAAGCATAAAAAGCCGTACTCCAATTCGGGATGTCAGTCCGGCTTTTTTGCAAATGTATTCGCGGTTAGAGAACCGATTTGCAAGCGGGCGTTGCCCTCTATTTAGGGAAATTATGAATAAGTCGTACATCAGCATCTGGAACGATGCGTCTGGAACGTGGGTGGCTGCTCCGGAAACCGCCAAGGCACGCAGTGGCACGGGTACCGTCGCCTCGTCTGGCGCTATCGTGACGAGCGTGGATTCTCGTCCGTCAACTCCGTTGAAGGCCATGTTCATGCCGATTGCCATGGCAATCGGCGCGGCGATGATGCCTGGCATGGCGGCTGCCCAGACCAGCCCCGGCAACGGTGGGCTGGAGCTGTGCCCCGGCGGCGTAGGCGGTGTGGGTTCTTCCTGGGGGCCGCTGTCGAGCGCCGTGGGCATCATGAGTTGCAACGGCACGAGCGGTTCTGCCGGCATGTCGTTTTCGCTGAATAACGCTGCGGCCGACAACGGCGCGTGGGGTTACAACGATGGTGGCATCACCGCACGCGTCACGGGCTATGACGACGGTCACCTTGAAATCGTCGGCGACACGGGTATCAAGATGATCGGCACGGTCGACATGACCGGCAACAAGATCATCGACGTTGCGCCGGGAACGATTTCGTCAACGAGCGCCGACGCGGTCAACGGCGCGCAGTTGTACCAGTACTCGCGTTATTTCCAGGCGAACTCTCCTTCCAGCGAGCCGGCAAGCAGCGCGCTCGCCAAGGGTGCAAGCTCGGTCGCGTCCGGTCCTTACGCGATTGCCACGGGCAGCAATTCGAGTGCATACGGCGCCAATTCTGCCGCGCTCGCGTCCAATTCGGTCGCGCTGGGCAGCGGCTCGGTTGCGGCTCGTCCTGATTCCGTGTCGGTGGGCTACCTGTCGGCCGACGGTACTTCGCAGTACACCCGGCAGATCACCAATGTGACCGCAGGCGCCGCAGGCACAGACGCGGTGAACGTGGATCAGCTCAACGCAGCCATCGCAAGCGTCAGCGGTGGCGGCAGCGGCAGCGTCGTCGCCAACGCCGTGACTTACGACAGTTCCGCGTCCACCCTGATTACGCTCAAGGGTACGAAAGGAACGAAGATCACGAATCTGACGGCGGGCGACATCTCGTCTGCCTATAGCACCGACGCAGTCAATGGCTCGCAGCTGTTTCAGACGAACCAGAACGTCACGAACGTCGTGAACAACGTCGCCAATCTTTCCGGCGACGTTTCCAACGTGACGAATGTGGTGAACAACATCGTCAACAACGGCATTGCCGGGAACCCGCTGGTCGTCACGTACGACTCGTCCGCGCGCGACGAGGTGACGCTCGGTGGCGTCAATAGCCCGAAAGCGGTGCGGCTGACGAATGTTGCCGCTGGCGACATCTCGTCGGCGGCCAGCACTGACGCTGTGAACGGCGGTCAGCTGTACACGACGAACCAGAACTTGCAGACGCTCGCGAACAACGTCGGTGACATTGTCGTGAATCTGTACGATCGCGGCGTCAAGTATTTCCACACGAATTCGACGCTGGCCGATTCGTCGGCAGTTGGTGCGGACTCAGTCGCTATTGGCGGCGCGGCGATTGCCAACGGGCAGAATTCGGTCGCGTTAGGTTCGAACTCGCTGGCCGACCGCGACAATGCCGTGTCGGTGGGCGCTGTCGGTGCGGAGCGGCAGATCATCAACGTGGCAAATGCTACGAACGGCACCGACGCAGTCAATCTGCAGCAACTGCAGGCAATGGGCGCCAATGTCACCAGCGGCGTGGTGACGAACAGCTTCGTCGCGTACGACGACACGACCAAAGGCAAGGTGACTTTTGGCGGCGTCGGCGCATCGAAAGCGGTGACGCTGTCGAACGTCGCAGCCGGTGTGTCCGCTACCGACGCGGTCAACCTCGGCCAGATGAACGCGGCCATCGCCAATGCATCGGGCGGCGGTGGCGGTTCGCCAGACGCTGTCGTTTACGACACGCCTGCTCATGACCAGCTCACGCTGGGTGGCGTATCCGCCTCGGCGCCGGTTGGCTTGACCAACGTGGCCGCAGGGCAGGTTACGTCTGACAGCAAAGACGCAATCAACGGTTCGCAACTGTTCAATACCGCAAGCAGCGTGGCGAACGCACTGGGCGGCGGTTCCAGCGTGGACCCGAGCGGTGCGGTGACCAAACCCACGTACGCGGTGCAGGGCAATACATACAACGACGTAGGCTCGGCGCTCAGTGGGCTGGATTCCGCCATCACCAGCGTTGACAATAGCCTCTCCAACACGTCGAAGTACGTCAGGATCGTGTCCACGTCCTCGTCGGCAATTGCAACGGGCGACGGATCGGTTGCAATCGGCGGAAGCTCGTATTCAAGCGGCTCGAACGCCGTGGCGGTCGGTGCGGGCTCGCGCGCCATGTTCGCCGACTCGGTGGCACTGGGCGCGAACTCCCGTGTGTCCGCAGCGAACACCGTGTCCGTGGGTGACACGGGTGCCGAACGGCGTATCACGAACGTCGCGAACGGCACGGCAACAACGGATGCAGTCACGGTTGCTCAGTTGAATGCCTTGCAAAGTTCGTTGACGCAGGAAATGCAGTCGCAATCGAGCGGCACGAAGGCGGTGCTGAAGAGTTCGGCGCCGGTGGGTGCTACGCTGCTGGGCGCAGCGCCGGTCACCTCCTACATTGCCGTCAGCTCGAACGTGACGCAAGGCACGACGACGAGCACGGACAGTGGGCTCGATGCCATGGCAATCGGCCCGACGGCTATGGCGCTCGGCGATCGCTCGCTAGCAGTCGGTGCGGGTTCCGGCACCGCTTTGGCCGGTTCGACTGCCGTTGGTTCGTCTGCGGCCGCTCTTGCTCTGGATACGACGGTGATCGGCGCGGGCGCGAGCACCAACAGTTTCGCAAACAATGCCGTCGCGATCGGGTATAACTCGGCAGCGCAGGGCGTGAACGCGTTGTCGCTGGGCTCGTTGGCGGTGACGAACGCCACGAATTCGGTCGCCATCGGTGCGAACGCAATGGTGACGAACGCAGCGTCGAACTCGATGGCCCTCGGTGCAAACTCGGTTGCAAACCAGGCCAACTCCATGGCGCTGGGCGCCAATTCGACAACCGACCGCGCGAACTCCGTCTCGGTGGGTAGCAGCTCGGCGCAGCGTCAGGTGACGTTCGTCGCAGCCGGTACGCAAGCCACGGACGCTGTCAACGTGACGCAGTTGGCGGGTGTTGCAAGCCTGATTGGCGGCGGCGCCGGGGTCAACTCGGATGGATCGATCAAGAAGCCGTCCATCACGATTGGCGGTACGACATACAACGACGTGACGTCAGCCATTACCGCTGCGGCAACCAGCAGTACGGCTAGCGCAGTGCAATATGACTCCTCCGCGCGCAACAAGGTCACGCTCGGTGGGGTGGGTGCATCCGCGCCGGTCGCGCTGTCGAACGTGGCGAACGGTGTGTCGGGTTCGGACGCTGTGAACGTTGCGCAGTTGCAGGCAATGGGTGGCACGATCAACAGCAGCGGCGTGGTGACGAACAGCTTCGTTGCATACGACGACACGACCAAAGGCGCGATCACGCTGAAGGGTACGGGCGGCACGACGATCACGAACGTGAAGGCTGGCGCGCTCACCACGGCAAGCCTCGACGCCGTAAATGGTTCGCAGCTGTACCAGACCAACGAAGATGTGGCGAACGTTGCTGGCAATGTCGCGAACATTGCGGGCAATGTGACGAACGTGACCAACACGGTCAATAACATCGTCAACGGTGGCGGCATCAAGTATTTTCACACGAATTCGACGCTGGCCGACTCGTCGGCAACCGGCACGGACTCGGTGGCGATTGGTGGCGCGGCAACCGCATCGGCGGTGAACTCGGTGGCGCTCGGTTCGAACTCGGTGGCGAACCGTGCGAACGCGGTGTCGGTGGGTACGGCAGGCGCGGAACGCCAGATCATCAACGTCGCGAACGGCACGAACGGTACAGACGCAATCAACCTGTCGCAGCTGACGGCGATGGGCGCGAACGTCAACAGCAGCGGCGTGGTGACGAACAGCTTCGTTGCTTACGACGACACGACCAAAGGCAAGGTGACGCTGGGCGGTTCGGGTGCAACGAAGGCCGTGACGATCACGAACGTAGCGAACGGTGTGTCGGGTTCGGACGCTGTGAACGTTGCGCAGTTGCAGGCAATGGGCGGCACGATCAACAGCAGCGGCGTGGTGACGAACGCATTCGTTGCGTACGACGACACGACGAAGAACTCGATCACGCTCAGAGGCGCAAGCGGTTCGACGAAGATCACGGGCCTGACGGCAGGTACGCTCTCGGCCACGAGCCTTGACGCCGTGAACGGCAGCCAGCTGTACCAGACGAACGCGAACGTCGCGAATGTCGCAGGCACGGTGACGAACGTGACCAACACGGTCAACAACATCGTCGACGGCGGCGGCATCAAGTATTTCCACACGAATTCGACGCTGGCCGACTCGTCGGCAACCGGCACGGACTCGGTGGCAATTGGCGGCGCGGCCAGCGCATCGGCCAACAACTCGGTGGCGCTGGGTTCGAACTCGGTGGCGAACCGTGTGAACGCGGTGTCGGTGGGCGCGGCAGGCGCGGAACGCCAGATCATCAACGTCGCGAACGGCACGAACGGCACGGACGCAATCAACCTGTCGCAGCTGACGGCGATGGGCGCGAACATCAACAGCAGCGGCGTGGTGACGAACGCGTTCGTTGCATACGACGACACGACCAAAGGCAAGGTGACGCTGGGCGGTTCGGGTGCAACGAAGGCCGTGACGATCACGAACGTGGCGAACGGCGTGTCGGGTTCGGACGCTGTGAACGTTGCGCAGTTGCAGGCAATGGGCGGCACGATCAACAGCAGCGGCGTGGTGACGAACGCATTCGTTGCGTACGACGACACGACGAAGAACTCGATCACGCTCAGAGGCGCAAGCGGTTCGACGAAGATCACGGGCCTGACGGCAGGTGCGCTTTCGGCCACGAGCCTTGACGCTGTGAACGGTAGCCAGCTGTACCAGACGAACGCGAACGTCGCGAATGTCGCAGGCACGGTGACGAACGTGACCAACACGGTCAACAACATCGTCGACGGCGGCGGCATCAAGTATTTCCACACGAATTCGACGCTGGCCGACTCGTCGGCAACCGGCACGGACTCGGTGGCAATTGGCGGCGCGGCCAGCGCATCGGCCAACAACTCGGTGGCGCTGGGTTCGAACTCGGTGGCGAACCGTGTGAACGCGGTGTCGGTGGGCGCGGTTGGGGCGGAACGCCAGATCATCAACGTTGCAAACGGCACGAACGGCACGGACGCAATCAACCTGTCGCAGCTGACGGCGATGGGCGCGAACATCAACACCAGCGGCGTGGTGACGAACGCGTTCGTTGCATACGACGACACGACGAAGAACACCATCACGCTCAAGGGCGCGAGCGGTTCGACGAAGATCTCCGGTCTGGCGGCGGGTGCGGTTTCCAGCACCAGCGCCGACGCAATAAATGGAGCGCAGCTTTACCGCACGGCAGCCAGCGTGGCGAATGCGCTCGGTGGCGGTTCCGCCGTGAACGTGAACGGGTCGCTGAGCGCACCGAGTTATGAACTGAGCGTCGGAACCTACGCTGACGTCGGTTCGGCGCTTTCGGGGCTCGACGGCGAAGTTTCGTCGATCAATAACAACATCGCCGATACCACCAAGTACATCAAGGTGGTGTCCCAGTCGAGCGCAGCAGTCGCCACGGGCAGCGAGGCAGTCGCCATTGGCGGCGGATCGTTCGCAAGCGGCGAGAATTCGTTGGCTCTCGGCGCAGGCGCGCGGTCCATGTTCGCAGACTCGGTGGCACTGGGAGCAAATTCTCGTGTATCCGCGGCGAACACCGTGTCCGTGGGTGACACGGGTGCGGAGCGCCGCATCACGAACGTCGCGAACGGCATTTCGTCGACTGACGCCGTTACGCTTGGCCAGTTGGACGCGCTGCAGACATCATTGACGCAGCAGATCACGTCGCAGACGAGCGGCGTCAAGGCCGGGCTCCTGGGGGCGGCGCCGGTAAGCGCATCCCTGCTGGGCGCGACGCCCATCGCCTCGGTGACGGCGGTGAGCTCGAATCTCACGCCGGGACTTGCTGCAACGTCCAGTGACGACGCGCTGAATAACATGGCCATTGGTCCGGGGTCGAGCGTGCAGGGCGCAGACTCGGTCGTCTTTGGCGCCCGCTCAGGTGCGTTCTTTGCCGGGTCGACGGTAGTTGGATCGGGCGCTGTGTCGATTGCGACCAATGCGACGGTCATCGGCAACAGCGCATCGACAAATAACCTCGCCGTGAATTCGGTTGCAATCGGCTACCTGGCCGCCGCGCAAGCAGCGAACTCGCTGGCATTCGGTTCAGACGCGATCAGCAACGGGGACAGTTCGGTAGCGATGGGCAGCAATGCGTTCGTGTCAGTGGGCGCTGCAAACTCCATGGCAATCGGGGGAAATGCGACGGCAAGCGTGGCGAACGCTGTGGCGATCGGCTACGGCGCAATCGCCGACCGTGCTAACACGGTCTCGGTGGGCAGCGCGTCGAGGTTGATGCAGATCACCAATGTTGCCCAAGGTTCTCAAGACACCGACGCTGTGAATGTGGCGCAGTTGAATGCGGCGATCCAATCTGTTTCCAGCGGTGGTGCGCCCGACGCGGTCGTCTATGACGGTTCTGCGCACACTTCGCTGACGCTGAACAAGGGCGGCTCGGCGGTCGCGCTGTCGAACGTGGCGAACGGTGTCGCAAGCTCGGACGCGGTCAACGTGGCGCAGTTGCAGGCCATGGGCGGCACGATCGACAGCAACGGCGTGGTGACGAACAGCTTCGTTGCGTACGACGACACGACCAAAGGCGCGATCACGCTCAAGGGCGCTAACGGCACGACGATCACGAACGTGAAGGCTGGCGCGCTGACGGCGGCAAGCCTCGATGCAGTGAACGGCTCGCAGCTGTACCAGACCAACGCGAACGTGGCGAACATCGCGGGCACCATGACGAACGTGACCAACACGGTCAATAACATCGTCGACGGTGGCGGCATCAAGTATTTCCACGCGAATTCGTCGCTGGCCGATTCGTCGGCAATGGGTGCGGATTCGGTGGCGATGGGCGGTGCAGCGAATGCATCGGCAGCGAACTCGGTGGCCTTGGGTTCGAACTCGGTGGCTGACCGTGCAAACGCGGTGTCGGTGGGCGCGGCCGGTGCGGAACGCCAGATCATCAACGTGGCGAACGGCACGCATGCAACGGATGCGGTCAATCTGTCGCAATTGGAGGCAATGGGCGCAAACGTCGACAGCGGCGGTGTGGTGACGAACAGCTTTGTCGCCTACGACGATTTGAGCAAGGGCACCGTGACGTTTGGCGGCTTGGGTTCGAGCACGCCGGTTCAGTTGAAGAACGTGGCGGCCGGCACGGATGCTACGGACGCTGTCAACTTCGGCCAGATGGAGTCGTATGTTGCCCAGAACGGGGGCGGCGGCGGCGGTACTGCCAATGGCGTGGCTTACGACGACTCGACGAAGTCGAAGGTGACGCTCGGTGGCGCCGGTTCCACGACGCCAGTGGTACTGACGAACGTTGCGGCTGGTTCGAGCGCAACGGACGCCGTGAACTACTCGCAGTTCTCGAGCCTGCAAAGCCAGGTGAACGACATCGCGAACGGCGGTGCGGGTGACACGACCTACGTCAACATCAACACGCCGGCTTCGGGTGGTACGGCTGCAGCCGCTACCGGTTCAGACTCGATCGCCATCGGTAACGGTGCAGCAGCAACCGGCAGCACATCGATTGCAATCGGCAAGAACACGGTGACGGCGGGCGACAACTCGGTCGCGATGGGCGCAGGTGCTACGGCTCCGAATGCCAACGCGGTTGCACTGGGTGCGAACTCGACGACCGATCGCGACAACTCGGTGTCGGTGGGTTCCGCCGGCGCAGAGCGTCAGATCACCAACGTCGCAGCGGGTACGCAGGGCACCGACGCGGTCAACCTGAACCAGTTGAACAGTGCCATGGGCAACATGAGCAACTCGATCAACAACGTGGACAAGTCGGCAGCCAAGGGTATTGCATCGGCATCGGCACTGAACATCGTGACGCCTTATCTGCCGGGCCGTACCACGCTGAATGCGGGCGTTGCCAACTATCGTGGCTATCAGGCTGTCGGTCTGGGCGTGTCCCGCTGGAACGACAAAGGCACGATCAACTACAACCTCGGCGTATCTACCTCGGGCGGCAATAGCACCATCGTTCGCGCTGGCATCGGCATCGTCCTCGGTGATTAATCGACTGCCGCAAGGCAATGATTAGAAGTTAGGGACGTTAGCTGTCTGGGTCGCACGGGAAACTTCCGTGCGACCCTCTTTCCATGAGAAACAGACATGAAGTATTCGTTAATTGCCATCGCGCTTACTGCGATGGTCGCGGGATGCTCGTCATCCGCGACACGCGACCGGTTGCAAATCCAGGATCCCACGGTTTTGCAGACCGGCTTTAGCGCCACGCAGGACCATCCTGCAGGTGCGGTCACACAACAGTGGATCGGCACCTATAGCGGTATGAAAAACGGCAAAACGCTGAGTGCGCTGCAGGGTCGGCTTGATGCGCTCGGCGATCGCAAAAATAACTATTTCGGCGATAAGGCGCAGTGCTGGCTGAATGCAGCCCGCGACGAACGTTCGAGCCATGACGGCTGGGGCTTTATCGAAGAAGCGCTTGTCGAAGCCAACCGCCTGACCACGGCGCTGGAGACAGGCCAGGGGCTCTCCGCCGACAATCCGGACTTGCGGACTGCTTCGGTGATCCGGCCGGACCTCTGGAAACAGATTCTGGCGGCGAAGGTCGCTCCGCAGTTCCCGCAATGTCAGGAAGCACAACGCCTCGCCGCCTGCTCCGAGGTGGAGATGATTCACGCGGGTCACGAGGCATGGACGCGTGACTTCGATGAAAGTCAGCGTCTCGTGAATGGCGTCGAAAAAGGCTTGCCTGCTCTTGGCGCGGCACTTGAGGCATGCACCCCGCCGCCGGCCGTCGCGCGAGTCGCGTCGCCGGTCCCGCAGAAGATCACGCTGCAGGCCGACGCGAGCTTCAAGTTCGACCGAGGCGATCTCGCGGGCATGCTTCCGTCCGGCAAGGCCAAGCTCGATCAACTGATTCGCGATCTCAAGCAAGCGGGTGATGTCACCGCGATCAGCATCGACGGTTTCACGGACCGCCTCGGTAGCGACAGCTACAACCTTCAGCTGTCTGCAAAGCGTGCGGAGACCGTCAAACGCTATCTGCAGAACGGCGGCGTGACGGTGCCAATTTCCGCGCACGGACACGGCAAAGATAATCCGGTGGTCCAGTGTCACGATCACGATCGACAGGCCTTGATCGAATGTCTCGCACCGAATCGTCGCGTCGAAATGGACTTTACGCGGGGTAATGCGCAAACGATGAGTCCGTCGCACGCCAGGGTGACGCCGACGCAATCCGGATTGAAAGATCAGCCATAAATAAAACATACAAGTGCAGCGGCTGAGACTTCGTTTTCGGCCGTTCTACCCGGCTGCGCGGGCGTCAAGGCTCGCAGCAAGGCAAAGAAAGCGCGATCATTCTTCGCGCTTTCTTTTTTCAAATACATATTTTTTTTTGATATCAACATAAATCGCGATCCGCTGTTTAGGAAAATTCTTCCCGCATCGTATGTAAAATCCCGCCTCCGTTGGTGAGTTATCGCAGAACTAAACCGAAGAAATTTTTAGTTGCTTTTGTTAATATTTTGCCGAATTTCCATTGCGCACGCGGTTCGGCCTTTTGCGCCCATCGATTAATATCAAAATAATTGAGCTGCAAATGAAGAAAATCGTACTGATTGATGACCATCCAATCGTCCGCCGAACCATTGCCAATGTTCTTCGCGCTGATCCCGAGCTGGAGTTAGTCGGCGAGTGCGGCGACGGCGAGGATGGGTTGCAGATGGTCTTGAATCGCAAACCCGATCTGGTGCTCCTTGATCTTGACTTGCCGCGTCTGGACGGCATGTCCATGATCCGTCGTATCCGGGCGGAAAATGTTCAGACCTACATTCTCGTTCTTTCGGCCAAGCCGGAGCACGTCATGGCGACCTTTGCGCGAAACGCGGGGGCCAATGGCTATGTCGGCAAAGGTCGGGAAATCAGCGAGCTGATTACAGCATTAAAGACAGTTTTATTTGGCTATGACTGTTTTCCGGCAGAATCGATGCTGTCTGAAACCGAAAGCAGCATGAGTGCGTTATCCGCTCGTGAGGTCGAAATATTGCAATTCATGGCGCAAGGGATAAGCAATCGGGATATTGCAAGCAGGCTGTGTCTGAGTGACAAAACCATCAGTACGTACAAAATGCGAATTCAGGAAAAACTTGGATTATCGTCGCTGCCAGCCATTATGGAATTCGCATCGATACATAGGTTGATCGATTAATCCCGGCAATAATGAATAGATCAATATTCGCACGGCATCTATGGGGCACTATCCGAAGCAGGTCGATGCCCGTCGTCCTTCGCCGCGCGCTCGAACGCATCGGCACATTGTGGACGCGGGCGCACCAGCCGGACATGCTTGGCGAGAGAGCCGCCGACACCGTCGATTTCTCGACCCGCGCCGCTGCGACCGACCAAGGTAAGGCGCTAGCCGAGCGCGAACGGGCGCGCTTGTTCAGCTTGTTCCAAGCCTGTCTGGTCGCGCCGTTTTCGGCAGTGGCGGAACTGGTGGAGTCATCGGAAAGGGCGACTGCGAAGCTCTCGGTTAGCGCGCAGTCACGCCCCAATAGCACGATCCGATCCGCGGTGCGCATACTGGATCAGGTGTTGCACGATCTGCTAGACGACTCGCCAATCGAAGCAAGAACGATTGTCCTCGATGAAACCGCGACAAATGTGGGCGAGCTCAGCAATGCCGTGATCGCGTTGCTGGGGCCGTCGGCCGCGCAACACGCAGTGCGCGTCAGCGTGAGCATGGATCAGAAGCTCGCTAACACGATTCTGGCGGACCATGTGTGGCTCGGCCAGATGCTCTTTTTCCTTCTCAGCAAGGCCATTCGATCCGCGACTCAGGACGAAATCACGCTGCTGGTCGCAGCGGAGTCATTGAATCCCGCGTCGCAGCGCATCTCGTTCGTCGTGAAGGAATCCGGCCAAAGATCGCCTGGCATCACGCCTGCGCGCCTTTCCGTTTCGGCGGCCGGCGAGCCGGACTCCATTGTGCGGTTATGCCATCTGCTTGCACGCCGCATGCAGGGCGAACTTATCGTTGCAAGCACCGCCGGTACACCGTTGCGCGCGGTATTCAGTGCGCCGTTCACCGTCGACACCTGGACGACGCCCGAGTTGCAGGCCACCGAGTTGGCGCCAGTGTCCGCATCCCACTTTCCGATGAATGTCGCGCAAGCCGCGCACGACGGCCGAAGCGCATCATTCGAACCCTTCGAGCCGCGTTATCTCAACGCGCTTTCGGAAGAAGGGATCGATCTTCCATTGTTCCTGGCCAGTTGGCGTCGTGAAATGAACGACGATCTAGGTCGTCTGCACGAGCTGCGCCGTGCAAGCGATGCGGCCGATCTAAGCCGGGTGTGCCACAGACTAAGCGGAGCAGTAGGCCTGGTTGGCGCACAAGACCTGATGGGAGCGTTCCAACGCGCCAGCACGTCGCCGCGAAGAATGGGCACGAACTCCATCGACGCCCTGACAACACGCGCCCGAGCCCTGATCGCGCAACTCGACACGGCGGCGCTGCCCCATCGGAGTCAGTGAAAATGAATCGACCGCTTGCCTTGATACAGGGCCCTCTTGCGCTTCCAACCCTATGGCCGCTCAACGGTTTGCCACCGCCTTTCGGTGCGCGTCGTCGACATACGCAAGCGGTTCGGCCTGATCCGCACGCTGCGCCGTTGAATGCCGCGCAGCAGGCTGTCCGGAATGCCGTGCAGCGCAAGAATCCGTTGACGCCGCCACCGCCGCCAAAGTTCGTGTTTCTCTACAAGCTGCCGTCGCCGCCAGATGTTTCCGAGCGCTTTGCGTCGCACCTTGCGGAGGTCAGGCGGTATCTCGAGCCGGCCCGGGCGCGCCATCAGTCGTCACGTTCTGACCATGTGCTCGGCGTGACGATTTTCGTCGCCTGCAGCATCGCGCTTGCGTGGTTGTTGGCCACCTGCTCGGCGCATGACGGCGGTCGTCCCGCAATCGTTGCGTCGTCGTCGTTAGCGTCGCCGACCAAGGCTGTTCCGGCTGGCGTCCACGCACGCGATCAGGTTGAAGCTGCATCGCCGCGAATTGACACAGCACTGAAGGCACCACTAGAGGCGCCAGAACGCGCACGACAAAGCGCACGGCGAAGGGGTCCGCAGAGCCTCTCGCCGGCAGCATCAACGATCCCACAGACACCACTGCCAACCACGCTGGAACCGCTGGTTCAGCAGATCCCCCAGTCGCAGAAATTGGCAAAGGCGTCCGCGAGCGCGGCCATGCCGCGCCACACCGCAAAGGCAAAGCGCAGGATCACCGTCGCTGGGCAAGTAACCCACAACGCACGTTCGGCTAACCTCCCGCCAGCCGCCCCGACACTGAGCGGCCTCTTCGAACGTTTCCCGCCGGCCGACCCATCGACCACGCTGCAGACGACGGCACGCCCGTCGTCGAAGGCGGACAGCGTTGCGCAAATGGCGTTATCCGCCTGGGCGGCGCGGCAACGCAGCCCACGCATGTCCACTCGCGCACGCATCCACGTGCCGGCCGAATCCGACTGGAATGGCCACATGACGCAGCGTCGGATCACCGACAATCCAAAAGCATTCCAGTCCGCACCCGATTGATCGCTGCGGCACTTGAAAGGCTTCATTCAGCCGCTACCGCCAGCGCCGAACTCCAACCGCAAAAACCCGAAAAAAAAGCCCGACCAAGGTCGGGCTTTCAAAGTCGGCTGCGCCCTCCACAGGACGCAGCCCCTGCAAACCAGCCAAGGCCGTTCGCGTGACCGCCTGCTTAAGCGGTCACCCGCACACTCAAGCAGCCAGCAGCGAACGCAGCACGAACGGCAGAATCCCGCCGTGCTTGTAGTAGTCGACTTCAATCGGCGTATCGATACGCAGCAGCACCGGCACGCGCTTCTCGTCGCCGTCCTTGCCGCGAATCACCAGCGTGACTTCCTGTTGCGGCTTGAAGTCCGCGCCGAGGCCTTCGATGTCATACGTTTCTTCGCCGGTAATGCCGAGCGATTGCACGCTGTCCGAGCCCTTGAATTGCAGCGGCAGAACGCCCATGCCGACGAGGTTCGAACGGTGAATCCGCTCGAAGCTGCGTGCGACCACCGCCTTCACGCCCAGCAGTTGCGTACCCTTGGCCGCCCAGTCACGCGACGAGCCCGTGCCGTACTCTTCGCCCGCGAACACGATGGTCGGCGTGCCGGCGTCGATGTACTTCATCGCTGCGTCATAGATCGACAGCTGTTCGCCGCTCGGCTGGTGAATCGTCAGGCCGCCTTCCACGCGCGAGCCGTCAGCCTTGGCCGGAATCATCAGGTTCTTGATCCGGACGTTTGCGAACGTGCCGCGCATCATCACGTCGTGGTTGCCGCGGCGCGAGCCGTAGCTGTTGAAGTCGGCCTTCTGCACGCCGTTTTCCTTCAGCCACTTGCCAGCCGGCGAATCTTCCTTGATCGAGCCAGCCGGGCTGATGTGGTCGGTCGTGACCGAGTCACCGAAAATGCCCAGTGCCCGTGCGTCCTTCACGGCGGCGATGCTGTCTGCCGGCGTCATCGAGAAGTCCTTGCCGAAGAACGGCGGCTCGGCGATATAGGTCGACTTCGGCCAGTCGTACACCTGACCTTCTTCGCCTTCGATCTTGCTCCACAGGTCGCCCTTCTTGGTCAGCGACGAGTAGTTCTTGCGGAACGCGTCGGCGTCCAGCGCGAACTTGAGCAGCGCGTTGACTTCTTCGCTGGTCGGCCAGATGTCGCCGAGGTAGATGTCCTTGCCGCCCTTGCCCTTGCCGACCGGTTCGGTCATCAGGTCGCGCGTGATGTTGCCGGCGATCGCGTAAGCCACGACCAGCGGCGGCGAAGCCAGGAAGTTCGCGCGGATGTTCGGGTGAATACGCGCTTCGAAGTTACGGTTGCCTGACAGCACGGCGGCCGCGACGATGTCGTTCTTCGTGATCGCTTCGTTCAGTTCCGGCGTCAGGTCGCCCGCGTTGCCGATACAGGTCGTGCAGCCGTAAGCGGCCAGCGTGAAGCCCAGCTTGTCCAGGTACTTCAGCAGGTCGGTCTTCGTCAGGTACTCGGTGACGATACGCGATCCCGGTGCGAGCGACGTCTTGATGTGCGGCGCGACCGTCAGGCCGGCTTCCACCGCCTTCTTTGCCAGCAGGCCGGCGGCCAGCAGCACGCTCGGGTTCGACGTGTTGGTGCACGACGTGATGGCGGCGATCAGCACGTCGCCGTTCTTCACGTCGACGCCGTTGCTCGTGGTGTACTGCGCGTCGAGGTCTTCCGACTTCTTGGCGAAGCCGTTTTCCGCAACCGGCTTCGAAAACAGATCGCTGAAGGTCGACTTCACATGGCCGATTTCGATGCGGTCTTGCGGACGCTTCGGGCCAGCCAGCGACGGTGCCACCGTGCCGAGATCGAGCGTGACGACCTTCGTGTAGTCGATGTCGCCTTCGTTCGGAATGCCGAACAGGTTCTGGGCCTTGAAGTAGTTCTCGAACGCGGAAATTTCAGCGTCCGTGCGGCCCGTGCCCTTGAAGTAGTCGATGGTTTTTTCGTCGACCGGGAAAAAGCCCATGGTGGCGCCGTATTCCGGCGCCATATTGCCGATCGTCGCGCGGTCCGGCAGCGACAGCGAGCGCGTGCCTTCGCCGAAGAACTCGACGAACTTGCCGACCACCTTTTCCTTACGCAGCAGTTCCGTGATGGTCAGCACCAGGTCGGTAGCCGTCACGCCTTCACGCAGTTTGCCCTTCAGGTTCACGCCGACCACGTCCGGCGTCAGGAAGTACACCGGCTGGCCAAGCATGCCGGCTTCTGCCTCGATACCGCCCACGCCCCAACCCACCACGCCGATGCCGTTGATCATCGTGGTGTGGCTATCCGTGCCGACCAGCGAATCCGGGTAGTACACCGTGTCCGCGCCTTCGGCCTTCTTGTGCACGCCGCGTGCAAGGTATTCCAGATTCACCTGGTGAACGATACCGACGCCCGGGGGCACGACCTTGAACGTGTCGAATGCCTGCATGCCCCACTTCATGAACTGGTAGCGCTCGTTGTTGCGCTGGAATTCCAGCTTCATGTTCAGGTCGAGCGCGTTCTTTTCGCGGAAGTGATCGATCTGCACCGAGTGATCGACGACCAGATCGACCGGGACCAGCGGCTCGATCGACTTCGGATCCTTGCCCATGTGCTTTGCGACGCCACGCATTGCCGCGATGTCGGCGAGCAGCGGCACGCCGGTGAAGTCCTGCAGCACGACGCGCGACACCACGAACGGGATTTCGTCGACGCGCGCGGCGCTCGGCTTCCAGTTCGCCAGTTGTTCGATGTGTTCTTCGGCGATCTTCTTGCCGTCGTAATTACGCAGCACCGATTCCAGCACGATACGGATCGAAACCGGCAGACGGTCGATCTTGAGGTTCAGCGCCTTGCCGAGTTGCGGCAGGGAGTAGAACTTGCCTTTGCCGGAACCGCTGTCGAATTCCTTGAGCGTTTTGTGGAGGTTGTGGGCCATGGTGTTTTCCTTGGTTTGATCGCGGAACTACAGTACTTGACTAGATGACGTACAAATCGACGTACTCATTGACCGGCATGGCTTCGAGCCTTGCCTGGTCGAGCGACACGTCGAGAATCGCCAGTTGTTGCCTGACCGGAAAGCGGCGCGCGAGGTTGGTCCTGAACTTCTCGACCAGCAGCGGAATGCCTTCTTCGCGGCGACGCTTATGCCCGATCGGGTATTCGACAACGACTTCGTCGAACTTCGACCCGTCGTTGAATTCGATCGTCAATGCATTGGCGATCGAACGCTTCTCCGGATCGTGATAATCCTGCGTGAACTGCGCGTCCTCGACGCATTCCATCTTGCTGCGCAGTATGTCGATGCGCGCGTCCTGCGCGACCGAATCTTCATAGTCCGCCGCGGTCAGCCGGCCGTGGATCAGCGGCACCGCGATCATGTACTGGATGCAATGATCGCGGTCGGCCGGGTTGTTCAGCGGCCCCTTTTTGTCGATGATGCGGATCGCGGCTTCATGCGTGCGAATGACGAGGCGGCTGATGTCTTCGACGCGCCTGCCTTCGGCAGCGAGTTGCGCGTGCAGCTTCATGGCCGCTTCCACCGCCGTCTGCGCGTGGAATTCTGCCGGAAAAGAAATCTTGAAGAGCACGTTTTCCATCACATACGAGCCGTATGGACGCTGAAACCGGAATGCGTTGCCCTTGAACAACACGTCGTAGAAGCCCCACGTCTTCGCGGTGAGCACCGATGGATAGCCCATCTCGCCCGTTCTCGCGATCAGCGCAAGGCGGACGGCGCGCGAGGTCGCGTCGCCAGCGGCCCACGATTTGCGCGAGCCGGTGTTCGGCGCATGCCGGTACGTGCGCAGCGCATGCCCGTCGACGAAGGCGAGCGATACCGCGTTGATCAACTCGTCGCGCGTGAGGCCGATCAGTTGGCCGACCACCGCGGTGGACGCGACCTTCACCAGCAGCACATGGTCGAGCCCGACCTTGTTGAACGAGTTTTCCAGCGCGATACAGCCTTGAATTTCGTGCGCCTTGACCATTGCGATCAAAACGTCTTTCATGTTCAGCGGCTTTTTTCCGCCGGCTATGGCCGTGCGCGACAGCCAGTCGGCCGTGGCCAGGATGCCGCCGAGGTTGTCCGACGGATGACCCCACTCCGCCGCGAGCCAGGTGTCGTTGAAGTCCAGCCAGCGGATCATGGCGCCGATATTGAAGGCGGCCTGTACCGGGTCGAGCTGGAACGACGTGCCGGGCACTTTTGCGCCGTTGGGGACGATCGTGCCCGGCACGATCGGTCCCATCAGCTTGGTGCACGCCGGGTAGGAGAGCGCCTCGAGTCCACAGCCGAGCGTATCGATCAGGCAGTGGCGCGCGGTTTCGAGCGCAAGCGCGCTGTCGATCTGAAATCCCAGCACGTAGTCGACGATATCGACCAGGACTACATCCGGGTCGGGTCGTACGTTGGAAATCGGAGCGGACATCGAGGTTCTTCCTGATGTGACTGATCAGTTCGTCTTGTTGATCGCGTTCGACTGCGTGGGAGCCGGTGCGCCTTGCACCATGGCCGCCGTCTTGCATTCGTCGGCCAGACGCGAGCTGTCCTTGTCCGAGAACAACATGGCCTTGGTCGGGATCACGACCAGATCCATGCCGCTCGCCGCGTCGTGGAAGCGGTCAGCGCCCGTGGTGGTGGCTTCGCGCGGCAGGTTGTAGTTCTTGTTCGCCCAATGAACCGTGACGATCTGGTCACGCTTCATGTCGCCCTTCAATTCGAAAGCCAGGCCTTCGTTGCACGACCACTTTTCCGCACCTTCCGGTACCGGATCGACCTGCGCTTCCTTGGCGGGGTTGACCTTGCGCTTGATCAGGCGTTTGGGCTGCGGACGCTTCGCCGTGGTTTTTGCGGCGGGCTTCGTGGTGGTCGCCGGTTGCGCGGCGGCGTCAGTCGCGACGGACAGCATCGTCGTGGACAGGGCGCCAATCACGGCGGCGATCATCAGCTTATTCATGGAGAAAACCTTTCTATCTAATTTCAGTTGAACGCGCGAGCTACCGGTCCTGGCGACCGCGCGGGTTGAACTGCACGCGCTTTCAAAGCGCACAGCGACCGCTATTTTCTCCTATTTAGCGGTAAATACTTCAAATTCTCAGGCCCGGTGTAATTCGCACTCGGGCGGATGATCTTGTTGTCGACCCGCTGCTCGATGATGTGCGCGCTCCAGCCGGCCGTGCGCGCAATCACGAAGAGCGGTGTGAACATCGCCGTGGGCACGCCCATCATGTGGTACGACACCGCGCTGAACCAGTCCAGGTTCGGGAACATCTTCTTCGCTTCCCACATCACCGATTCCAGCCGCTCGGCAATGCTGTACAGCTTGTTGTCGCCCGCGTCTTTCGACAGCTTCTTCGCGATCTCCTTGATGAGCTTGTTGCGCGGGTCGGAAATCGTGTACACCGGATGGCCGAAGCCGATCACCACTTCCCTGTTCTCGACGCGCCTGCGGATGTCCGCTTCGGCTTCGTCGGCGTTCTGGTAACGCGACTGGATCTCGAAGGCGACCTCGTTGGCGCCGCCGTGCTTCGGGCCGCGCAGCGCGCCGATCGCGCCCGTGATGGCCGAGTACATGTCCGAGCCCGTGCCCGCGATCACGCGGGCCGTGAAGGTCGACGCGTTGAACTCGTGTTCGGCATACAGGTTCAGCGACACGTGCATCGCATCGACCCACGCCTTCGACGGCTCCACGCCGTGCAGCAGATGCAGGAAGTGGCCGCCGATCGAGTCGTCGTCGGTTTCCACCTCGATGCGCCTGCCGTTGTGCGAGTAGTGATACCAGTAGAGCAGCATCGAGCCGAGCGAGGCCATCAGCCTGTCGGCGATGTCGCGCGCGCCCGGCAGGTTGTGGTCGTCCTTCTCCGGCAGCACGGTGCCGAGCGCCGACACGCCGGTGCGCATCACGTCCATCGGGTGGGCGGCGGCCGGGATCCATTCCAGCGCGGCCTTGACGTTCGCGGGCAGGCCGCGCAGCGCCTTCAGTTTGATCTTGTACGCGGTGAGTTCGGCCTGGGTGGGCAGCTTGCCGTGCACCAGCAGATAGGCGATCTCCTCGAATTCGCAGTTTCCGGCGATGTCGAGGATGTCGTAGCCGCGGTAATGCAGGTCGTTGCCCGTCTTGCCGACCGTGCACAGGGCCGTGTTGCCCGCCGTGACGCCGGACAGCGCGACGGATTTCTTCGGCTTGAAAGCGCCTTTGGGTTCGTCTCCGCCTTGTGTGCCTGCGGTTTGCGTCGTCTCGCTCATCTCCCGAAATCTCCTGTGTGCGTGCTTGTTTCCGGTTGAACTGCTATGTCTTCAAGGCTGGCTACATGTTGCACTGCGCGATCCCGTGGCCGATCGGCCACGGCGCCGCTCGTACTATCAACGGCCTGCCTGGCGTCATCCAGATAGCGCTGGGCAGGCTTCCCGCTCCGCATCATGAGCCGGCTGGCATGTCAGTACCCACTTTCGTGAAAAGCGGCGCCGCGTCTTGCGGCACGTCGCGGCCGGTGGACTGCGCGCGACGCAGCACCGACCAGTAATACCGGTAGCTGGCGCGATCGTGCAGTGTGTCGTGATGGCGTGTAGGACCCCAATGCGCGGACTGCGCGGCCAGCAGAATTTCAGTGGCAATAGCGATTTCCTCGTCGCGCGGGGCAAAGGCAGCGACGATCGCTTCGATCTGCGACGGGTGGATGCTCCACATGCGCGTGTAGCCGAACTCGTTGCGGGCGCGCGCGGCGTCGTTCGCGACTACGCTCATATCGCGCACTTCCGTGCTCACGTTGTGCGACGGCACCTTGCCGTACGCGTGACACGCGGCCGAGATCTCCAGCTTCGCGCGACGCACGAGCGGGTGGTCGAACTGGCCGGGCGAGCGCATCGCGGTGTCGGGAATCGCGCCGTCATGCGCGGAGACGAAATCCATCAGGCCGAAGCTGAGCGCTTCCACGCCGGGGAGGGCGGCCAGATCGAAAACGCGGGTGAGCGCACCGTGCGTTTCGACCAGCAATTGCACCGGCACCGGTTGCGCGATGCCGAGTTCCCGCCGTGTAGCCTCGATGAACGCGACCATTTCGGCGGCGTCCGGCACATTACGGATCTTGGGCAGCGTGATGTAAGCGGGCGCACGCTTTGCCGCGCGCAGAATGAGACGGACGTCGTCGCGCCAATGGGCGTGATCGAAGTCGTGAATCCGCACGCCGACGCGACCGAAGCGGTCGTGCTCGCTGCCGAGCAGCGACGCCACCAGTTCGGCATGTTCGGCTTCGCGGCCCACCTGGGCGCCGTCTTCGCAGTCGAGCGTAATGTCGAAGACCGGTCCCAACTGCTGCTGCAACGCAAGCGATTTGAGCATCAGCTTTTCGCTGCCCGCGTAGTGATCGCAGGCAGGCAGCACAGCGGGCGGCGCTTCGCCGTCAAACAGCACTTCGGCGGGTGTGAGGGCGCGCATCTTCGGCGTCAGGAGCGTGATGGTCGTTGGGGAAAGCTGATTCGGGCGCGCTCTGCGTCTGCTGAAATTCAGCAAGTGGGGAGCAAAGCGCGTTCGGATCAGGTGCGAATACGGGCACGAAGCAGGCTGGTTTGAGCCGTTGGACCTGCGTTGCGCCGGCATTTGCACTGACTACTGGAACGCTTCGCGGTGACGCAGGTGTGGCGCTGTGCGTTGCGTCACCGCTTCACGCCGGGCCGCCAGAAACTGCCTGCCGGCCCGGCGCTTTTCCGGGCATTCCAGACTGCTCGCGCAGGCACTTAGTCGAGCAGGTGTTGAACGCCTTCGCGCTCTTCCAGCAACTCGTTTAGCGTGCCGTCCATCTTCTCGCGCGAGAACGCGTCGATTTCCAGACCCTCGACGCGCTTGTATTCGCCGTTCTCGCACGTCACCGGCACGCCGTAGATGATGTCTTCCGGAATGCCATACGAGCCATCCGACGGAATACCCATGGTGACCCACTTGCCGTTCGTACCGAGCACCCAGTCGCGCACGTGGTCGATTGCAGCGTTAGCCGCCGACGCCGCCGACGACAGGCCGCGCGCTTCGATAATCGCTGCGCCGCGCTTGCCGACGGTCGGGATGAACGTGTTGCGGTTCCATTCGTCGTCGTTGATGAGCTTGGTCAGGCTCTCGCCTTCCGCCGTTGCAAAGCGGAAATCCGGGTACATGGTCGGCGAGTGATTGCCCCACACGGCCAGCTTTTCGATCGACGCGACCGGCTTGCCCGACTTGGCGGCCAGTTGCGACAGCGCGCGGTTGTGGTCCAGACGCAGCATGGCGGTGAAGTTCTTTTTCGGCAGATCCGGCGCCGACTTCATCGCGATATAGGCATTGGTGTTGGCCGGGTTGCCGACCACCAGCACCTTCACGTCGCGGCTGGCGACTTCGTTCAGCGCCTTGCCCTGAACCGTGAAGATTTCGGCGTTCGCCGACAGCAGGTCTTTACGCTCCATGCCTTTCGAACGCGGACGCGCGCCGACCAGCAAGGCCACGTCTGCATCCTTGAATGCGACTTTCGGATCGTCGGTGATCACGACGCCCGACAGCAGCGGGAATGCGCAATCATCCAGTTCCATCACGACGCCTTTGACGGCGCCTTGCGCTTGCGGCAGGTCGAGCAGTTGCAGGATAACCGGCTGGTCCTTGCCGAGCAGATCGCCGTTGGCGATGCGAAATAGCAGGGAGTAAGCGATTTGACCTGCGGCGCCGGTGACGGCAACGCGCTTTGCGGGCTTAGCCATTGAGAAATCTCCAGGACGATGCGTTAGACGCTAGGGGAAAACGCCATTCTATATGCGCGTTCAGCGAAGCGTTGTGAAACACGGCGGAATTCACTGCTCGCCCGCGGCCGCGAAATTCACGACGGTTGCGTGGCGTGCGTGGCGAGACTGCCATGCCGGAAGCCTGTGCTGCAGAGCGGGGGAAGTGGGCATTGAAACTTCGGGGACGTTGCGACAGCGAGACTTCAAACGCCGGGTAGCCGCTGCACGGTGCGGGCTCCTTGATACAGCGCGTTTCGTCGAACGTCTGGCCAGCGAGTGGCGGCGAATCGAAACCTGAACTGCGTGGGAACGGCATGGTGCAGGGAGGCTGCCAGTGCGTTTGCGGCGCTGCGCCCAACAGCTGACAGCGACCGCCGAAAAGCCTGCAAACCCTTGCTCGACAGGCAGTGTAGGAGTCGTCACACACAAAGTCAACATTATCTTATGTCTTATATAAGACATATCTGTTGCGGGGAAAACCCTAGACGCACCCTGCCGCTTTATGATGAAATGCGCGGATGAATCCGAACCCGGCGAACACCACGAATCCCAATGGCCAAGGGGCCGCGGGAGAAGGTGCATCCGCCGCCGTGCCTGCTGCTTCGCCCACTTTCAGCCCGCTATATCAACAGATCAAAGGTCTGATTACACAGAGTCTTGAAAGCGGCGAATGGAAGCCTGGCGAGATCATTCCCAGTGAAGTCGAACTGGCGGCCAGATTCAAGGTTAGCCAAGGGACGGTGCGCAAAGCCATCGACGAACTGGCTGCAGATAACCTGCTCGTACGGCGCCAGGGCAAAGGTACGTTTGTTGCGACGCACAACGAAGAGCGTGCTCAGTTTCGCTTCCTGAGGTTACTGGCCGATGACGGCGCGGAGCATCCGCACGTCAGCCGTCTGCTGGAGTGCCGGCGCTTGCGTGCGTCTGCGGATATCGCGCGTCAGCTGGATCTGAAGCCTGCGGAGCCGGTCGTGCTGATCAGGCGTCTGCTGCAGTTCGACGGCGAAGTGACCGTCCTCGATGAAATCTGGCTGCCAGGTGCCGTGTTCCGGGGGCTCACGCTCGAGCGGCTGTCGGAGTACAAGGGTCCCCTGTACGCGATGTTCGAGACCGAGTTCGGCACGCGCATGATTCGCGCGACGGAAAAAATCCGCGCAGTGGCCGCCGAGCCCACCGTGGCTGATCTGCTGGGTGTGCCTACGGGTTTTCCGTTGCTATCGGTCGAGCGCGTGTCCTATACATATGGAGACCGGCCGGTCGAGGTGCGCCGCGGCTGGTATGTCACAACCGGGTATTACTATCAGAACGATCTAAGCTGAGACAGGATGAAAAGGGTGCTGCGTCCCACACGCACGCCTGTTTGAAGGCGCCTTCATCACGCACGCTCCAGCGGACCTGTGGTGGTTTTCGCTGCAGCGCGATATAAAAAGGCGCTAAAATTGCGGATTAGTGTGACTACATAGTAGGGGTCTAGCATGGCTGAAGCCGTAAAAAAACCGAGGCCGGAATTCCGGAACATCGGTATCGGGCAGATATTGACGGCATACCGTCTCCCGCTAGCGGGGCGTGTGTCGATTCTTCATCGCGTGAGCGGTGGTCTGCTTTTTGTTTTTCTTCCGTTCCTGCTGTACCTCTTCGATCAGAGCCTGACTTCTGAATTGAGTTTCGAAGTCTTCAAAGGTTTCCTCTCCAACATCATCGTCAAGCTCATCACGCTCGTTCTGGCGTGGGCCTTCCTGTTCCACTTCTGCGCAGGCGTGCGTCACCTGCTGATGGACACGAATCACAATTCCGTCACGAAGGAAAAGGGCAAGCAGACTTCCATCGTGGTGATGGTCGTGTCGTCGTTGCTCACCATCGCATTCGCGGCAAAACTGTTCGGAGCATTCTAATAAATGTCCTCTCATAACCGAATTGGTTCGAAGCGTCTCGTCGTTGGCGCGCATTACGGTCTGCGCGACTGGCTCGCGCAACGCGTGACCGCCACGATCATGGCGATCTACACGGTCATCCTGCTCGCCTGGTTCTTCGGCGCGCATGATTTCTCGTACGAAGGCTGGGCGTCGATCTTCGCCACGCAATGGATGAAGCTCGCCACCTTCGTCACGCTGCTTGCGCTGTTCTATCACGCATGGGTCGGTATGCGCGACATCTGGATGGACTACGTGAAGCCCGTTGGCGTGCGCCTGTTACTTCAGGCGCTGACGATCGTCTGGCTGCTCGCAAGCGCGGGCTACGCTGCGCAGATTCTCTGGAGAGTGTAAAAGAATGGCTGCAATCAAAAATTCTCTGCCGCGTCGCAAGTTTGACGTGGTTATCGTCGGCGCAGGCGGCTCGGGAATGCGCGCTTCGCTGCAGCTCGCACGCGCCGGTCTGTCGGTTTGCGTGCTGTCCAAGGTGTTCCCCACGCGCTCGCACACGGTTGCGGCTCAGGGCGGAATCGGCGCCTCGCTCGGTAACATGAGCGAAGACAACTGGCATTACCACTTCTACGACACGATCAAGGGTTCCGACTGGCTCGGCGACCAGGACGCGATCGAGTTCATGTGCCGCGAAGCACCGAACGCCGTGTACGAACTCGAACACATGGGCATGCCGTTCGACCGTAACGCCGACGGCACGATCTACCAGCGCCCGTTCGGCGGCCATACCGCGAATTACGGCGAAAAGCCGGTGCAACGCGCTTGCGCGGCTGCTGACCGTACCGGTCACGCGCTGCTGCACACGCTGTATCAGCAAAACGTCGAGGCCAAGACGCAGTTCTTCGTCGAATGGATGGCGCTGGATCTGATCCGCGACGCCGACGGCGACGTGCTCGGCGTGACCGCGCTGGAAATGGAAACCGGCGACGTCTACATCCTCGAAGGCAAGACCACGCTGTTCGCCACGGGCGGCGCAGGCCGGATCTTCGCGGCATCCACGAACGCGTTCATCAATACCGGTGACGGCCTGGGCATGGCCGCGCGTTCGGGCATTGCGCTTCAAGACATGGAATTCTGGCAATTCCACCCGACCGGCGTGGCCGGCGCGGGCGTGCTGATTACCGAAGGCGTGCGTGGCGAAGGCGGCATTCTGCGCAACTCGAACGGCGAGCGTTTCATGGAACGCTACGCGCCGACGCTGAAGGATCTGGCGCCGCGCGACTTTGTTTCGCGTTCGATGGACCAGGAAATCAAGGAAGGCCGTGGCGTAGGTCCGAACAAGGATCACGTGCTGCTCGACCTGTCGCACATCGGTGCGGAGACGATCATGAAGCGTCTGCCGTCGATCCGCGAAATCGCGATGAAGTTCGCGAACGTCGACTGTATCAAGGAGCCGATTCCGGTTGTGCCGACCATCCACTATCAGATGGGCGGTATCCCCACGAACATCAACGGTCAGGTGGTGGGTACGGCGCGGGGTCACGAAGAAGTCGTCAACGGTTTCTACGCAGTGGGCGAATGCTCGTGCGTGTCGGTGCACGGCGCGAACCGTCTCGGCACGAACTCGCTGCTCGACCTCGTGGTGTTCGGCCGTGCGGCTGGCAACCACATCGTCAAGCACGTGAATGACCTGAAAGAGCACAAGCCGCTGCCGGCCGACGCCGCCGACTTCTCGCTGGCGCGTCTGGACAAGCTGGAAAGGTCTTCTTCGGGCGAATACTCGCAAACCGTCGCAGCCGAAATCCGCGCCACGATGCAGGCCCATGCCGGCGTGTTCCGCACGTCGAAGCTGCTGGCCGAGGGCGTCGAGCGTATCCGTGAAGTGGCGGAACGCGCCCAGCATATTCACCTGAAAGACAAGTCGAAGGTGTTCAACACGGCCCGCGTGGAAGCGCTGGAAGTGGAGAACCTGATCGAGGTGGCACGCGCCACGATGGTTTCCGCCGAAGCCCGTAAAGAAAGCCGTGGTGCACACGCGCAGAACGACTTCGAACATCGCGACGACGAAAACTGGCTGCGCCATACACTGTGGTTCAGCGAAGGCGATCGCCTCGACTACAAGCCGGTTCACATGCAACCGCTGACAGTCGAATCGGTTCCGCCGAAGGCGCGGACCTTCTAAGGCACAAGTCAAAGGAATTCAGAAATGGCTAAGCGTACATTTGAAATCTACCGCTACGATCCTGACAAGGACGCGGCGCCGCGCATGCAAACGTATGAGATCGAAATCGACTCGCACGAACGCATGCTGCTGGATGCACTCGTCAAACTGAAGGCTGTCGACGAAACGTTGTCGTTCCGCCGCTCGTGCCGTGAGGGCGTGTGCGGTTCGGACGCCATGAACATCAACGGCAAGAACGGTCTGGCGTGTCTCACGAACCTGAACGATCTGCCGCAAAAGATCGTGCTGCGTCCGCTGCCGGGGCTGCCTGTCGTGCGTGATCTGATCTGCGACTTCACGCAGTTCTTCAACCAGTATCACTCGATCAAGCCGTATCTGATCAACGACACGCCGCCGCCGGAGCGGGAACGTCTGCAGTCGCCGGAAGAACGCGACGAGCTGGACGGTCTGTACGAATGTATCCTGTGCGCCAGCTGCTCGACGTCGTGCCCGAGCTTCTGGTGGAATCCGGACAAGTTCGTCGGCCCCGCCGGCCTGCTGCAGGCCTATCGCTTCATCGCGGACAGCCGCGATCTGGCAACGGGCGAGCGTCTGGACAACCTGGAAGATCCGTACCGTCTGTTCCGTTGCCACACCATTATGAATTGCGTCGACGTTTGCCCGAAGGGCCTGAACCCGACCAAGGCGATTGGCAAGATCAAGGAATTGATGGTGCGCCGCGCGGTCTGAGATGGAAGAAACATCGCATCAGTCCGACCCTCTTCGCCGCGCTCGCCTTCGCTGGCGCGCGCGGCGCGGCCTGCTGGAAAACGATCTGATCTTCGAACGTTTTTTCAGCCGATATGAGCATGACCTCAGCGACGCCGACGTGGGTGCACTTACCCGCCTGCTCGAGCTGAGCGATAACGACCTGATGGACTTGCTGCTTGCGCGCAAGGAACCAGAAGGCGAACTTGCCAGCCCGGACATGATCCGGGTGCTGGAGCTGCTGCGGAACGCATGACCGGCTTGAGCGCGCCGCCTGTTCGCTGTTCCAGGCCTGCAATTATCGAAAACCTGTTTCCATACTTCGATTGAGGATGTGCTATGACCCCGTCAGATGTTAAAGCCACGCTATCGTTCAGCGACAATTCGCCGAGCGTTGAAATGCCGATTTACAAGGGCACCCTCGGCCCGGACGTGATCGACATCCGCAAACTGTACGGTCAAACCGGCAAGTTCACGTATGACCCGGGCTTCATGTCGACGGCGGCTTGCAACTCGGCGATCACGTACATCGACGGTGACAAGGGCGAGCTGCTGTACCGCGGCTACCCGATCGACAACCTCGCGCAGAACGCAGACTTCCTCGAGACCTGCTACCTGCTCCTGAAGGGCGAACTGCCGAACGTGCAGCAAAAAGAAGAGTTCGTGAAGACTGTCACGAACCACACGATGGTGCATGAGCAAATGCACTTCTTCTTCCGCGGCTTCCGTCGCGACGCACACCCGATGGCGATTCTGGTCGCCGCAGTCGGCGCGCTGTCGGCGTTCTATCACGACTCGCTCGACATCAACAATCCGCGCCACCGTGAAGTGTCGGCCATTCGCATGATCGCGAAGCTGCCGACGCTCGTGGCCATGGCGTATAAGTACAGCATCGGCCAGCCCTTCGCGTACCCGAAGAACGACCTGTCGTACAGCGCGAACTTCATGCACATGATGTTCTCGAATCCGTGCGAAGAGTACAAGGTCAACGACGTGCTGGTGCGCGCGCTCGACCGTATCCTGATCCTGCACGCAGACCACGAGCAGAACGCTTCCACCTCGACGGTGCGTCTCGCCGGCTCGTCGGGCGCGAACCCGTTCGCGTGTATCGCCGCGGGTATCGCCTGTCTGTGGGGCCCGGCGCACGGCGGTGCGAACGAAGCAGCGCTGAACATGCTGGAAGAGATCGGCTCGGTCGACAACATTCCCGAGTTCATCAAGCAGGTGAAGGACAAGAACTCGGGCGTGAAGCTGATGGGCTTCGGTCACCGCGTGTACAAGAACTACGATCCGCGTGCGAAGCTCATGCGCGAAACCTGCCACGAAGTGCTGGAAGAGCTGGGTCTGCACGACGACCCGCTGTTCAAGCTGGCCATGGCGCTCGAAAAGATCGCACTGGAAGACGAATACTTCGTGTCGCGCAAGCTGTACCCGAACGTCGACTTCTATTCGGGCATCGTGCAGCGCGCGCTGGGCATCCCGACGTCCATGTTCACGTGTATCTTTGCGATGGCGCGTACGGTCGGCTGGATTGCGCAGTGGAATGAAATGATCGCCGATCCGGAACAGAAGATTGGCCGTCCGCGTCAGTTGTTCGTGGGTGACACGGAACGCGAAGCGAAGCCTATCGACAAGCGTTAAGTCGAGGTTGTTGGCGGCGCCCTGGCAGGCAATGTGCGCTGCAACCGCATCGTTTGAACGTAGACCGAGTGAAGTAAAACGCCCTGACGGGTCAACCGTCAGGGCGTTTTCTTTTATGCGCTTACCCGCAAACAAACGGACGTCATGCCTTGCCGGGTAACACCCATACAGGTATCGGCACTACCACCCAACTCACTGTTTTTTATCGGTTTTTTCCCTGATGGGGAGACCCGGAGCGAGCCGCCGCGTGGCATAATCGACCGACACGGTCAGCCCGCAGTTCAGTCTGCAGTTCAGTCATTACTACCCCGCATACCATGGCACAGACTCTTTACGACAAATTGTGGAACACCCATGTGGTCCACACGGAAGACGACGGTACGACGATTCTTTACATCGACCGCCACCTGCTGCACGAAGTTACGAGCCCCCAGGCGTTCGAAGGGCTGAAGCTCGCCGAGCGTCCGGTATGGCGCATCAGCGCGAACCTGGCCGTGTCGGACCATAACGTGCCGACCACGGACCGCAGCCACGGGATTGCCGATCCGGTGTCGAAGCTGCAGGTCGATACGCTCGATTCGAACTGCGACAGCTACGGCATTACGCAGTTCAAGATGAACGATCTGCGTCAGGGCATCGTGCATATCATCGGGCCGGAGCAGGGCGCTACGCTGCCGGGCATGACGATCGTCTGTGGCGACTCGCATACGTCGACGCACGGCGCGTTTGGCGCGCTGGCGCACGGCATTGGAACGTCGGAAGTCGAGCACGTGCTGGCCACGCAAACGCTGCTGCAGAAAAAGAGCAAGAACATGCTCGTGAAGGTGGAGGGTCAACTGCCGCGCGGCTGTACTGCTAAAGACATCGTGCTCGCCATTATCGGCAAGATCGGCACGGCAGGCGGCACCGGCTACGCCATCGAATTCGGCGGGTCGACCATTCGCGCGCTGTCCATGGAGGGCCGCATGACGGTCTGCAACATGGCGATCGAAGCCGGCGCGCGCGCCGGCATGGTCGCCGTGGACGACACCACGATCGACTATCTGAAGGGCCGCCCGTTTTCGCCGGAAGGCGTCGAGTGGGATCACGCGGTCGAGTACTGGAAGCAATTCAAGTCCGACGACGGCGCGCAGTTCGATCGCGTGGTCGAGTTGAATGCCGCTGAAATCGTGCCGCAGGTCACGTGGGGCACGTCGCCGGAAATGGTGACTGCCGTAGACGGCCGCGTGCCCGATCCCGAGCGCGAGAAAGACCCGGTCAAGCGTGACGCAATGGAGCGCGCACTGAAATACATGGCGCTCGAACCGAATGCGCCGATTGAATCCATCAAGCCAGATAAAATCTTCATTGGGTCGTGCACCAACGCGCGCATTGAAGACATTCGCGCCGCGGCTTACGTCGTGAAGAAACTTGGCCGCCGCGTCGCGCCGAACATCCGTCTTGCCATGGTCGTACCGGGTTCGGGGCTGGTGAAGGCGCAGGCGGAACGCGAAGGCCTCGACAAGGTTTTCACCGACGCCGGTTTCGAATGGCGTGAGCCCGGCTGCTCGATGTGTCTCGCGATGAACGCCGACCGGCTCGATCCGGGTGAGCGTTGCGCGTCCACGTCGAACCGCAATTTCGAAGGTCGTCAGGGCGCCGGTGGCCGTACCCACCTGGTTAGCCCCGCGATGGCTGCGGCTGCGGCCATCGAAGGGCATTTCGTCGATATTCGCAAGCTTGGATAAATCGCATGATGAAGAACATGAATCGCACCACTCTACTGCGCCGCTTCGCACTCGGCACCCTGACCGGGCTACTGCTCGGTCTGGCCGGTTGCAACACGGTGCACGGATTCGGCGAGGACATGTCGCACCTCGGCAATTCGATCAGCAACCACGCTGACAAATAAGCGGTTTTCGATTTTTGCCGGCGATGCGGCGAGGGGCTATGCAGCCGCCACGCGCATCGCCCGGTCTTGAGACAGGCAGAAGCGTCATGGAAAAATTCATCGTACATACCGGCGTCGTGGCGCCGCTTGATCGCGAAAACGTCGACACGGACGCGATCATTCCAAAACAGTTTTTGAAGTCGATCAAACGGACGGGTTTCGGCCCAAACGCGTTTGACGAATGGCGCTACCTCGACCACGGCGAGCCCGGCCAGGATAATTCGAAGCGTCCGCTGAACCCGGACTTCGTGCTGAATCAGCCGCGTTATCAGGGCGCGTCGATCCTGCTGGCGCGCAAGAACTTCGGTTGCGGCAGTTCGCGCGAGCACGCGCCGTGGGCGCTCGAGCAGTACGGCTTTCGCGCGATCATCGCGCCGAGCTTTGCTGACATTTTCTATAACAACTGCTTCAAGAACGGACTGCTGCCCATCGTGTTGACGGAACAGCAAGTCGATCATCTGTTCAACGAAA
This sequence comes from Paraburkholderia sp. PREW-6R, assembly GCF_039621805.1. Lineage (NCBI taxonomy): Bacteria > Pseudomonadati > Pseudomonadota > Betaproteobacteria > Burkholderiales > Burkholderiaceae > Paraburkholderia > Paraburkholderia sp. PREW-6R. The sequence continues at coordinate 1,994,998 of NZ_CP155074.1, read as the reverse complement.
CTTACGCGTTCAGTGGTTTCAAGCTGACCGTCGACCTGGAAGCGCAAGTGGTCCGCACGTCGGACGGCGGCACGGAGTATCCGTTTGAAGTTGCGGCGTTTCGGAAGTACTGCCTGCTGAACGGTTTCGACGACATCGGCCTCACACTGCGTCACGCCGACAAGATCCGCCAGTTCGAAGCCGAGCGGATGACGAAGCAGCCGTGGCTGGCACATCGCATTGTCGGATGAAGCAGTTGGGTCGAGGGCCCGCGCGCATGCTGGCCTGTTCGACTGTTCGAGCTTGAAAGTCCTGAGAAATATCATTAAGGAATTCGCATGAAGATCGCAGTGTTGCCGGGCGACGGCATCGGTCCCGAAATCGTCAAGGAAGCCGTGAAGGTTCTGAACGTGCTCGGCGAAAAGTTCGAACTCGAAGAAGCGCCGGTCGGCGGCGCGGGTTATGAAGCGAAGGGCCACCCGCTGCCCGATTCCACGCTGGCGCTTGCGAAAGAAGCGGATGCGATCCTGTTCGGCGCGGTCGGCGACTGGAAATACGACTCGCTCGAACGCGCGCTGCGCCCGGAGCAGGCAATTCTCGGTTTGCGCAAGCATCTGCAACTGTTCGCGAACTTCCGTCCGGCGATCTGCTATCCGCAACTCACGGGCGCTTCATCGCTGAAGGAGGATATCGTTTCGGGCTTGGACATCCTGATCGTGCGCGAGCTGAACGGCGACATTTACTTCGGCGCGCCGCGCGGCATGCGTGAAGCGCCGGACGGCCCGTTTGCCGGCGCGAAGGAAGGCTTCGACACCATGCGCTATTCAGAGCCGGAAGTGCGCCGCATCGCGCACGTCGCGTTTCAGGCGGCGCAAAAGCGTCAGAAGAAGCTGACGAGCGTGGATAAGGCCAACGTGCTCGAAACGTCGCAATTCTGGCGCGACATCATGATCGACGTGTCGAAGGAATATGCGGATGTCGAGCTGTCGCACATGTATGTCGACAATGCGGCAATGCAGCTGGTCAAGGCGCCGAAAGCGTTCGACGTGGTCGTCACCGGCAACATGTTCGGCGACATTCTTTCCGACGAGGCCGCCATGCTGACGGGTTCGATCGGCATGCTGCCGTCGGCGTCGCTGGACAAGGACAACAAGGGCTTGTACGAGCCGTCGCACGGGTCGGCGCCGGATATTGCCGGCAAGGGTGTCGCGAATCCGCTGGCTACGATTCTGTCGGCTGCGATGATGCTGCGCTATTCGCTGAACAAGACGGAACAGGCTGATCGTATTGAAGTCGCAGTGAAGAAAGTGCTCGAACAGGGCTATCGCACGGGCGACATTCTCACGCCGGGTTGCAAGCAGGTCGGCACAGTCGCGATGGGCGACGCAGTGGTGGCGGCGCTGTAACAACGCAAGGTCACGATTGGCCGCAAAAAGGCCTTTAGATCGCGGATCGGCTTCGAATGAGATCGATCCGCGCATAATCGGACTAAGGCGGCGGACAATCGGGCCGCCAGGCGGCGGTTTTCGTGTATATTGTAACGATGGCACCCCAAGCTCAAATCTCCTCGATTTCGAAACTGCACGGCAAAACGGCCCGTGCGGCAGAGCTCGCCATTGCTACTACAGCACTCATTAAAACGATTACCCCGAAAACGATCACGAAGCGCTGATCGTCCGTCGTGCCCGCTCATCTTCCCCGCGCGGTCACCGCGGGCAAAGATGCGGGGAAGTTTCCACTCGAAGGGTATGAAGTCATGAACGTAGGTCTCGTAGGTTGGCGCGGCATGGTCGGCAGCGTCCTGATGCAACGCATGCAGCAGGAAGGCGATTTCGATCTGATCGAACCGGTGTTTTTCAGCACCAGCAACGCGGGCGGCAACGCGCCGTCGTTCGCCAAAAACGAGACCAGGCTCAAAGATGCGACAAGCATAGATGACCTGAAAAAGTGCGAAGCGATCATCTCCTGCCAGGGCGGCGATTACACCAATGAGGTGTTCCCGAAGCTGCGCGCTGCGGGCTGGAACGGTTACTGGATCGACGCGGCTTCGTCGCTGCGCATGAAAGACGACGCGGTAATCATTCTCGATCCGGTCAATCTCGACGTGATCAAGAATGCGCTCGTGAAAGGTCAGAAAAATTTCATCGGCGGCAACTGTACTGTCAGTCTGATGCTGATGGCGCTCGGCGGCCTGTTCCGCGAAAACCTCGTCGACTGGATGACGGCCATGACGTATCAGGCCGCTTCGGGCGCGGGCGCGCAGAACATGCGTGAACTGCTGCAGCAAATGGGCACGCTGTACGGCGCCGCCAAGGAAGACCTCGCGGACCCGTCGTCGGCGATTCTGGATATCGACCGCCGCGTGCTCACCGCCATGAACAGCGACCGCATGCCGACCGACAACTTTGGCGTCCCGCTCGCCGGCTCGCTGATTCCGTGGATCGACAAGGATCTCGGCAACGGCATGTCGAAGGAAGAGTGGAAGGGCGGCGCGGAAACCAACAAGATTCTCGGCAAGCCGGCCATGGGCACGCCGGGCTCGATTCCGGTCGACGGTCTATGCGTGCGGATCGGCGCTATGCGCTGCCACTCCCAGGCGCTGACCATCAAGCTGAACAAGGACGTACCGCTGGACGAGGTGAACAGCATCCTCGCGTCGGGCAACGACTGGGTTAAGGTCGTGCCGAACGAGCGCGAAGCTTCCATGCGCGATCTGTCCCCCGCGGTGGTCACCGGCACGCTGACGGTGCCCGTCGGGCGGGTGCGCAAGCTGGCGATGGGCGGCGAATATCTGTCGGCGTTCACTGTCGGCGATCAGCTGCTCTGGGGCGCGGCCGAGCCGCTGCGACGCATGCTTCGCATTGTGCTCGACAAGTGAAGTAAACTACGCCGTTACGACGCGTAGAAAACTCAAAAGGCGTCGCGCTTGCGCGGCGCTTTTTTCATTGTGTGCTCCACATATCTTGTCTTTTTCCAATTGCAAAAAAGGGCTGCGCGCTGACGCGCCTGGAGTTCCGATGAACCATCGACACTCTTTTCCATGGGCTACGTTCCTGCATCGGGACGCAGCCCGGCTCACGGCTACTGCAGTTCTCGCGGTCACGCTGACAGCGGGCGGCCTCGGCGCCGCACGGGCGGCGACCGAGGCGAGTGCGCCGGACGCCGCATCGGCTTCCACATCGGCCACCTCGTTCTCATTGGCGGCCGGCAGTCAGGTCACGGTCAAGTCGGGCCAGTCGCTGAACGACATCGCCATAGCGGCCACGCAGTCGCACGATCGGGCGACGCTCGCACGCGCATCACGTGCTTTGTTCGACGCGAACCCGAGCGCTTTCATGAGCCACGATCCCAGCAAGCTGCGTCTCGGCGCTGTGCTGACCGTGCCGGCATTGGATGCGACTGGCGCCGCGGCGTCCGCGGCGAACGCGACGGCGTCGTCGGCCGATGCTTCGTCGGCTGCGACAAACGCGGCGTCGGCTGCGGGCGGCGCGCCTGGCGCTGCGCAAACGGCTGCTGCAACCACGGGCGCGGCGAGCCCTGGCACGGCGGGCGTGGCGAACGGGGCGAGTTCGGCGAGTCCGGCGAGTGCAGCAAACGCAGGGACGCTGGTAGCGAATCCGGGCCTGCCCGAAGCGGCTAGCGCGACGACCGGCTCGAGCGCGGCGGCAGCGAACGGCGCCGCTTTGCCCACGTCCGCGCCTGTCACGGGCTCGCAGGCGGCGGCTCCGGCTAGCGGCGCGCATTCGTGGTCGGGCTCGGTTGAGGCAGCAAGTGATTCCGCGACAGGCGCGGCGGCCGGGCAGGGCGCCTCGCAGCCGCGTCAGGTGTCCAGCCTGCAACAACTGCTGGCGCTAAAAAATCGGGTGCTGATGGAGCTGCAGAAGCACGGGATCGGCGGGACGCCGGCCGGTACGGCCGGCACGGCGTCCACGAGCGGCGTGCAGCCGGCGGCTGGCGCTTCATCGGCGGCGGTGGTCTCGGGGCACCCCGCCGCGGCGATGTCCACGGCGGGTAACGCACATATCTCGCAGAGCGGCCTGAGCGTGGCTGCGGCGGTCGGCGCGGCGCTAGTCGTGTTGCTGGCTGCACTGCGCATGCGTCGTCGTAAGCGTGACGACACGGCTGCACCTGAGGCGGCGACGAACGGCAGCGCACCAATGGGAACGTCAGGCGCCGCAATCGGCTCACGGGACGCAGCCGCGGCGCGCGTCGGGCATCCAGCCGAAGAAACGCAAAACATACACGGCGGCGCAGGCGCGCTGGTGGGCGTCGAAATGTCAGCAGCGAACGCTGACGCGACGGAGCACGAAGCGCAAATGCACCGTGCCGCTTTGGAGCAGGCTAACGTGGAACCCACGTCGACCGGCCATGTAAGCGCTGAACATCTGGCTGCCGGGCAGGATACAGCGGAGCGGCGTCAGGCCGAGCAAGCCGAGCAAGCCGAGCTGGCCGAAGCGGATGGCGCGATGGCGGAGCGCGCGGCAGCGGACGAGGCAATGGCAGCCCGCCCGGCAATCAACGAGCCGCACGCCGAACACGCGCAAGCCTTCGCACCCCAAGCTGAACCCTTGGCGGCGCAATCGGAATCAACCGACAGTCCCGAGCATCACGACTTTGCTGCAAAAGCACCGGACCACCTCGATACAGCGGATGACACGGCCCGTGGCGAATCGCCCGAACCTCTTCCGCTGGCGCGTCACGATCATTACGACGATCCGAGCAGCGAAACGACGGCCGCAAGTCTCGCCGCAGCAGCCGAACTGGGTGCGGACGCGTTGCCACCAACCGCGCTAGCGCCGCTTACACCGTTCGACGAGCCGTCCTTCGAGCCGGCGGACCTTCCGCACGCGCTGCACTGGGACGACAAATCGCTGGACGACGCGCTCACCGAGCCGCCTGAACCGCCCGAGCCGTCGGCGCTGCCACTCGGCATCGCGACGGCCGGTCTCCTCGCACACGAGCAAGGGGATGCGACTGCGCCGGTCATCGACTTGTCGCAGGAACCTGTCGAGCCGCATGCGATCGCCCCGTTTATCCCGCCGCCGATGGTTGCGCCGCCGGTCGACGCGCATGCCGACACTGCTGTCGCGCCAGCAGCGCCAGCAGCGCCAGCAGCGCCAGCCGCACCGGCCGGCATGCCTCCCGAGACGCTCGACGCGCTCAGCGCCTTCGGCAGCCTGGACATGCCGTTGCCGCCGCGCGTCGAATCGTACGCTGACAGCGTGCAGGCGCCGGCATCGCTGACCACGCAGCCGGTCGCGTCGCCGAACTCGACCGCCCAGCAGGCTATTGCGCCGCACGATCCCGACGACGCCCCGCACATCGCCGACGAAATCGCCGCCGGCACCGCTGGCCACGCCTCCGTCGCGGGGCTGGGCGCAGGTGTGGGGACGGGACTGGGCGGCGCGCTCGGCACGTCCGGCTTCGGTGCACTCAACCTCGACTTCGACCTCGAATTGCCACCGAGCCGCAGTCAGCCGCTGCCGGCCTTTACACATGGGGAGCTGGCGCGGATCGCGCGCAACAAGCTCGATTTGGCCGCCGAGTACATCGAACTCGGCGACCTCTCCGGCGCGCGCACGCTTATCAACGAAGTGATCGAGGCAAACGATCCGGCAACGCACACTGAGGCCCGCGCGCTGCTCTCGACTCTCGCACCGTTGTCGTGAAGCGGATTGCTTTAGGCGTTCAGTACGACGGCTCGGCGTTCTGTGGTTGGCAATCGCAACCGCATGGCAACACGGTTCAGGACGAACTCGAACGCGCGTTGCGAGCGTTTGCGCAGACGCCGGTGCAAACCATCGTGGCCGGTCGGACCGATACGGGTGTGCACGGTCTCGGCCAGGTCGTGCATTTCGACACCGAGCTGGATCGCGCGGACGTTTCGTGGGTGCGCGGCACGAATTCGTTTCTGCCTGCCACCGTGGCGGTGCAGTGGGCCAAGCCGATGCCCGACGAATTCCACGCGCGTTTTTCGGCGTTCGAGCGCACCTATTACTACCTGCTGTACGTGAACCCGGTGCGTTCCCCCATGCTCGCGACACGCGCCGGCTGGACACATGCATCGCTCGACGTCGACGCAATGCGGGCTGCCGCGGCGCTGCTAATTGGCGAGCACGACTTTTCGTCTTTTCGGTCGTCGCAATGTCAGGCCAAGACGCCGGTCAAGCACCTGTATCAGATCGACATTCAGCAACAGGGCGATTTCGTGCATTTTCGCTTTCGGGCAAACGCATTCCTGCATCATATGGTGCGCAATCTGATGGGCTGTCTGGTCTACGTTGGCCGCAGGCGTCGCCCGGTCGCGTGGATGACGGAAGTGCTCGCCGCCCGTGACCGTGAGTGCGCCGCGCCCACTTTCATGCCGGACGGCCTGTATCTCGCGCAGGTGGGCTATCCCGAGCAATTCGCTGTGCCCGCGCCGCAAGCCGGCAGCGTGCCGTGGAGTCATATATGGACCGAGCAGGTCAACCGATGAAGCCGGCACAATGCGCGGCGGCACAAAACGGGCGCGCGGAGGCAGGCGAGGCGTCGCGCGCCATCGCGTATCGCACGCGCATCAAGCTGTGCGGGCTCTCCAAGCCAGAAGACGTGGCGCATGCAATCAACCTGGGCGCCGACGCGATCGGCCTTGTGTTTTATCCGCCAAGTCCGCGCTCGGTCAGCGTTGCGCAGGCGGTGGAACTGGTCCATGACATACCGCCGTTTGTTTCCGTGGTGGGCCTCTTCGTCAACGCTACGCCGGACTGGGTTCGCGAAGTGGTGAGCAACGTCGGCCTCTCGCTGCTGCAATTTCATGGCGACGAGACTGCGGGGCAGTGCGAAATGCTCGCTGGCGTTGCGGGTTTGCCTTGGTTGCGCGCATTGCGCGTCGCAGCGGATACTCAACCGGCTGATTTGGTAAAATCGGCGCTTAACTATTCAGCAGCCAGCGGCCTCCTGTTCGACACCCATGTCGAAGGCTACGGCGGCGGCGGGAAGGTTTTCGATTGGTCACTTATTCCAGCAGAGCTCGCGCGTCGGGCCGTTTTGAGTGGTGGGTTGAACGCGCAAAACGTCAGTGAGGCGATCCATCGCGTGCGCCCGTACGCAGTCGATGTCTCCAGCGGCATCGAGGTGCCGGGCGCCAGGGGCGTGAAGGATCACGCCCGGATGGCGGCATTCGTGCGCGCAGTGCGCGCGGCGGACGCCGAATGATTCCAGTGACGCAGCAGCTTTGTATCGTGCTTGCGTCACACACTGAGCAGAGTGATCACCATGTATAACTTGCCTGACGCAAGAGGCCATTTTGGCCAGTTTGGCGGCGTGTTCGTCGCAGAAACGTTGGTCCACGCGCTCGACGAACTGCGTGCCGCGTACGAGAAATATCAGAAAGATCCGGAGTTCGTCGCGGAATACGAACGCGAGTTGAAGTACTTCGTGGGTCGTCCGTCACCGATTTATCACGCGCAGCGTTGGAGCGAGATGCTCGGCGGCGCGCAGATTTTCTTCAAGCGCGAAGACCTGAATCACACCGGCGCGCATAAGGTGAACAACGTAATCGGTCAGGCGTTGCTGGCGAGGCGCATGGGCAAGCCGCGCGTGATCGCGGAAACCGGTGCGGGCCAGCACGGCGTGGCCACCGCGACGATTGCCGCGCGCTTCGGCATGGAGTGCGTAGTCTACATGGGCGCAGAAGACGTGCGTCGCCAGGCGGCCAACGTCTACCGGATGAAGCTGCTGGGCGCGACCGTCATTCCAGTGGAATCGGGCTCTCGCACGCTTAAAGACGCGCTCAACGAGGCAATGCGCGACTGGGTAACCAACGTCGAAAACACGTTTTACATTATTGGCACGGTCGCCGGTCCGCACCCGTATCCGATGATGGTTCGCGATTTCCAGCGCGTGATTGGCGATGAGTGCAAGGTGCAAATGCCTGAACTGGTCGGCCGCCAACCCGATGCAGTGATTGCGTGCGTCGGCGGGGGTTCCAACGCGATGGGCATCTTCTACCCGTATATCGACGATACGTCCGTGCAGTTGATCGGTGTCGAAGCGGCGGGCGACGGCATTGAGTCTGGTCGGCACGCGGCCTCATTGATCGGTGGCAGCCCCGGTGTACTGCACGGCAATCGGACCTATCTGCTTCAGGACGAAAATGGCCAGATTATCGAGACGCATTCGGTGTCGGCGGGTCTCGACTACCCTGGCGTAGGTCCCGAGCATGCATGGCTGAAAGAAAGCAATCGCGCACAATATGTCGGCATCACCGACGAAGAAGCGCTCAAGGCGTTCCACGACTGCTGTCGCATTGAAGGCATCATTCCGGCGCTCGAGTCGAGTCATGCGCTGGCTTATGCCGCGAAGCTTGCGCCCACGTTGCCGAAGGAGAAATACCTTCTGGTCAACCTGTCGGGCCGAGGCGACAAGGACATGCACACGGTCGCCGAGCGATCGGGCATCCAGTTCTGAGCGCCCGGACGATGCGCGACGAGTTCGACGAGCCGCAGCCGGCGGAGGAAAGCAGCGCGGCCGCCAGCATAGCGGCGGCCGATACACTTGCGCAGTTGTTGCCGCAGGTGCCCGCCGGTATCCAGCTGTTGAACCGCGACTTTCTGATGGACGTTGCGAACATTCCCGATGGGTCGATTGACCTGATTGTCTGCGATCCGCCTTATGGTCTGGGCAAAGACTACGGCAACGACTCGGATATGCGAACGGGCGAGGACTTTCTCGCCTGGACTCGCGGCTGGCTTGATCTGGTCATCCCAAAGCTCAAGCCATCCGGTTCGCTCTATATTTTCTGCACGTGGCAGTACGCGCCTGAAATCTTCAGCTTTCTGAAGACAAAACTCACGATGATCAACGAAATCATCTGGGACCGGCGCGTTCCGAGCATGGGCGGAACCGTGCGCCGATTTACGTCGGTGCATGACAACATCGGTTTCTTCGCGGCTTCGAAGGATTATTTCTTCGATCTCGATCCCGTGCGCATCCCCTACGATGCCGTCACGAAGAAGGCGCGTTCGCGGAAGTTGTTCGAAGGAAGCAAGTGGCTGGAGCTTGGCTATAACCCGAAGGATTTATGGTCGGTCTCGCGACTGCATCGGCAGCATGCCGAACGCGTCGCCCATCCGACGCAAAAGCCCTTGGAAATCGTCGAGCGAATGGTGCTGTCGAGTTGCCCAAAAGGTGGTCGCGTACTCGACCCGTTCATGGGCAGCGGCACCACCGCAGTTGCTTGCGTCCGCCATCAGCGCGAATTCGTCGGCTACGAAATTAATGAAAGCTACTGCGCGATCGCGCGCGAGCGCGTGAGCGCCGCTGCAATGCCGCCGGCAAGCACGCGTAAGACTCGCAAACCCGCGATCCGTCCCGAACAGCAGACCGAGACGCAATAGGCGATTCGTCGTCCGTGCGCGGTATTCAGACAATCGAGAATATTTTCATGTCACGAATCAAGAAGACATTTGACGCGCTGTCAGCGCAAGGCAGAAAGGGCCTCATTCCATTCATGACGGCCGGCGATCCCGATCCGGCACAGACCGTCGAGTTCATGCACGCACTCACGGCGGGCGGGGCCGATGTCATCGAATTGGGTGTGCCCTTCTCCGATCCTATGGCCGACGGCCCGGTGATTCAGCAATCCTCTGAGCGCGCGTTGGCCCAGGGCGTTACCCTCCGACGCGTGCTCGCGGACGTAAAGCGTTTCCGTGAAACCAACGACACGACTCCGGTCGTGTTGATGGGCTATGCGAATCCGATTGAGCGTATGGGTGCCGACGCTTTTGCGGCAGCGGCGAGGGAAGCGGGTGTGGATGGTGTGCTGGTTGTCGACTACCCGCCCGAAGAGTGCGCTAAATTCGCCGAAAAGATGCGATCTGCGGGCATCGATCCTATTTTCCTGCTTGCGCCTACCTCGACGGAGGAGCGCATTGCCGAAGTCGGCAAGATTGCAAGCGGCTACGTTTATTATGTGTCGCTAAAAGGCGTGACCGGCGCGGCAAATCTGGACGTTTCCAGCATCGCGAGTAAAATCCCGGCGATCAAGTCGCGCGTACCGCTGCCGGTGGGCGTCGGCTTCGGTATTCGGGACGCGCAGACTGCGCGTCTCGTTGCTGAAGTCTCCGACGCCGTCGTGATCGGTAGCCGCATCGTGCAATTGCTCGAGCAGGCAGCGCCTGACACCGCTGCCCAGACGCTGACCCGCTTCGTCGCCGAAGTGCGTGAAGCGATCGACAGCGTCGCGACTGCCCGATAACAGTTATTTTTTGTCGTCTCGCGTGCGAGAGCCGGGGCGTGCTGCTCGCCTCTCGCAGACTGGCCGACACCTGAAGGATTGACTATGAGCTGGATCGACAAGCTTCTGCCGCCGAAAATCAAACAGACCGACCCGAAAAGCCGCAAAGGCATTCCGGAAGGTTTGTGGATCAAATGTCCGTCCTGCGAAGCGGTGCTCTATCGCAACGACGTCGAGGCGAATTTGCATGTTTGCCCGAAATGTGACCACCACATGCGCATTGGCGCGCGGGAGCGGCTCGACAGCCTGCTCGATCCGGAGGGCCGCTACGAGATCGGTCAGGAAATCGTGCCGGTCGACGCGCTCAAGTTCAAGGACAGCCGGAAGTATCCCGAACGCCTGAAAGAGGCAATGGACGACACCGACGAAACCGACGCAATGGTCGTCATGGGCGGCGCAATTCATACGCTGCCGGTCGTCGTTGCGTGTTTCGAATTCTCGTTCATGGGCGGCTCGATGGGCTCGGTGGTCGGCGAGCGTTTCGCGCGCGGCGCGCAGAATGCCCTCGAACAGAAAGTCCCGTTCATCTGCTTCACCGCTTCGGGCGGCGCGCGCATGCAGGAAAGTCTGCTGTCGCTCATGCAGATGGCTAAAACCACGGCCATGCTGACGAAACTTGCCGAAGCCAAGCTGCCGTTCATCTCCGTGCTGACCGACCCGACCATGGGCGGGGTGTCCGCCAGTTTCGCCTTCCTGGGTGATGTGGTGATCGCAGAACCGAAAGCGCTGATTGGCTTCGCCGGCCCGCGCGTGATCGAACAGACCGTGCGCGAGAAGCTGCCGGAAGGTTTTCAGCGCGCCGAGTTCCTGCTGACAAAGGGCGCGATCGACATGATCGTCGACCGTCGCAAGCTGCGCGAAGAAATCGCGCGACTGATGGCGCTGTTGAGCCACCAACCGGCGGATGCCGTCGCCTGAACGTCTGCAAATCGGCTGGCGGCCACGCCCGACAAGGGGGTCGCCGCCAGCTGGCGTCACGACAATAGCCAGAAAATAGCGCGCCGCGAGAGGGATCAAGCGGCGCGCTGTCATTTCCGGGATAATCACGGTCTTTGCTGCACAACGCTTCTCTTGCCACACCGCTTAACCGACTCACACGCCACACCCGCACTTCAGCCGATGACCACCTTTCCCACCCTCGACGCGTGGCTCACGCACCTCGAATCCGCGCATCCGGTCGGCATCGACATGGGGCTGGCGCGCATCAGCAAGGTGCGCGACGCGATGGACCTGTCGTTCACGTGTCCGATCATCACGGTCGGCGGCACGAACGGCAAAGGGTCGACCTGCGCGATTCTCGAATCGATTTTGCTGCGTGCCGGATTTACGGTGGGCTGTCACACGTCGCCGCATCTGCTGACGTTCAACGAGCGCGCGCGCGTGAACGGCGCAATGGCCAGTGACGCCGAACTGCTGCCGCATTTCGAAGCCGTCGAGGCCGCGCGCCTGAGTCTGTCCGGACCGGTCACGCTGACCTATTTCGAGTTCACGACGCTGGCGATCATGAGCCTGTTCGCGTCGCGCCGGCTGGACGCCGTGATCTTGGAGGTCGGGCTGGGCGGCCGTCTGGACGCGGTGAATATTCTCGATACCGATTGCGCGATCATCACCAGCATCGATATCGACCATACGGAATACCTCGGCCACACGCGCGAAAAGATCGCCTTCGAAAAGGCCGGCATTTTCCGGCCGGGTAAGCCCGCCATTTGCGCGGACCCGGTGCCGCCGCAATCGTTGATCGACCACGCGGAGCGGATCGGCGCCGAATTGTGGCTCTTCGGCCGGGATTTCCGTTATGAAGGGCAGGCGGGCAGCGAGCGTCAGCAGTGGAGTTACGTAGGCCCGACCATGCGCCGTTCGGCGCTCGCTTATCCCGCGTTACGCGGCGCGAACCAGCTGATCAACACGACGGCGGCGCTCGCCGGCCTGGAAGCATTGCGCGACCGTCTGCCGGTCTCCGCGCAGGATATCCGCCTGGGGCTCGCCAATGTGGAATTGCCCGGACGTTTTCAGGTGTTGCCGGGTAAGCCCGCTATCGTGCTGGATGTTGGCCATAATCCGCACGCGGCCGCTGTGCTCGCGCAAAACCTCGGCAATATGGGCTTTTTCCCGTACACCTATGCCGTGTTCGGTGCAATGCGCGACAAGGACATTGCCGGCGTCCTGAGCCATTTGAAGGGTGAGATCGATCACTGGTGTGTGACAGATTTGCCTACGCCGCGAGCAGCATCGGCGGAAGAACTGGAGGCCGCGCTGCGCGGCCAGGGCTTTGCAGATGGCGCTGACAGCAGTGTGGCACGCTATGCATCGCCTGCAGAAGCGTTCCAAGACGCGCTAAAACGCGCGTCAGAGAATGATAGAATCGTGGTTTTCGGCAGTTTCTATACGGTAGCCGGTGTAATGGCCTACCGCAAATCGCAGCAACACTGAACGGGCGCCAGGCTCGAACCAAGCGATTCATGGGAATTTTCTCGTTCGGCAAGAAAGACGACGCGCCCACCCGGCGTGGCGCAAACACCAGTTCCACGCGGGCCGCCCGTGGCGAGCGCGTGGAGCGGCGAACCCGCCGCACGGAGCGCACCGTTGACGCTGACGCGATGCTGCTTGACCCCACGCTTCCCGAAAAACAACGCGCCCGCCGCCGGCTCGTCGGCGCGATTGCGCTGGTCGTGGCAGCGGTCGTTATCCTGCCCATGGTGCTAGATTCGCACCCCAAGCCTGTTACCGACGACATCTCCATCGACATTCCGAGCCGCCCCGCGCCCAAACTCGCGCGGAGCAACGAGGACACGCAAGCCGGCGTAGCGCCGGACAACCCAACGCCCGAATCGGCGAACGCTGCTTCGAGCGTTGCGCCGGCACCTGCGGCAACAGCGGGCGTTGCGCCGGCGCCGGGGCCGTCGAGCGGCGGCAAACAGCAGAGCGCCGCAACGGGCACCAGCACGGCAGCTGGAACTGGCACCGGTACTGGCACGGCAGCAACTTCAGGTAAGCCGACTTCGAAGCCGCAAGCGCCCGCTGTCGCGGCCAACACGACACCAGCAGTTCCTTCGCCGTCCACATCGTCCAAGGCAGCGAGGACGCCGGTCACGACGCATAACGCAGCCACCACCGCGGTGCCGTCACCGGACGATACGAACACCGCGGCGGCCAGCGCCGACGCGAATTCCGGCACGCCGGCATCGCCGCCGGGCAGCCGCTTTGCAGTGCAATTGGGCGCATTCGCGAACGACGCCAATGCTCGCAATTGGGCTGCGAAGTTGAAAGCGGCGGGTGTGCCCGCATATACCGAACATCGGAAGCAGGCAGACGGCTCCACGCTCACGCTTTTGCGCGCCGGACCGTTCGCCGATCGTGCTGCCGCAACCGCTGCGATTGCGAAGGTTCGCGAGGCGGGTTTGACGTCGGGCGCGAACAGCGGCGCTGCACAGTAAGCGCACGATGTTCACTGCGTTCGACTACGCTGTCATGGCGGTGATCGGTTTGTCGGCGTTGCGCGGCACATGGCGCGGCTTCCTGTCCGAAATATTCGGGCTGATCGGCTGGATCGCGGCATTTTTCGTCGCGTGCCGTTTTGTCGGCTATGTCGTGCCGTATGTGCCGGCCACGTGGCCGGGCGGCGCGCTGACGCAGTGGCTGCTGGCCTTTGCGCTCGTGGTGGTGGGAGTGGTACTGGTTGCAAGCGTGCTGAATGCGCTACTGAGCCGCATTGTGCAGGCAACCGGTTTGAGCGGCGTTGACCGCTCGCTCGGCTTGATGTTCGGCCTCGTGCGCGGGGTCATTCTGGTGCTGATTCTGGTCGCCCTGGCTGGCTTGACCGAACTGCCCCAACAGGAATTCTGGCGCAACGCCTTGCTGCGGCCTTATGCGGTCGAAGGCGTGCACATAATGAAACCGCTGCTTCCCGAGACGCTTGCCGCGTACGTCCGCGTTTGACGCTCAGGCGTGCACTCGAAGGGTCGAAGGGACGCAGCAGGACTCCGGCGCAATCCGGTTGCCTGTCAGTAGCATCCACATGCTCTCGCGCTCCGCGCGAACCATGGCAGGCATTCGCGCCCCGACGAATTTCGTACCTTTGAAGGACATGCCATGTGCGGCATCGTAGGCGTAGTTTCCCATTCTCCGGTCAATCAGCTGATCTATGACAGCCTGCTGCTTCTGCAGCATCGCGGTCAGGACGCAGCCGGCATCGCAACCGCGAACGGCAGCAATTTCCACATGCACAAGGCGAACGGCATGGTGCGCGACGTGTTCCGCACGCGCAACATGCGCAGTCTGCCCGGCACCACCGGCATCGGTCAGGTGCGTTACCCGACCGCCGGTTCGGCGTCGAGTGAAGAAGAGGCCCAGCCGTTCTACGTCAACGCACCGTTCGGCATCATCCTCGCGCACAACGGTAATCTGACCAACTGGCAGCAGCTGAAAGATGAGATGTTCCGCATCGATCGCCGCCACATCAACACGAATTCCGACACCGAGGTGATGCTCAACGTGCTCGCGCACGAACTGCAGCTTTCCAGCTCGGGCTTGCAGCTCGACCCGGCTGCGTTGTTCAAGGCGGTGTCGGGCGTTCATCGCCGGGTGCGTGGCTCGTATGCGATCGTTTCGCTGATCGCAGGCTACGGGCTGCTCGGATTCCGTGACCCGTTCGGCATCCGCCCGCTGTGTCTCGGCAAGCAGGAAACGCCAGAGGGCGTGGAGTGGATTCTGGCGTCGGAATCCGTGGCGATCGAAGGGATTGGCTTCGAATTCGTGCGTGACGTGGCGCCGGGCGAAGCGATTTTCATCGACCTCGACGGCAATCTGCATTCGCAGCAGTGCGCGGCTGACCCGAGCCTGAACCCGTGCATTTTCGAACTCGTGTATCTCGCGCGTCCGGACTCGGTGCTCGACGGCGTGCCGGTCTACAACGTGCGTTTGCGCATGGGCGATTATCTCGCCGAGAAAATCAAGCGTGAGCTGCCCGATGTCGCGATCGACGTCGTGATGCCGATTCCCGATTCGTCGCGTCCGGCGGCGATGCAGGTCGCCAAAAAACTCGGCGTCGAGTATCGCGAAGGTTTCTTCAAGAACCGTTATGTTGGCCGCACCTTTATCATGCCGGGTCAGGCCGTGCGCAAGAAGTCGGTGCGTCAGAAGCTGAACGCCATGGGCATCGAGTTCAAGGGCAAGAACGTTCTGATCGTCGACGACTCGATCGTGCGCGGCACCACCTCACATGAGATCGTGCAGATGGCGCGCGATGCTGGCGCAAACAAGGTGATTTTCGCGTCGGCCGCACCGCCGGTGAAATTCCCGAACGTCTACGGTATCGATATGCCGACGCGCGGCGAACTCGTCGCGCATGGCCGGACGGACGACGAAGTCGCGCGCATGATCGGCGCTGACCATCTCGTTTATCAGGACGTCGACGCGCTCAAGCAGGCTGTGCGCGATATCAACCCGGCGCTCAAGGAGTTCGAGGCGTCGTGCTTCGATGGCAACTACGTGACCGGCGATGTGACGACCGAGTACCTCGACCGCATCGAGACGGCGCGTCTTGCTCCGTCGTCCCAATCCGACCGCGACGCCGCGAGCGAAGCGATCGACGGTGGCGGGCCGGCCCGTTCGCAATTGCATCTGCAATTGTCAGTGGGTTAATCGCAGCAGACCCTGGCAAGAAGCGCGGGCCGTCTCCGACAAGACGGTTCGCAAACAGAATATCCGCCGAAAATCAGTGGCGCAACGCGCGCCATTGACCGGGCGCCAGCCCGAAACGCCGCGTGAACGCGTGCGTGTAAGCGCTCTGATCGCTGAAGCCGATGTCCAGCGCAATGTCGCTCAATGACAAACGGGAGTCCGCAAGCAGCGTGATCGACGTATCCAGTCGCAAGCGCTGCAAATACCGGTGCGGCGTCTCCCCAAACGCCTCGATAAACAACTGATGGAAACGCCGCATGCCGAAGCCGCAATGCGCGGCGAGATCGGCAATGCGTAACGATTCCGACAAATGCGCGCGCAGCCAGCGGTCGATACGGGCAAAGTCGAGCCCGGCGCCGTGAGCCACTGCACCTGCTGGTGCCGTGCCCGCGTCCGCGACGAGCGCGGCGCCCAGCCGTGCCGCTGCGTCCCAATGGAAACGGCGCGCGTCGACATCGTCGCCTTGCACGTCACCCGCAGCATGGGCTGCAATGCGGCAGACGAGCGCCGTCAGGGAGGCATCGACGGTGACGGCGCGCGCCCGGTCGAAAAGCCGCTGCGGGACTGCCAGCGAGGCGGCCGGCAAGTCCAGCACCAACTGCCGGTTTTCGCCGATGCCCGCATAGTCATGCCGCGCGCCGGCTGGGATGAGCCAGGCCGAGCCCGCGTCGATTTGCTGCGCGACACCGTCGACTGCCATCACCATCGTACCGTCGAGGCCGAGCACCACCTGATGGAAGTCGTGCACGTCCGACGCTTCGGTCGCGCCATAGCGGCGCAGCGAAACGCACGGAGCGGTGACATCGGCATGACTCATGAGCTAACCTGGCGGTGCGACCGACGACGGCGCGCAATTACAAAACAGCGACAAAAAGCGACAAAAAAGCAGCAAAAATCAGACGTCGAGCAATTCGACTTCGAACACGAGCGTGGCATTCGGCGGAATCACGCCGCCTGCGCCGCGCACGCCATAGCCCAGTTGCGGGGGGATGGTGAGCTTGCGGGTGCCGCCTACTTTCATTCCTTGCACGCCTTCGTCCCAGCCTTTGATCACCATGCCGCCGCCCAGCACGAACGCAAACGGGTCGTTGCGGTCCTTGCTCGAGTCGAACTTCTGGCCGTCGGTCAACCAGCCGGTGTAATGGACGCTGACGGTCTTGCCGGCAACTGCCTCGGCGCCGCTGCCTTCCACGATGTCTTCGTATTTCAGGCCGGAATCGGTCGTCACTGTCGACATAGGTCGCTCCTCAGTTCAAAAAATGTAAAACCGCCATTGTAGGCGTCTTGAGCGCATACGGTCGAAGAGTACGCGTGGCATACGCCTTGCGTCCAGTTAGCCGTCTGGCCAGGCTGTTCGAGCCAGACGGCATGCCTATAATGGGGCTTCTTTCAATCTTCATGCACTGCCTGAGAGGGCTCGACCGTGACAACGTCTTTCACCGGAACCGCCGGCGCAACGCCGGTGCCTTTCGGCTTCGCCGTCTCCGAACGCACCGCGCATCTGCGCGCGGAAACCGCGCTGTTCATGCGCGATCACGTACTCTCGCTGGTGTCGCACGACCTGCGTGGTCCGCTGAACGCCATTCATAGCTGGGCTTACGTGCTGGAGCGCAAACTCGACGCCAACGATCCCAACTCGCAGCGCGCCGTCACCGGCATACGAAACGGCGTCGACCAGCAGGTCAAACTGCTGGAGACCATCGTCGACGCCACGCGCGCCGAAACCAAAGCGCTCGCGCTCGACATAACGCCGTTCCCGCTGCATCCGCTTATCGATGAAACCGTGGACGAAGTGCGTTCCGGTCTTGCACGGGCGCGCGGCGTCGACATTAACCTGGACTCGCAACTCTCAACCGAACAGCTGAACGGCGACCGTGAGCGCCTGGCTGCGGCAATCTGGGTCATGCTCACCTTCGCGGTAGAAGCAAGCCTGAGGGACGCGGTCGTCTCGTTGTCCGTGCGTGCGGACGGCAGCGCGTTCCATGCGGCCGCCACTTTCACGCCAAACTCTGCTGCGCTCGACGATCCTTCGCTGCCGCATCTGCTCGAAGCGTTTGCCCGCAAGCAGGCGCGCGAGCCGCGCGAAGCGAAGCGCATTGCTTGGGTATTTGCACTGTGCAAGCGCGTGTCCGAGGCGCACGGCGGCGGCTTCGAGCAGACCGACACGCAGGACGGCGAGCCGGCCACCCTGTCACTACGTATTCCGCTGAGCGCCACATCTCCGACCTGATCACCAGGCACTTTCACGTTCCGCTGCACGCGCATCACTTTCACCGGGCTTTCACCCTCTATACTGACAACTTTTGTTGCCGGAGTTGTTTGCTTTGATTCAGGTTGTCGCCCTTATCGGTGCAGTGTTGCTCGTGGCTCTGAACGGCTTTTTCGTCGCCGCTGAATTTGGCCTGGTCAAGCTGCGCCAGACGCGTGTTCAGAGTCTCGCAAAAAACTACGGCCTGCGTGGGAGTCTGCTGGCAAAAGTGCACGGCCGGCTCGACGCGTATTTGTCCGCTTGTCAGCTTGGCATCACGCTCGCGTCCCTCGGACTCGGCTGGATTGGCGAGCCCGCGTTTGCCGAGCTGCTGACGCCGGTCTTCTCGCTGCTGGGCGTCGAATCAGAGAGACTGATTCACGGCGTCTCGCTATTCTTTGCCTTCTCGTGCATTTCCTTTTTGCATATCGTGGTTGGCGAACTGGCGCCGAAGTCGCTTGCGATTCGCGAGGCGGAAAAGGTGTCGCTGTGGGCCGCGATGCCGTTGTACGGCTTTTACTGGGCAATGTATCCGGCGATCTGGGTGCTTAATACGAGCGCCAACGCGGTGTTGAAGCTGGCCGGGCTCGACGCCGATCATGGCCACGACTCGCATTACTCGACGGACGAGCTCAAGCTGATCCTGCGCGGTCGCCGCGCCAATGTCGCAACGGAACTCGGTTCGCCGGACGGCGCGTATAGCCAGGACGAGTGGAACACCATTGCGCACTCGCTGGATTTCTCGCGCATGACCGTGTCCGATCTGATGCGCCCGGCGCACGAAATGATCGGTTTGCGCCGCGATCTGCCGTTGCGCGAGAACATGCAGGTGGTTGCCCGTCATCGCTTCAGTCGTTATCCGCTATTCGCGGATGCGGCCGGTGAACGCGTCGTGGGCATGATCCATTTGAAGGATCTACTGCTCGCACGCCATGCGGGCAGCACGCTCGACGATCTCTCCCGATACGCACGCCCTGTGCAGTACGTGAAGCCCGACATGCCGGCGTTAGAGCTTTTTCGCCGCTTTCGCAAAGGCGCGCCGCATCTGGCGCTCGTGGGCCACAAGAATTCGAAGCCGATTGGTTTTCTCACGCTCGACAACCTGCTCGGCGCGCTCGTCGGTCAGATCCACGACGAGTTCCGTCAAGGCGACGCCGACTGGACTCGCATGGACGACGGCACGTTAATGGGCAAGGGCAGCCTCCCGGTGGTGTCGCTCGAGCGAGCGCTGGGTATCGATATCGACGAAGGTCAGGCCGAATCGGTCGGCGGTCTCGTGATTCAGGCGCTCAACGATCTGCCCACGGAAGGTCAACGGGTGGAGTTCGACCGTTTCGACGTGGTCGTGAAGAAAATGAAGGGACCGCGCATCGTGCTGGTTCGCGTGTACCCGAAACTCTTCGACGACGAAGGCGGCTAAAAAGCCAACTGAAACGCCAACTGAAACGCCAGCAAAGCGCCGGCTGGAAAGAAATAAAAGAGGCGGTTAAAGCGCGCGCCTTAACCGCCTCCTGCAGCCCGCTGACAGACCACGTCGATCAACTGCGCGGCACGCCATCCTCCACGAGCACGGCGACCGGCATGTTGCCCAAAGCATCACGCAGATACAGCAGGCCATTCTCGTCGACCTTTGGCGCGGCGGGACTGAGCCAATCGAACAGCGCGCGCGACGACAGATCCGACGGCATCTCGATCGCCGTGTCGCCCCACTTTGCCGGATCGACGAGTGGCAGGTCGCCTTCGTTGCCCAGCAAATCCGCCGCAAGCCGGCTCGCGATGACGACAGCCCACGCGTTGCCGTGCCGCCGGGCAAACGCAATCACGCTCGACGCATGCTCGCCGCGCACCGTAAGCGGCAGATAGGTGCTCTGGCTGAGCAACTCCGGCAGATGCGCACGCAATGCCAGCACACGCTGCACGACCGCGAGCTTCACGTGTCCGTCATGCCACGTCGACAGGAACTCTGACGGCGGCGCCTGAGCAAGCAATGACGCGCGCAGGTCGAAATCGACCGGCCGGCGATTGTCCGGATCGACGAGGCTGAAGTCCCACAACTCGGTGCCCTGATACAGATCGGGTATCCCCGGCGACGCCAGGCGCAACACCGTCTGCTGCAGGCTGTTCAGCGCGCCTGCGCGGCCAATCCGCTGTACGAACTCGTAGAGTTCTTTCAGGAAGCCGTCCCGACGTTGCGGCGCCAGAATGTCGAACAGGAAATCGTGGCAGCCGGATTCATACGCTTCGTCCGGTGCAAGCCAGCTGGTTTGCAGCTTTGCTTCGCGCAACGCCTTCAATTGCCATTGCGCGACACGTTCGGCCAGTTCCTTCACGCCGGCTTCGTCATCCGGCTTCAGATCGAGCGGCCAGCATCCGACCAGCGTCTGATACAGCATCGCTTCCGCGGCGGGCCCAGGCGACCAGTCGTCACTCGTGTCCTGTTCGGCGCTGCTGGCCGGCTTGCCGTCCAGCGCACGCCGATGCGGCGCATTCAGCGTAGACCATTCGCGCAACTTGGCGCTCCATTCGTCGGGGATCTCGCTGAGGACCGCGAGCCGGGCCCGCACGTCTTCACCGCGCTTGTGATCGTGCGTGGCGGTGGCGAGCATCGCGTGAGGAAAGCGTTGCGAGCGTTCGAGATTGGCCGCATGGAAATCGTCCACGGACAACGCAAACTCGCCCGGGTCCGAGCCCACTTCGTTACGCGAAAGCAGCCGACCGTAGCGATAGCATGCGGTGTCTTCAACCGCCTTCGCGGCGACGGGCGCGGTGAGCTGTGAAAAGAGCGTTTGCGCAGTGCGGCGGGCAGAACCGGCGTGATTGGGCTGCACGCCGTTCTGCGCAAGCTGCGCGGACGGATTGGCACGACCCGAAGGTGCCTCTTCCGCGCTGCCGCCAAGCCATGCATTCACGCGCTCGAGCGCCGCGTGATCCGAAAGCGGCAGCGACGCCTTCGCGCCCGCCAACGCCTGGTCGAAGTAGATGTTGTCCGTGGCGCTGCGCAAGCCGTTTTGCGGATAGATGCGATACACCGGGAAATGCACCACCAGTTCCGTCAGCACACGGCGCAATGCGGTGTACGTGAAGTCGCGCGTGGCGAGCGAATCGCGCGCAATGCGGTGCAACGCCCGCGCCGCACGGTCGAGTTCCGCCGACAGGTTTTCAGCGAGAATCTTGCGCCGCGCGACGATTGCTTCGTCGGCAAAGCGCGGGCTGCGGCCAGTCAGTTCGGTCCACGTTTGCGCGAGCGGTTCGGCGCCGGCCGGATCATGCAGCAGCGCGCCCACGTCGCTCATGAAATCGTAGCCGGTGGTGCCGTCCACGGGCCAGTCGTCGCGCAGCGGTTCGCCCCGTCCCAGAATCTTTTCGACGATCACATACGGCGTCGTGTCGCGCAGTTCCATCAACCGCTGCCGCAAACGCTGGCAGTATTCGCGCGGCTCGGCAAGACCGTCCACGTGGTCGATTCGCAGGCCGTCCACCAGCCCTTCCTGATACAGACGAAACACGAGCGCGTGCGCGGCCTCGAAAACTTCGGGACGCTCGACACGAACGCCGGCGAGCGTCGAGATATCGAAAAAGCGCCGCCAGTTGACTTCGTCCGATGCGGTGCGCCACCACGCGAGGCGGAAGTGCTGCCGCTCGATCAGCCGATGCAGGCGGTCGCGCGTGACCGGCTCTTGCGGCGAGTACGCGAGTAATACGAGCTCAAGCGCCGATTCGCCGTTCTGCCTGACGAATTCGCGCAGCATTTCGCGGCCTTCGACGGCACGCGGCTGGTCGGCCGGCTGCGTCGTCAGACCCTGGAAGCGTTCGGCAAGCGCAGTGAGATCGGCGCGATCGGCGCTTTGCAGAATAGCCGCATAGTCGGTCGGGCATACCGGGAACACGTGCGGTCCGTAGCCGATATAGAAGCGCCCCGTATCGGCGGCGAACTTCAGTTCGATACGGCCCGACGCGAGCTCGTCGCCGTACGACCCGCCGAGCGTCGGCAGCAACACCTTGCCGCGCAACGCGGGATCGGGCGAGTGCCAGTCCACGTCGAAGTGACGCGCATAGGCGCTATGCCGTCCCCATTCGAGGATGTCGAGCCACCAGGCGTTGCTGGAGCCGCCCACACCCATGTGGTTCGGCACCATGTCGATGATGAGCCCCATGTTGTGAGCATGCAGCTTGTCGACGAGGCGTTTGAGACCCGCCTCGCCGCCGCATTCGGCGCTTACCTGGGTGTAATCGACCGTATCGTAGCCGTGCATCGAGCCCGGCTCGGCGGTCGTGATTGGCGATGCGTAGACATGGCTGATGCCTAGCGCGGCGAAATAGTCGACGTGTTTCGCGGCATCGTCGAATGTAAAGCCTCGATGGAACTGGAGGCGCAGCGTGGAGCGCGGGACGGTCATGGCGTATCAGGCTCCGAAGAAGCGTGGTTAGAGGAAGCCGGTTTGGAAACAGAAGAAGCAGAATCAGAAGGGTGCGTGGCCGTCGCCGCGTCGCGGCGCGCGCGATCGACGGCCCGCAGGCGGTCACAGAACGTGTCGTCCTCGAACAGTTCGTCGACGGACAGGCTCATGCGACGGCGCCAGTTAGGGTGCTCGTCAATGGAACCGGGCAGGTTCGGCTGTTCGACCAGCGCGAGCAGGTCTTCCAGCGGAAAGGTCACAAGCGGTCCGGGTGTGGCGGCAACGAAAGCGAGCGCCTCATCCACGGGCGGCTGATCCAGCGGCGGCGTCCCTACATCCGGCGCGGCGACGCCGGCCTTCTGAAACGCCTGCCATAGCAGCGCACGGTCGTCGGCGCGTTCTTCCTGCGCCGCTTCTTCCGCATCCCGTCCGTCTTCGCGCTTCATGGTCTGCCCGATCTTGTTGCGCCATGTGATGTCGCTGCCCTGCCACCAGCCGGCGACGGTCGGCAGATCGTGCGTGGTGGTAGTGCCCACGGCGTTGCGGTCCCATTCGTGCGGCGGCTTGAAACCCTTGCCGCCCTCCGCGCCTTCGAACCACAGCACCCGAATTCCGGCAATGCCGTGTTCTTCGAGTCGTTCGCGAAAGCCAGGCGGCACGGTGCCGAGATCTTCGCCGATCACGATCGCGCGATGGCGCCACGATTCGAGCGCGATCAGACGCAGCAGGTCTTCGAGCGGATAGCGCAAATACGCGCCATTGCGCGCGCTCTCGCCGTCCGGCACGAGCCACAGCCGACGCAGCCCGAGTATGTGATCGATGCGAATGCCGCCCGCATGGGCGAACGCGGCGCGCAGCATGTCGATGAAAGCGGAGAAGCCCTGCGTGCGCATGGCGCGCGGCGAAAACGTGGTGAGTCCCCACGATTGCCCGGCCTGATTGAACAGGTCGGGCGGCGCGCCCACCGACACGCCTTGCAGCATGTCGTCGCGATACGACCACGCGTGACTGCCCGCACTGTCGCAGCCCACGGCCAGATCGGCGATCAGGCCGACGGCCATGCCCGCGTCGCGCGCGGCGTGCTGCGCATGCGACAGACCTTTTGCCGCCAGCCACTGCAGAAACAGATGAAAGTCCACCTCATGACGATTGGCGTCGGCGAACGCTTCCACTTCCGGACTGCGTGGATCGCGCAGCGCTTCCGGCCAGTTGCGCCAGTGCCCGTTGCCGCCTTCCTGCGAAAGTTGCGTTGCCTGCAGCGCTTCGAAGCGCGCGTGATCTTCCAGCGCGCGTCCATTGCGTTCGCAGAAGCCGTGAAACTCCAGCGCGCGTGGCGTGTCTTGCGCGCGGTCCTGTTCGCAGAATTTTTCGTACAACGCACGCAAAACCTTGAGCTTCAGCACGACGGCGTTCGGCCAGTCGATCAACGGCGAGGCTTCGAGCTTCGACCAGTCGTCCGCGCCGCCGGCCGACTCGATCGCAGCTTGCACCGCTTCCGCGCCGAACACGGCTGCCGGATCGATGTGCGTGACGTTCAACCACAAGCGCGAGGACGGCGAATACGGACTGCACCGCTGCGGCTCCGCGCTGAACATGGCGTGTGTCGGGCTCACGGCTAGCGCGTGCGCGCCGCGTTTCACACTCCCGGTGGCAAGCTGCGCGAGCGCCGTATAGTCGCCGATGCCGCCGTCGCCATTGCGTCGCAGGCCATAGAGTTGCGCGGCGACGCCCCAAAGCGGCGGCGCGTCGGGCTTGGCGTGGTCGTCGCTGGCAGCGTCGGGCGCATCGTCCGCGTGCAGCGTTCGCCATGCATCGGCGGGGGTGTAGCAGCGGCGTGGTGCGATGGCGAGCGTCATCCGATGATCGTTGATGACGAGCGTGTGATACCCGGGTTCGTCGATCGGCGCGAGCAAAGCTTCTTCGCCTTTGGGCGCAGTGAAGCGGCCGTCGATGATCGAACCGCTTTCCAGTTCGATCCGGTAGTGGCTGCCAGAGCGGATCGCTGCGGCCGGCAACGCGATGCCCCGGCCTACTTCCCCGGTCATCAGCGGCGGCAGCTTGCGGCCGGACAACTCGGCGTCGAGCGTGGCGGCGCTCTGCTTGATCTGGGTGGCGTTGCCGCAGGGCAGACCCATGCGTTCGAGCAGCACCGCGAGCGTCTTCTCCGGCACGTGCTGCGTTTTACGATGTGCGTCCTCCCACTCCACCTCGAAGCCGGCGCGAGTGGCGAGTGTGACGATCGTGTTGTTGGGGGTGGGGCGTCGGGTGCTCACGCGTTGCGCTCCTGTTGACCGGCCATGCGCGCGTCGTGACCGCTCGCGTCGTCGGAGACGTCGCCGGTAAGCCACGCAACGAACGTATTGGACGGCAACACGTTGACGTCGATCTGTTCGCGCACGCGCGGCGGCGTTTCAAAAATCACTTTGCCGGCCGGCACGTCGGCAAACTTCACGTTCTCCTTCGACAGATTCAACGCGATCGACAACGTCTCGCCATCGCCCAGCTGCCAGCGCGCGACCAGAGCGTTCGCATCGCCGCCGTCGTGGGCGACCAGCACGGTCGCGCCGAGCGACTTGCTGTGCTGAAGGCGCGGCGTGATCAGCTTCGAGCGCACCGCGAGCGCGGACTGGTAAAAGTGCGACCACTCGAGCCGATCTTTACCTTCGTCGTCCTGCGCGCGAGCTTGAGGCGACTCGGGCGGCGAAGACAACGCGAACGTCTTCGCGTCGTTCGGATCGGGAATCTGTGCGCGCTTCTTCTCGTCGCTGAACGACGAAAAGCGTGCAAATTCCTTGCGTCGTCCTTCGCGAACAGCGTCGGCCAGGTCGCCGGTGTAATCGGTGAAGAACAGGAAGGGCTGGGTCGACCCATATTCCTCGCCCATGAACAGCAGCGGGATTTGCGGCGACAGCAGCAACAGGCCGGTAGCGGCGCGCAGCGCGTCGTCGGACGTGAGTTTGCGCAGCCGCTCGCCAAATGCGCGGTTGCCCACCTGATCGTGGTTTTGCAGAAACATCACGAACGACGTGGGCGGCAAGTGCCCGCTCGGCTCGCCACGCGGCGCGCCGTCGTGAATCGGCGACGGGTCGCCCTGATAGGCAAAGCCTTCGGACAGCACGCGCGCAAGCCGGCGAATCGGTTGATCCTCATACGCGTGGTAATAACCTTCCGTCTCGCCGGTCAGCAAAACGTGCAGCGTGTTGTGCGCGTCGTCGTTCCATTGCGCGTCGAAATGCGTCTCCAGCAGACTTGCGCTGTTGTGTTCGTTTTCCAGCACCAGGTGCACATGCCGGCCATGCTGCACTTTCGCGCGGATACGATCCGACAACTCGCGCAGCCAGCGGTGATTGTCGATCGCATGCACGGCGTCGAAACGCAGGCCGTCGATCCGATATTCGTTGATCCAGTAAATCGCGTTGTCCGTGAAAAAATCGCTCACTTCGCTGCGGTCGAAATCGATCGCCGGACCCCACGGCGTATGCGTGCCCTCGCGGAAGAATGTCCGCGCGTATTCGTGGAGATAATTGCCGTCCGGGCCAAAGTGGTTGTACACCACGTCGAGAAACACCATCAGGCCGAGCCCGTGCGCGGCGTCGATCAGCGCTTTCAGTTCTTCGGGACGGCCATAGGCCGAGTCGGGCGCATAGGGCAGCACGCCGTCATAGCCCCAGTTGTGCTTGCCGGGGAAATCGTTCAACGGCATCAACTCGATGGCCGTCACGCCCAGCGCCGCGAGTTCCGGCAGGCGCTTCTGCACGCCCGCATAACCGCCCATGGTGCCGACGTGCAATTCGTACAGCACCGTTTCCTGCCACGGCCGGCCAGACCAGTTCGTGTGTTCCCAGCGATAGGCGCGCGCGTCGATCACCTCACTCGGACCGTGCACGTCATCGGGCTGGAAACGCGATACGGGATCGGGTACCGCATGCTCACCGTCGAGGCGGAAGCGGTACAACGTTCCGGCGCCGGTATCCACGGTGGCTTCGTACCAGCCGTTTCCAGTGGAGGTCATTTCGTGCGCGCCCTGGGCGGGACCATTTTCGATATCCACATGCACGCTCTTGCACGACGGCGCCCAGAAACGGAACCGCGTGCGCGGCTTCGCGCCGGCCGCGCCCACCAACTGTGCGCCGAACGGCAGGCAATGCGCATGATGATGCGCGTGCGGATCAATCGGGCTTTCTGACATGATTCTTCACCATTCGGTTTTTGCTTGTCGGGCCGCGTCTGACGTGTCGGGAGCGCCTTCCATCGACCGCGTTTTTTCTCTGCTCGCGTGCGATATTCTTGCGTTACCCGACCTGTCGCGACGCCACCCGTCGTGCATGCTTGTCGTGTTTGTTGCAACGAATGCCGCGGCCTAACTGGTCGGCGACATGTCGCTAGCAGGCGGATGCGCGCCAGGGTCGGGCGGCAACGCAGTGAGCAACCGCGGCCCATGCTGCGCGCCGGCTTTCCAGCCGGCCTGCCAATCCGCTTCTCCCACCGGTTGCGCGGCGAGCATCACGAGCCCGTGCGCAGCCACTTCGATCGCTGGAACCGCCAACCGGCGCGGCGCGCTTTCTGGTTCGGCAGTGTCTAACAGCACGTGCCATTCCAGGTGCGGCGCCGGAGGCGTGAAACGTATGGTTCCATCGCACGCGTTGAGCATCATCAGCAATACTTCCGTTTCGCCGTTCAGGCCTGGGCCGGCGCGGCGCAACGTGAATGCCCGGCCTTCCGGGTCCTGCCATGCTTCGATCGTGAGCGGGTCGCCGTGTTCGTCGAACCAGCCGACGTCAAATAATCCCGGCAATACTTCGCGATCGCCGAACAGAAAACGCGTCTCGCGCAGTAGCGGATGCTGCTTGCGCAGCGCAATCACGCGCGCGACGAACGCCGTCATTTGCTGGCCGTCCGGCGCGGCGGCGTGCTCCCAGTCGATCCACGAGATGTCGTTGTCCTGGCAGTACGCGTTGTTATTGCCGTTCTGCGTGCGCAGCGATTCATCGCCGGCCAGCAGCATCGGCGTGCCGAGCGCCATCAGCAGTGTGGCAATCATTGAGCGCGCTACGCGTTTGCGCGTGTCCAGAATGGCCGGATCATCGGTCGGACCCTCGACGCCCCAATTGCGGCTGCAGTTCTCGTTGTGGCCGTCGTTATTGCCTTCGCGATTGGCTTCGTTGTGCTTCTTCTCGTAAGCGGTCACATCCGCTAACGTAAAACCGTCATGCGACGTGACAAAATTGACCGATGCCCATGGCTTCCTGAAGCGCCGGTTGAAGAGGTCGGCCGAACCGGTGAGTCGCGCCGCGAGATCGGGCCGCAAGCCGGCGTCGCCGCGCCAGAAACGGCGCACGGTATCGCGGAAACGGTCATTCCATTCGCCAAAACCTGGCGGATGATTGCCAAGCTGATAGCCGCCTGGGCCAATGTCCCACGGTTCGGAAATCAGCTTGCGTTGCGACAGGATCGGGTCCTGGCGCAACGCGTCGAAAAAGCCGGAGCCGGGATCGAACCCATGCTGCTCGCGTCCGAGCGTCACGCCGAGGTCGAAACGGAAGCCGTCGATGTTGAACGCGGTGGACCAGTAGCGCAGCGAGTCCATCACCATCTGCAGCACGCGCGGGTGCATCAGATTCACGGTGTTGCCGCAGCCGGTGTCGTTGATATGGTGGCGTTCGTCGCCTGGAATCAGGCGGTAATAGCTGGCGTTGTCGAGGCCGCGCCACGAAATGGTCGGACCCATCTCGCTGCCTTCGCACGTGTGGTTGTAGACCACGTCGAGAATCACCTCGATGCCCGCCGCGTGCAGTTGCCGGACGGCAATGCGCATTTCGTCGAGCCGATGCGTGCTCAGATAGGATGGCTCGGGCGCGAAAAACGCCGCGGTGTTGTAACCCCAGTAATTGCGCAGGCCGCGCTCCACGAGAAAGCGGTCGTTCAGAAACGCATGCACCGGCAGTAGTTCGATGGCTGTCACGCCCAGCTTCACCATGTGCTCGATGAACTCCGGCGACGCCAGCGCGGCAAACGTGCCGCGCTCATGCTGACGCAGATCCGGACGCAACATCGACGCGCCGCGCACGTGCGTTTCATAGACGATGGTCTCGCCCCACGGCACATTCGGGCGCTTGTCATGCGACCAGTCGAAAGCTTCGTCGATCACCACGCACTTCGGCATGGCGGGCGCCGAGTCGCGCCGGTCGATGGAAAGGTCCGCGCGATTCGAATGCACGCGATACCCGAACAACGCGTCCGACCAGCGGAACTGGCCGACCAGCTTGCGCGCATACGGATCGAGCAACAGCTTGTGCGGATTGAACCGGTGTCCTTGCTGCGGCTGATAGGGTCCGTGCGCGCGAAAGCCATAAGCGGTGCCGGGATGGGCGTTCGGCAGGTAGCCATGCCACACTTCGTCGGTACATTCAGGCAATGCGTAGCGGCGGATTTCCTTGCGGCCGGTCGGATCGAAAAGGCAAAGCTCGATTTTTTGCGCGTTCGCGGAAAACACCGCGAAATTCACGCCGAGGCCATCCCAGCTGGCGCCAAGCGGATAGGGCGAGCCGGGCAGAAGCCGGTCGGGCATTGCATGCGACATGATTCCCCTTCCTGTTCTGTTTGTTGAACGCTATCGTGGGTCTTCATGCAACGGGCGCGCGGCGCATCGAATGCACGCCGCGCGCCCGCTTGACAGCACGTCGATCAGTCCGCGCGCAGTACGATCGTCGCCAGCGGCGGTAATGTCAGCGCGGCCGAATGCGGCCAGCCGTGGCTCGACATTTCCTCGGTATGGATCACGCCGCCGTTGCCCATGTTCGAGCCGCCATACACGCCGGCGTCCGTATTGAGCACTTCCTCCCAGCGTCCGCCGCGCGGCATGCCGATGCGATAACCCACGCGCGGCACCGGCGTCATGTTGCAGACCACGACGATTTCACGGCCTGCACCATCGGTGCGGCGATGCGCGAACACACTGTTGCCGCTGTCGTCGCCGATCAGCCAGTCGAAGCCGCCCGGTTCGGCGTCGAGCAGATGCAGCGCAGGTTCGTTCGCATACAGACGGTTCAGATCGCGCACGAGCTTTTGCACGCCGTGATGACGCGGATCGTCGAGCAGATGCCAGTGCGGCGACGTATCGTGATTGAACTCCGCCATCTGGCCGAATTCGCCGCCCATGAACAGCAGCTTCTTGCCCGGATGCGTCCACATGAAGCCGAAGTACGCGCGCAGGTTGGCGAAGCGTTGCCACGCGTCGCCGGGCATCTTGCCAAGCAGCGAGCCTTTTCCGTGCACCACTTCGTCGTGTGAAAGCGGCAGGACGAAACGCTCGGAGTACGCGTAGACCATCCCGAACGTCAGGTTGTGGTGATGGTACTGACGGTAGACCGGGTCCTCCTCCATATAGTGCAGCGTGTCGTGCATCCAGCCCATGTTCCACTTGAAGTCGAAACCCAGACCGCCATCCTCCACGCGCGCGGTGACGCCCGGCCACGCAGTGGATTCTTCCGCGATGGTGATGGCGCCCGGCACGCCGGGCACATAGCGCACTTCGTGATTCAGACGCTTCAGGAAAGCAATCGACTCCAGGTTTTCGCGTCCGCCGTAAATATTCGGCACCCACTCGCCGGCCTTGCGCGAATAGTCGCGGTAGAGCATGGAGGCGACCGCATCCACGCGCAGACCGTCGACGTGATAGCGCTTGAGCCACGCGAGGCCCGACGCCACCAGGAACGCGCTCACCTCGTTGCGGCCGAGGTTGTAGATCATCGTGTTCCAGTCCTGGTGATAGCCTTCGCGCGGGTCGGCGTGCTCGTAGAGCGGCGTACCGTCGAATTGCACGAGGCCGTGCGCGTCGTTCGGAAAGTGCGCGGGCACCCAGTCGAGAATCACGCCGACGCCCGCTTCGTGCGCCTTGTTGACGAACGTCGCGAACTGCTCCGGTTTCCCGAAGCGCGCGGACGGCGCGAACTGTCCGAGCGGCTGATAACCCCACGAGCCGCCGAACGGATGCTCTGCAACCGGCATGAACTCGACGTGCGTGAAGCCCATGCTTTTCACGTACGGCAGCAGGCGATCGGCCAGCTCTTCCCAGTCGAGCCCACGCTGTCCTTCTTCCGCAATACGCAGCCACGACTCTGCGTGAACTTCGTAGATGGAGATCGGCGAGCGGGGCGTCTGCTTGCCGCCGCGCGATTCGATCCAGTTCTGATCGGTCCACGGAAACTGCTCGATTTCATCCACGTGCGCCACCACCGACGCGGTGCCCGGCGGCTTTTCCGTCTGCATCGCGCAGGGATCGGCCTTCAGCGGCAGCGGATGACCGTCGCGCGTCAGCATCTCATATTTGTAGCGGGTGCCCGGACCGACGCGCGGCACGAACAGCTCCCACACACCGGCCTGATGACGCAGCCGCATGGGATGCCGGCGGCCGTCCCATGCGTTGAAATCGCCCACGACGGAAACCCGCCGCGCATTCGGCGCCCACACGGCGAACCGTGTACCGGGCACGCCGTCGATTTCCATGGGACGGGAACCGAGACATTCCAGCACTGCGTACGGGTCCCCGCCGGCGAGACGGCCAAGCGGCTCGTCGCCCAGCACGGGGCCGAACGAGTACGTGTCCTCGATCTCCTGCTCTACGCCGTGCCAGTCGATCCGCAGACGGTATGGGGCTGCCGACGTCACACGCCCGGCGAACAGGCCCGGGCGAAGCTGTTCCAGCTCGCCGAGCAGGGAGCCGTCGCTGCGCGCGACGACCGCGACACGCGCCGCGTTCGGCAATAGCGCGCGCACCACCGGACCCGCGTCCGTGTGATGCAGCCCGAGTTGTGAAAAGGGATCGGGGTGACGCGCCTCGACGAGCGCGTCGATATCGATCGGTTGGAGGCCAGCGGCCGGATCATGCTCACTCATAGTCGCCCTCGGCCGGATTAGGCGGTGTGGCGGCGCCACGCGCCTGGGTTGAGGAATCTTGCGGGGGTGTGCCGGTGTCGCCGAGCAGGCGGCTCGCGAGCGACGCGAGACCGCGAACCGGCAAACCGAGCCACGTCGGACGGTTGGCTGCTTCGTAACGGATTTCGTAAGCGGCTTTTTCGATCAGGAAAAGGTCGAGCAACGCCTGCTCCGCTTCGGGCGCAACCAGCGGCGTCGGCGATTCTGCGGCGGCCGCGCGGTATTCCTTGAGGAACGTGTCGGTCGCATGCGCGCGGAAACGGTCGAACAGGGCGCGCTTGCGGTCGGCGGTCTGCTGCGGAGCGCCTTCCGACGTGGGCTGCGCGGCGGCGCTCGCATACGACAGCGAACGCATCAGTCCCGCCACGTCGCGCAACGGACTCGATTTCTGACGACGTTCGTCGAGCGAACGCGCCGGTTCGCCTTCGAAGTCGATCAGATAGGCGTCGCCTTGCGCGACCAGCACCTGACCCAGGTGGAAGTCGCCATGAATCCGGATGCGCAGTGCGCCCGCGTTGGCCGACACCAGCTTGTTGACCGCGTCGACGAGCGCCTCGCGACGCTCCAGCAGGCGTTGCGCCAACGCCTTCGTCTCGGGATCGCTGATCTGGTCAATGCGCTGGGCAAGCCTGTCCAGCGCAGTGGCGAGCATCGCCTGCGTGCTGTCGACCCACGCCTTCACCTGCTCGGCGTTGGCGGGTTCCGGCGCGAACGCCGGGTCGTCGGTCGGCGACGCGAGCGCCACGTGCAACTCGCCGAGGCGGCGGCCGATAATGCCGGCCAGTGCGCTATAGCTCTCCTTCAGAATGGACTCTTTGTCGCGATCCGGCGTGGACTGCAATTCGGTATCGACGGCGATCGCGAGTTCATCCACCGCCCGGCGCAGGAAGTCGAGCGACCAGTTCCACGCGTCGCCCTGATTCTCCACATAGCCTTGCAGAATGCACAGCGTATGCGGCACGCCTTCCGGATCGACGCGCACCACTTCGCCGAACAGCGGCGCAGTGTTCGCGTAACCCAGCTGCGTCAGATAACGGCTGATTTCCGCTTCCGGATGGATGCCGGCGACGAGCCGGCGCACCAGTTTCAGCACGGCGGCGTCGGCGATGATCAGCGAACTGTTGCTTTGCTCCGCCGCCAGCCAGCGGATCTCCGGACGCTCGCCGAGTTCACTGAGTTCATCGAATCGCTCGGTCGGAATGAACCTGATTTCGCTCTTCTGCACGGTGGGCACGATCGCGCGCTCACGCAGCTTGCGCATCACGCCGTGCGCAAAAATCGGCAGCGCGAAAGCGTCCGTCAGATGACCCACGTTGCGGCCGCGGCGCACACGCGCGAGCGCCAGTTGCTTGAACAGCGGGAAGGTGGTTTCGCCGCCCCACGTGATCGCGATCGGCACCACGTAGCGTTCGGTGTGGTCGCCCACGTCAGCCTCGATTTCGGTGAACGCAAAGCCGCCGTTCGGAATCGTGGTCAGCGCGGCAAGCCGAACCGCATTCAGCTTCTGATCCTTCGACGCAAACCAGCGGCGCCGGCTCAGCCATGAAGGCAGCACTTCGGATTCCAGCAGACGCACGTTTTCCGGCGTCGGGCCGACCTGGCCTTCGCGTATCACGATCGTGACGAACTCCGGCAACTGTTCGGAATGCGCCTGCGCCCAGGTCGGACGCTGGCCACCCGGGCACAGCATGAACCACAGGAAGCCATACGGCGGGAAAGTCAGCAGATACGTGAGCTGACCGATGGCCGGGAACACGGAGTCGGCAGTCATTTCGATCGGCACCGATCCGGCGAACTCGGACAGATCGAGTTCGACCGCCTGCGGCGCACGCGAAAGATTCGCCACGCAAAGAATCGGCGGCTCGCCCGGCATTTCGCGCAGATACGCAAGAATCTTGCGGTTTTCCGGCTTCAGGAAGCGGATCGTGCCACGGCCGAACGTCTGCTTAGCCCGGCGCGTGGCGAGCATGCGCCGCGTCCAGTTCAGCAGCGAATGCGGGTCGCGGCTTTGCGCTTCCACGTTGATCGCGTCAAAACCGTACAGCGAACCCATGACCGGCGGCAGCACCAGCTGTTCCGGATCGGCGCGCGAGAAGCCGCCGTTCCTGTCCGACGACCATTGCATCGGCGTGCGCACACCGTCGCGATCGCCGAGGTGGATGTTGTCGCCCATGCCGAGTTCGTCGCCGTAATAAATCACGGGCGTGCCGGGCATGGAAAGCAGCAGGGAATTGATCAGCTCGATCCGGCGGCGGTCACGCTCCATCAGTGGTGCAAGACGGCGGCGAATGCCCAGATTCAGGCGCGCGCGGCGATCACTGGCGTACGTGTTCCACAGGTAGTCGCGCTCGGAATCCGTGACCATTTCGAGCGTCAATTCGTCGTGATTGCGCAGGAAAATCGCCCACTGGTTCGTTGCGGCGAGGTCCGGCGTCTGCCGCATGATGTCAGTGATCGGAAAGCGGTCTTCGCTCGCGATCGACATGTAAATACGCGGCATCAGCGGAAAGTGGAACGCCATGTGGCATTCGTCTTCGTCGCCGAAATATTCCTTCACGTCCTCGGGCCACTGATTCGCCTCGGCGAGCAGCATCCGGTTCGGATATTCCGCGTCGATGGTGGCGCGGATTTTCTTCAGGATCGCGTGCGTTTCCGGCAGATTCTCGTTGTTCGTGCCTTCGCGTTCGACCAGATACGGCACCGCGTCGAGCCGCAGCCCGTCGATACCCATATCGAGCCAGAAGCGCATTACCTGCAGCACTTCCTTCAGCACAGCCGGATTGTCGAAATTCAGATCGGGCTGGTGCGAGTAGAAGCGGTGCCAGTAGTACGCACCCGCTACGGGATCGTGCGTCCAGTTGGACGGCTCGGAATCGATGAAGATGATCCGCGTGTCCTGATATTTCTGATCGGTATCGGACCACACGTAGTAGTTGCGATGGTTCGAACCCGGCTTCGCGCGGCGGGCGCGCTGAAACCACGGGTGTTGATCGGACGTGTGGTTGATCACCAGTTCCGTAATCACGCGGATGCCGCGAGCATGCGCTTCCTGAATGAAGCGCTTGACGTCGGAAAGCTGGCCATAGTCCGGATGCACATTGCGGTAATCCGCGATGTCGTAGCCGTCGTCGCGACGCGGCGACGGATAGAACGGCAGCAGCCAGATCGCATTCACGCCCAGTGCGGCGATGTAGTCGAGCTTTGCAATCAGGCCGGGAAAATCGCCCACGCCGTCGTTGTTCGCGTCGAAGAACGACTTGATGTGCACCTGATAGATGATGGCGTCTTTGTACCAGAGCGGATCGTCGCTCAGCGCAGCGGGCTTGCCGCGCCGGTTCGTGCGCGGCCTCGCCGTATTGCCGGGCGCGTTGCCGACTGGCGATTGCGTCGTGGTTTGGGTTGGATCGTCACGCTTCATGTCGCACCTTCCGTGGTGGTTGGGTTGCCAGCGTCTGCGTGATAGTCGCTGTCGGCTTCATCGGGGCGCTCGGCGGGCAGGCCGCCAAGCGGCGCGATGCGCCAGATCGAAAACGGCTGGCCCGATCCGAGCCGGATATGCTGCCAGCGGCCGTGCCATTCGAAACGCGCGCCGGTCATCTGGTCGGTAACTTCCAGTGCGCCATGATCGTGAAGATTCCAGTTCTGGAAAGTTTCCCACGACAATTCGACGTCCGCACCCTGTTCGTTATACGGATCGAGATTGACCGCGACGATGATCACGTTGTCGCGCGATTCGGTCGCCTTCTCGAAGAACAGGATGTTGTCGTTGTGCGCGGTCAGGAAGGTCAGGCCGAGATGCGTTTGCAGCGCCGGGTTCGCACGGCGGATCCGGTTCAGCGCACTGATCTCGTTGACGATATTGCCGGGACGATTCCAGTCCCACGCGCGCAACTGATACTTCTCGGAATCGAGATATTCCTCGCTGTTCGGCAGCGCGGCGGCTTCGCATAGTTCAAAGCCGCTGTACACGCCCCACAAACCGGCCAGCGTCGATGCCAGCGCGGCGCGGATCAGGAAACCCGTGCGACCTTGCGACTGCAAGTGCCGCGGGTTGATGTCCGGCGTGTTGACAAAGAAGTTCGGCCGGTACGAGTCGCGCGCGCCGGTTTGCGTGAGTTCGGTCATGTACTCGATGAAATCGCGCTTCGTCTCGCGCCACGTAAAGTACGTGTACGACTGCGAGAAGCCGATCTTGCCCAGCCGGTTCATCATGCGCGGACGCGTGAATGCCTCGGCAAGGAAAATCGTGTCGGGGAAGCGCGCACGAATGTCGCCGATCACCCATTCCCAGAACGGCAGCGGCTTGGTATGCGGATTGTCGATGCGGAAAATGTGCACACCCGCGTCGATCCAGAACAGGAACACGTCACGCAGCGCGAGCCACAGATCCGGCTTGGCGTCGTGCGCATAGAAGTCCGGATTGACGATGTCCTGATACTTCTTCGGCGGGTTTTCGGCGTAGCGCAGCGTCCCGTCGGGCCGCCAGGCGAACCATGTCGGATGCTCCTTCAGCCACGGGTGATCCGGCGAACACTGCACTGCGAAGTCGAGCGCGATTTCGAGGCCATGATCGTGCGCAGCGGCGAGCATCTTCTTGAAGTCGTCGAGCGTGCCGAGTTGCGGGTGCACAGCGGTGTGGCCGCCTTCCGCGCCGCCGATCGCATAGGGACTGCCGACGTCGCCCGGTTGCGCGGTCAGCGTGTTGTTGCGCCCCTTGCGGTTCGCCACGCCGATCGGATGAATCGGCGGGAAATACAGCACGTCGAAGCCCATGTCGCGAATGCGCGGCAGCTTGGTGGTGACGTCGGCAAACGTGCCGTGGCGCGATTCGTCGTCGCTCATCGAACGCGGGAAGATCTCGTACCAGCTTGCAAAGCGCGCGGCGGTCCGTTCGGCGTCGATCTTGTAGACCACCGGATCGCGGCTCAGGAACGGCCGATGGCGCGCGGCGGTCATTGCTTTCGCGGTAGTCGGCGCAAGCAGCAGCGCGAGTTTGGTGTCGGGGTCGGCCTTGGTGAACACCTTGACGATGTGTTCGAGCGGTTCGGTCACCGCGCCTTCCACCGTTTCCACTTCGGCGAGCACGAGCGCAAACAGATGTGACGCTTCGTCCAGTTCGAGTTCGACGGTCTGGCCGGCTTTCAGCTTCTTCTGCACATGCTCGACGAGCGACGCGAAGTCGTCGCGCCAGGCGATCACCGTGAACTCGTAACGGCCCATCCGTTCGAGCGGAATGCGCGCTTTCCAGATGTCTAGGCCGGCGGGCTGCGCGGGCGTCATCAAGGTTTCGTGCCACGCGGTTTCGTCCGCGGCGCGCCAGACGACCGCGGCGGCGATCTTGTCGTGACCTTCGGCGAAGATCGCCGCGGTAATCTCAGCGCGTTCGCCGACCGTGCGCTTCGCGGCAAAGCGTCCGTTGTCGACGGACGGCGTCACGCTTTCGATGGCCACGCGCGGCGCGTTGATCGCTTCCACCACTGTTTTGCGGCCGCTGCGCTTGCTGTTCGATTTGTCGACCGGCGGCGCGAGACGGATCGGCTTCTCGGCCACCGCGCGGAACAGACGCACCGCGCCGGGCGCAAGGGCGAATGGCGTCAGGGTGGTCGGCGTGACGTGACCGGGCGCGTCGAGCGGAACGAAACGCGTGAAGTTGCCGGGCACGCCGTTCAGGAAGCGCGCCGGATCGACGCGCACCGGCGCGCCGAGTTCAGGATTGATGGCGATGAGGATGGCTTCGTCCGCGCCGCGCACGTCGGGCCGATTGGCGCGCAGCAGAACGGCGGCAGGCGCGCCGGGACCGCTGAGCGGGCGCAGCTCTCCGTTTGCGTGCAGCACGCCCGTTTTGCCTGCTACCTCGTTCAGATGCGCGATCGGCGCGGTCAGATCGAATTGCTTCGACTGACAAGCCAAAGCAAATTGCGATGCGTCGCCACGCGTCTGCGACATCGGTTCGCCGATGCCGTATTCGAAACCCATGGGCATCATCCAGCCGCTGCCGATCGAGGCTGCCGTGAAGAGCGCGCGGCGGTAGGCTCGCTCGACAATGGTGGCGTCATGAGTATCGGTCAGCTCGGAAACGAGGCGATTGCCGTAAGGTGCTTCGGGAAACGCGATCGGCGCACCCACACGGGCAAGCGCGGCATGTTCCTCCACCATCCAGCTGGCGCGAAAGTCCCACCAGCGCACCGACGAAAACACGCTGTCGAAGCCCGCGCCTTGCAGCCCGAGCAGATCGTCACGCGAGAGACCGGGCGTGGCGGCGAGAAAGCGCAGGTTGGGGTGGCTGGCACGCACCGCATCGCGCAGGCGGCGCCAGACCTCGGCCGGTACCCGATGCGGCGAGTCGAACCGGAAGCCGCCCACGCCGGCGTCGGCGAGCGTCAGCAATTGCTGCGTCCACCAGCCCACGAGCGCGTCGGTCGTGCCCGGGTCGTCGAAGTTGGCATACGCAACGTTATCTTCGCGATGCACATGGCGCGGGTCGAGCCGCGCCTCTTCGGATTCGAATGGATGGAACCAGTCGGCATGCTCGGCATACAGCGCGCCGTCGGCGGCCATCCGGTCGATCACCAGATCGACCAGCACCGTCAGGCCCTGCTGACCTGCAGCGGCCGTCAGCGATTTAACGGCCTGAGTGACCGGCTCGTGTGCCTCGAACACGGGATGCAGGCGGGCATGATTGCCCACCACCTGCCCATGTCCCGCCCGTCCGGGCTCGAACGGGCTGCCGATCAGCGCATGATCGAAGCCCAGCGCCGCCGCGTGAGCGAACTGCGCTGGCCATGCATCGAGTGGCCCAACCAGAAGTGAATGAAAAAAGTAGATCCGCGGCGCGTACCCGTTTGGAGATTCCATCGGTCGTTTCCAGATTGTCCTGCTGCGGTGTGGATGCAAAGGCATGCGATCACAGCGCTCATTGGGCTTCCAGAGTTCCAAAGCCGGATACCGCGCACAGCGTGAAGCGAGGGCGCGTACTGGTCAATGTAGTGCAAAGATCGTCACGCCGCTGGCCAGCGGGAGGTGCATGAACCCCAATGCGGCATGAGACGTCTTGGATGCACGCGCCAACCGGCCAGAACTGTTGCGTAGACGCAGCAAACCTTGTGCCACTGAGATTCGCCTGGAGCGGGGGTGAGGTTAAGTGTGCGCCCTGTAAGAAAGAGACCAGCCGTTTGCATTGCGTTGATCAGACGAGATGCACACGCCGCGTGTGTAAAAGCGGTGGCGGCGGTCCGCGATTTACATGGAGCGCAGTTGAGCGGGTGGCCGCGTCGACGCGCTTGTCGCAAAACGAGAAGTTGAGGCGCGTGACACTGCCGCCATCCTGGCTGTCACGAGCCGAGCAGGCCGGCGGCGATATTCACGCACAGGCCAAGGACCGCGACGTTGAAGTAGAACGACAGGATCGATTGGGCAAGCGTCGCGCGTCGAGCCGTGCGTGAGCGCAGCACGACGTCGGAAGTCTGCGAAGCTACCGCAATGGTGAACGAGAAGTACAGGAAATCCCAGTAGTCGGGTTCGAGACTGTGATCGGGAAAGAGCAGCGCGGTTTCCGGCGTGTCCGGATCGTAATAGAGACGCGCATAGTGCAGCGTGAAAATCGTCGGGATCATGAACCACGCGCCGATCATCGTAAGACCGGTCAATACGTAATGCCAGACCGTGGAGGCGCCTGCCGTGCCTTTCGCCGACGCCAGCTCCATCACGATCGCAACGATACTCGCGATCGTCGCGACGCAGATCACGATGAGCACCACACCTGCGTTCTCGTCGTCACGTCGCGCGAAGTCGCGTACACGGCCTTCGTCCGCGAGGGCCATGTGTGTCCAGATCATCGCGAGGTAACTCCATACTGCGGCATCCCAGCCGACCAGTACGCGAACCATTGGCCGCGAGTGTTCAGGGACAACGAGCGCGGCAACTATACCGAAAGCCAGGCCGACGATCATTCGTGGCCGGTTGCGTAAAACCTGTGGGTAGTATTTGGTAAGCATGAATGTCGGTGGGATGTCCTGTCGCGGATTCTACCCGCGCTTCGGGCACCATTTGTGGATGAATTGAAGACCCGGACGCTAGTCTCCGGCAATGGGCTTGCGCACCGCTTTCAGTTGAAAGCGGATTGGCAGGCGGCGCATGTTTTTGTTGCGTGCGCTGACTGAGCGACTCGGTAAAGTGCGAGCCCTTCGGCGGACGGTCGACGGCTCCGCGGGGCTGTCGATATTCAGCTTTACTGAATAAAATGGCGTGGGATGGTCAGAGCCGCTTGCTGCGGTTCACGAACCTGCGCGTACAGCGATTCGCTGATCGGCAGTTCACCGTCGCGGTGATCCGCCTTCAATCGGCAAATCAGCAATAGCGACCGCTTCGCGCAACGCCCGCCCGGTAATCACTACCACGCAAAGTCGAAACCTGGCGCGGTAGTGCGCGGTTTTGACTTAACTTGACGCCCGGATAAGATAGGCACCCCGCATACACACTCTTGTGCGCGGCACTATCATTAACGAATGGCCACCGTACTTTCCAACTCCGTCCAACATCATGCTGCCAATGTGGCAGGCCGCGACTTCGTCGTCGGTGATCTGCATGGCTGCGTTGATGCGCTGCGCTATCTGCTGAGCGACATTGCGTTCGATCCGGCGCGCGACCGCCTGTTTTCGGTCGGCGATCTGGTCGATCGCGGCGAGCATTCCGAACAGGCACTGGCGCTGCTGGCCAAGCCCTGGTTTTTCGCCGTGCTCGGCAATCACGAAGACGCATTGTGCTCCGTCGCCGAAGGCCGCTTGCGGCGGCAGTGGTGGTATGGCATTGGCGGCGCGTGGGCCGCCGCGCTGTCCGACGAACGTCTGCAGCACTATGCCGACCATCTGCGCACGCTGCCGCTGGTTCGCGTGGTGGGCAGCGGCAAGGAACGCTTCAACGTTTTGCATGCCGAATTTTTTGGCTCCGACGCTGAACTTGACGCAGGCAACTACTCCGCCGAGGTCCGGCAGCAACTGCTGTGGGGTCGAGAACTGGCCATTGGCAACGGTGATCCGCGGCGTCAACGCGGTCTTTCGCTCACGTATTGCGGTCATACGCCGGTGCGCGACATCCAGCAGATCGGCTCGCAGATTTTCATCGATACCGGCGCGTTCGGGCCAGGCGGCAAGCTGACCATCGTCGAGCCGCTGGCGCTGCGCCGCTGGTCCATCTCCGTCGACGAAGCACGCGCGGAAGGCGCAGCGGAACTGGCGCTGCCTTGACAGCGCGCGGGCGTCGCCCACCTTTCGCGCCCGTTCGGCGCCGCGCGGGCCTTCAACCCACCTGGCTTAGCTCGAACACCATGTCGATGCTGCTGCCATTCCAGTTGTATTCCAGATACGCTGCGTGATGGCAGTCGCGCAGCAGCCTCGTGCTAAATGCGGCCAGGCATTCGCCGCCGTCATCCCGCACAGACGGATAGGCGATGCCCGGCGCGCCTCCTTCGCGCGCCGCGCGGCCAAGCGCCTGGCCGGCCAGGTAATCGTCCGGTGAGAGCACGGAGGGATCGAGCGACGCGTCGTTGCGAAGATCCACCACCTCGCCTTGCGCGACGACCGTATAAAGCCGCATCTGCTGACGCGTTGGCGGTTCGGCCGTGGCTTCGAGAAATTTGCCAGTGTGATAGCGCGTTTCAGCGATGGCCGTGGCGCGCGAGCGCGCGCAATAAAACACGCCGAAGGTGCCGTCCGAGAAGCGGCTGCCGAGCGGATTCAGATGCGTCAGCGCAGCCATGATCGGGCCGTAACCTGTTCCGAAGCGGCGCTCTTCGCGCGGCACGAGCTCCAGTTCGCCTACCTCGGTGCGCAGGCGGTCGTTAGTCATGGCCTCGAGCGCATACAGGGCGTCGAAATCTTCTGGCGAAGCGACCCGGTCGAACAGATTGACGGCGGGAAAACGGGTTGGAATCACCCGGTAAGCGGGCGCCCAGTCGAGCGGCGCGGTACGCCAGCGGTTCTGCCATTGCGGTTGTGTCACGCCCAGCCGCCTCGCATTGCGTCGAGATACTGGCGCACGGCCACGAGATCACTGACGTTGCCGGCCAGCATGCGGTCCAGCGCGCGGCGGCCGCCAAACGGCGCTGCGCTGTTGGGGCGCTTGAGCCAACTGTCGGCGGCGCTGGGTTGCGGCAGCAAAATCTGCAGCGCCTTGTAGATGCCGAGCAGCAGCGACAGACGCTCTAGCGTGTCACGCCCAAGCCTGGCCGTTTCAGGTGCCGACTTCCACTTGAAATAAGTGGAGCGGCCCGGTGAGCCGAGCAACACGATCTGCTCTTCGGCACTGAGGTCCCAGTCGCGGGCAATGTTGAAGAATGCGCGCAATCCTGCTGCGGACATGTCTGAAAGCGTGGGCGCCGAGACCGGCTGGCGGCCGGGTAGGTCAGGCTGGGGAGCGCGAGCGGCGTGAGCCATGATCGAATAAGTCCTTTTTTGTACTTGGTGATGAATATAGTCTATAAATGGATTTTTGCAAGGGAATATAATCCGGGCTCGTCATGAGCAAGAGATCAGGAGATGCAGCAGATGTGGGTTCGAGCAGTCGCAGCGGCGGTGGCCGTATGGTGTGCATCGAGCGCGGTGACAGCCGCGGAATACAGCGAAGTGTGGAATCCGCCGGAAGCAGCCGGGCACGTTGGGAAACATTCGAAACAAACCACGGGGGGCGCGATCGGTCAGTCCGGCGCGGGTCATCATGCCGCTTCCAGGACAGCGGCGCATGCAGGCTCGAAATCAGGCTCCAGAGCGGTGGCACAGCATGTCGCGGGCACCAGGCACCCGTCGCATTCGGCGCGGAACGTCGCGGCGGCATCTAACGGCAAGACTGCGCATGGTCAGGTGAAGACGGTGGCGGGCAAAGCCGCTGCGGCGAATCCGAATGCGACCAAGGCTAAGCCGAAGGCCGCGCTCGTGGTGCAAAGCAAGAAGCCGCATGCGCAATTCGCGCAAAGCAGGGCATCTCAAGGCAAGGTGGTGCATGCGAATTTCGTACAAGGCCGCAGCGCCCGTGCGCAGACGGTGAAAGTCGCCGCGAAAAGCACGGTGGGCAAACCGGCGGCGCCTCACGGTACGACGACGGCCGCATCCGCAAACGTTGGCGCGATGTCGTCAGGGGCGGTTGCGGCGCATCCGGCTACATCCAGTACCGATCCCGCGACCGCGAGCAGCGGGTCGCTGCCGCCGATCCTTCACTGACCGGGCGTCGACGCGCTCTTCATTGCCGCAGTGGTGCGCGGTGCGGCCGATCGGCATTCAGTTCGAGGCGAGTGCATTCGTCACTAGCCGCAGCGTTTCCATCGACCGTTTGTCTCTCACCCGCGCGTGCAACGTGACGCGCGACGCCGGCAATGCCGGCAAGCCTAGCCGCGCACCGACGTCGATCAGACCGCGCGGCGCGACGCGGCGCGCCAGCGGTGAGACCGCCAGCCCTGCCGCCACCGCCGCCCCGACCGCGGCGACACCTCCACCCACGAACACTTCCTGCCAGGCAACGCCCGCGCCGGCGAGCGCCTGCAGCGCCACGTCGCGCACATTGCACGGCGAAGCGAGCAGCGCGAGCGCCAACGGCTCGCCGGCGCGCGGCGACCAGTCCGGCGTGGCAAGCCAGCCGAGCGGCTCGCTGAACAGCACCTGTGCGTCGTCGCGCGGCGGCTCGTCCGCACCGTAGCGCACGATCACGGCGTCGAGACGGCGCTCGTCGAACTGGGCGAGCAGCGCGGCGGACAAGCCCATATGCAACTCCACGACGAGGCCGGGATCGTGCGCATTCAGGCGCGCGAGCAGAGTCGCTAGGTCCGGCCCGGCGACGTGCTCGCTCAGTCCCAACGCCAGCCGCCTGCGCTCCACCGACAACGACCCGAGCGCGCGCTCATGCGCGTTCAGCAGATCGCGCGCGGCGCTGAGAAACGCGTTGCCGTCTGCGGAAAGCCGCACGACGCGTGGCGTGCGTTCCAGCAACTGCTTGCCCAGATGCGCTTCCAGCCGCTTGAGCTTCAGGCTGACCGCGGACTGCGTGGTGTCGAGCGCCTCGGCGGCGCGCGTGAAACTGAGCAGGTCAGCTACCAGCACGAAGGCGCGGACGGCATCCAGATCGAGCACTTTCATTTCATTTGAAAATGGATGAAATATCTCATGATATCTTTTTATTATGACTGCGTGCGCTTAAGCTGTGCTTACCTAATCAACACCGAGAAGGAGTTTCATCATGCCGCTCACCCGGATCGCGCTGCGCGCAGGCAAGTCCGACGAGTATCGCAAGGCGCTCACTGAAAGCATTCAACGTTCGCTGGTGGACACATTTAATGTCCCTAAAGACGACATCTTCATGCTCCTTACCGAGCACTCAGCGAGCAATTTCGTGTACGACCACCAGTATCTGAACGTGCAACGCAGCGATGAACTCGTGATGATTCAGATCACGCTGAATAACACGCGCACGCTGGAGCAGAAAAAGGCGCTCTACGAGCGTATGGCGAATGAGCTGGCGGAGTCGCCCGGGCTGCGACGGGAAGACGTGCTGATTAATCTCGTCGAGGTACTGAAGGAAAACTGGTCGTTCGGTAATGGCATTGCGCAATACGCGCTTTGATCTGGCTGCGGCGGGGCTGCGGCCGCGGTTGCGCTTGCGGCCGGATGGGGAGGCACCTGTGCTGCGGCTGGAGCTAGAGAGGCGCGTGCGACGGGTGCGCCACTAACGTCAAGAAGTCGGGCGGCCGGCAGCGCAGGCCGAAGCCACTGCCGCCGGCCGTCCAGCGTCTGCCGACCGTCCGAGCGCTCATCCTCCTTCGATGCGCCGGACGCACGCCGCCGTTACGCGATCGTGTCGATCACGCCGCCGTCGACGCGCAGCGCCGCGCCGGTGGTTGCCGAAGCCTGCGGCGAACACACATAGACGACCATGTTCGCGACTTCCTCCGTACTAGCCGCGCGCTGGATGATCGAGCTGCTGCGATGCTCGCGGACGAACTCCGTGGCGACCTGTTCGACGGTCTTGCCCTGTTCTTTCGCGGTGTCCTCCACCATCGAGCGGAAGCCGTCGGACAGGGTCGGTCCGGGCAGCACCGAGTTGACCGTCACCCCGCTGCCCGCCGCGTATTTGGCGATGCCGCGTGCCACGCTCAACTGCGCCGTCTTCGAGAAGCCGTAGGCGAGCATGTCGGGCGGAATGTTCAACGCCGATTCGG
Organism: Paraburkholderia sp. PREW-6R; assembly: GCF_039621805.1. Taxonomy (NCBI): domain Bacteria; kingdom Pseudomonadati; phylum Pseudomonadota; class Betaproteobacteria; order Burkholderiales; family Burkholderiaceae; genus Paraburkholderia; species Paraburkholderia sp. PREW-6R. The sequence goes on along the minus strand of NZ_CP155074.1, from coordinate 1,950,284 downwards.
ACGAGATGAACACCACACGTCCCCATTTGCGCTCCATCATTCCCTTCAGATAGTGGCGCGTGAGCCGCACGCCCGACATCACGTTGATCTGGAAATAACGTTCCCAGTCGTCGTCTGTCGTGCTGAAGATGTCGCCGGGTCCGAATACGCCCAGGTTGTTCACGAGAATGTCCACGTGCGGCACGGCCTTCGCGAGTGCGTCGCAGCCCTCCGGCGCGCCGAGATCGCCGGCGAAACCACGCAGTTTTGCCTGTGGCGCGCTTTTGCGGATCGCGTCGATCGCGCGGTCCACGGCCTCCTGCTTGCGTCCATTGATGATGGTCTCGGCGCCCGCCGCGGCGAGACCTGTTGCGATGGCGAGTCCGATGCCGGCCGTGGACGCGCTGACAATGGCGGTCTTGCCCGATAGATCGAGATTCACTGGCTTGCTCCTTTCGAGGTGGCGGCGCGCGGCGCATGGGTGGCCGGTCGCGCCGGAAATGCCAAGAACAGCTGGATGGTCAATGCTTTGAGTTCAGGTGTCGCAAAGTATTGCATCTATCGCGTGGAAAAGCAGGGAGCGCGGCACTTGCGCATCGGGCGGGGCTCGCATTCGTGAGGCGACGGCGTATATGATGCGTTGTCCTTTGCCATCCGTCTCGACTGAACACGCGTCGAGCGCCATATCGCCATGACTTCCGAACGCGCCGATCCTTCTCACGGTCCACTCGAACTCGGTGGCTCCGTCTGGTTTCAGGCGGGTGCGCACACGCTCGGCGGCGCGTCGCGGATCGCGCTGCTCGCGGCAATTGGCGAAACCGGCTCGATCACGAGCGCGGCGAAGGCGGTCGGCATCAGCTACAAGGGCGCGTGGGACGCCGTGGATACGATGAACAATCTCGCTGGCGAACCGCTTGTCGTGCGACTGACCGGCGGCAAAGGCGGTGGCGGCACCACGCTCACGCCACGCGCGATCAGGCTGATCGAGACGTTTCGCGCAGTGGAGCGCGAGCATCGGCGCTTTCTCGAACGGGCAGGCGCGGCGATCGAAGGCTTCGCGACGGATTGGGATCTGATTGGCCGCATAGGTGTCAAGACGAGCGCGCGTAATCAGCTCTACGGCACGGTGTCGTCGATCACGCGCGGCACGGTCAACGACGAAGTGTCACTGGCGCTGCCCGGCGGTCACGCGATCGTCGCCGTCGTCACGCATGACAGTACCGAGGCGCTGGGTCTTGCTGTGGGCGCGGCGGCGTTCGCGCTGATTAAGGCGTCGTGGGTCGTGCTGCTGGTCGACGGTGACAACGGCGCGCCACTGAAACTGTCCGCGCGCAACCAGTTGCGTGGCATCGTGCAGAGCGTCAAGCGCGGCGCAGTCAACGCCGAGGTGACGCTCCTGCTGGACGGCGGCGCGGTGATTGCCGCAGTGGTCACGAACGAAAGCGTCGACACGCTCGGACTCGTTGAAGGCGGCAATGCCGTCGCGGCATTCAAGGCGTCGAGTGTGATTCTCGGGGTGAAGGACTGAGGCGGTGACCACGTGCCCGAAGATCGGCGCTTTGCTTGTCAACGCTCGCTGTGCAGCGGGTTAGCGAATGCCTGACCCGGCCGCCCGCGGCCATCGCGCCCGAAAGGGCCATGCTTGCCACGGCTGAAAGCAAACCGGCTAAGGTGACGGCGCCATTCGTTTGGCGCCAGAGGACCGAGCGAGAGAACGGTTACGCGTGCGCCGAGTCGCTCGGCGTCAATGTGTTGCGGGTTTGAGAGAGCGGTGTGGCAGCCGGACGGGCGTTGCGCAGGGCGTGCCACCTGGCGCGGATAAACGGCCGGTCATGGCCCGACACTTTCAGCGCAATATGCGTGACCCAGCGTTGGGTGGGCACGTGCACGCCGTGCATCAACAAGGCGAGCACCAGCATGCTGACCGTTACCGGCAGCGCCGACAGCTTGCCCGGCTCGGCGTTCCACGCCATCCGCACGAAAACGAGCGCTGCAAGCGCCCCGACGAGACAGCCTGTAATGGCTTCAGACGGCGAATGCGCGCTCAATACCACGCGCGACAGCCCCACCGCGATCCCCGCGGCGAGGCCGAGCAGTACGCCGGCGAGCCGGAAAGCAGGCCGCGCAGGCAACAACACCAGGAACAACGCGACCGGGTAGACGGCCGTGGACAGCATCGAATGTCCACTGACACCCGTGAAATCCAGCTCACGCACGCCCACGCCCCAGCCGAGAAAGGCCAGTTTCGTCACCGTGACGATGCCGATCGCCGCGCCGAGCAGCGCCAGCCAGGCCGCCGCCATGCGCCAGCTATAGCCGACCGCCAGCCAGAGTGCAATCGCAAACGCGATAGGCAGCGTCATGCCGGCGCTGCCGAGGCTGGTAATCGATAACCACAGGTGGGTAGACAAATCGGGCATAGCGAAAGCGCGACCAGTGCCGCTGGAATTGGGTGGGTGGCAATTCAACGCGCGTGCAGCAAGTTTCGCCGACGCCGCGCCGTCCCGGCGCGTTTGTGAATTACCCTTAAGTATAGACTCGGGCCGGTAACAGGGTTTGGCGCGCGCGACGGTTTCTGCCTCCGAACGTGGGTCGGCGAACACGCTTCGCCCCCGCTTCCAATGCGCTGTACGGCCGTCTCGCGCCGATCAGAAACGCGTTTGCGGCACGGCAATTTGCTTGCGAAACGTCTCGGCGGCATCCAGCATCGCATAAGGATTGGTGTTATTGTGCATTGCACAACAAAGTACCGTTCAATGCGAATGGACCCGTCCCTTTTTGCGAGGTTATCCGCCGATGGCAAAAAGTCTATCGAAGATCTGGCTGCGTGGCCTGAAGCGTCTGCTGACCATCCAGTCTGAACAGGCGCGCAAGACCACCCGCCGGTCGGCGACCCGCCCCGCGCGTCCCGCCACCCCCAAGCCTTCAACCAAAGCGCGTCCTGCCAAGCCGGCGGCCGTCGTGCGTGCTTCCGCGAAGCGCGAAGCGCCGCGCGTCGTTCGAGAGTCGCGTGTGCGTCCGCGCGCGTCGGCGTGGACGAGCGGTGCATGGACACGCTCGTTCCACTCGGCGCCCGCTGCGCCGGGTCGGCTCGTCAACCATCTGCAATACGGGCTGTACCTGCCGTCGGGCCATGCGCACGAGGCCATGCCGCTTGTCGTGATGTTGCACGGCTGCACCCAGTCGATCGACGAATTCGCCGAAGGCACGCGGATGAACGTGCTCGCCGATCGTTACGGATTCGCCGTGGTCTATCCCGAGCAGTCCAAACACGTGCACTCGCATCGCTGCTGGCATTGGTACGACGCCGGCGAGAGCGCAGGCGGTGCGGAGGCCAAGGCAATCGTATCGCTCGTCGATGCGCTGATTGCGCAATATGGCTTCGACAGCGAACGTGTGTATGTCGCCGGCATTTCCGCGGGTGCGGGGCTGACGGCGCTGCTCGCGTTGACCTATCCGGAGCATTTTGCGGCGGTCGCGTTGCATTCTGGCCCCGCATTCGGCGAGGCCCGCAGCGGTATCGCGGCGATGGACGTCATGCGGCGCGGCGCGCGGCGCGAACCGGCCGAACTGGTCGACGAGGCGGTGGACGTCGCTCAATATCCGGGCATGCCCGCCATCATTTTCCATGGCGACGCCGATCATGTCGTCGCGCCGGTCAATGCGGATCAACTGGCGGTGCAATTCCAGCGACTGAACCGCATCGTCGACGCAAATGGCGTGCGCAGAGCCGGCGAGGTGCGGGAAGAGCGTAAAAACGGTGTGGTAACGCGTGATTTCGTGCGCGGCGGACGGCGCGTGGTGCGGCTGTGCCGAGTGCAGGGCGTCGGCCATGCGTGGAGCGGCGGCGACGACGCCGTCCCGTTTCATTCCGCCAAAGGCCCGGACGCAAGCGCGCTGATATGGGAGTTCTTCCGGCACCAGCGCCGCACGGGAGCGGGCCGGGTCGCCGAGAGCGTCGCCACAGAGGGCGCCGCGGCCGCGCGTTGACGCAGGAACAACGCTCGAATATTGATCACTGGCATCGATCTAGGGTTTTCCCTATAATACGGGTTATCCCTTAGGCGTTAACGCCTAACTCTATTGCGAGGTCGACCATGTATCTGCTCAGCCGTCTGTTCCTGTTCCTGACCAAGTCCCCCGATCAACTCGCGAAAGAACGCGCTGACGCGTTCCTCGCGGAAGCCACCGATCTGTACGACCTGGAATTCCGTATGCGCAAGCTGGATCGTGAAGCAAACATCCGCAAGCCGTCGTGGATGAGCCAGCATTAATCTCTTGGTGAGTTATTGAGGTCAGCATTCAAACATCGGCGGGTTGTGAAACGCCGGTGTTCGGGTGAGGCGCCGAGTCGTCGCTTATGCATTCCGTGGTCTGCGCTACGTCCGCCATTGCGCACCGCGAGTCTCAGCTAGGCAGCCGGATTCAATTGCCAGAGCGCGTGGTTCAACACCGCGGCGAACGCCACCCAGCCGACATAAGGCACTAGCATCGCGCCGGCCCACCGGTCCCGTCGCCAGAAAGCGAACGTCAACCCGACGATCAGCACCAGCAACACCACAATGTCGACCAATGCCGCCGCCGGTCTGTGCAGACCGAAGAAGAGCCACATCCAGGCTGCGTTGAAGAACAGTTGAACGACCCACACTGCGATCGGTACGCTAAGGCCGCCGCTTTTCCATACGCGCCATGCGGCGATCGCCATCAGCACATAAAGTGCGGTCCACGCAGGCGGGAAGAGCCAGTTCGGTGGATTGAACGCGGGCTTGTTCAGCGCCGCATACCACGCATCCGGCAAAAACTGGCTGGCTGTTCCCGCAGCAGCCAGCGTTAAAAGCAGAAATGCAAGTAGTGACGGCCAACGGCGCATCGTTGCGTCTCCCTCGAATGGTTCAGTCGAAACTATGTAAGCCGGCGCTCACTTTCCAAAACGCGCCAACGTACGCGCGCGCGCCATCGCATGATCGACAATGGGTGCCGGATAGTCCTTACCCAGCACCACGCCAAATTCCTTCAGACGCTCCGCGCCCGCCAGCCACGGCGCATGAATCCATTTCGCCGGCACTTTGTCGAGTTGCGGCAAGTAGCGCTTAATGAAGCGTCCTTCTGAATCGAATTTTTCGGATTGCGTGACCGGGTTGAAGATCCGGAAATAGGGTTGCGCGTCGCAGCCGGTGGATGCCGCCCATTGCCAGCCGCCATTGTTCGCTGAAAAATCGAAGTCGTTGAGCAACTCCGCGAAGTAGCGCTCGCCGAGCCGCCAGTCGACGCCCAGATCCTTCGCCAGAAAACTCGCGGTCACCATGCGCAGCCGGTTGTGCATATAGCCGGTGGTATTCAACTGGATCATCGCAGCGTCGACCAGCGGGTAACCGGTGCGGCCTTCGCGCCACGCGGCGAAGGCTTCGTCGGCTTCCTTGCCTTGTTCCCAACGCAGCCGATCATATTCTTCCCTGAACGACGCGCCGGCCGCCAGCTTCGGATGATGCGACAGCACCATGAAGTAGAAGTCTCTCCAGATCAACTCGGAGAGCCATGTTGCCGAGCCCTTGCCGTCCGGCTGCAACGACATCTCATGCGCGAGCCGCGCGAGCGTGCGGATTGAAACCGTGCCGAAGCGCAGATGCATCGACAGATAGCTCGGCCCCTTGGCCGCAGGGAAGTCGCGACGATCGGCGTAGCTGTCGATGCGCGTCATGAAGTCGTCGAGCAGATGCTGCGCGCCGCTCATGCCCGTGGGTAATTTCAGATCGGCCAGATTGCTCGGCGCGAAGCCGAGTTGTTCGAGTGTCGGCAGATGGCGCTTTATCCGGCGCGGCAGCGCGGCCAGGCTTTTCACATACTTCTCGACGGGATACGGCTTCAGGTCGAACGCCGACAATTGCTTGAGCCACGCGTTCTTATACGGTGTGAACACGGTGAAGGGCTTTTTTTGACCGGTCAGCACTTCATCACGCTCGAAAATTACCTGATCCTTGAAGCTCAGCAACTGGCGTCGCGCGTCAGTGAGATGCGCGCGCACGGCCTCGTCCCGCTCGATCGCGACCGGCTCGTAATCGTGATTGGTAAAGACCGCGTCCACGCCGAGGTCGGCAGCGAGTTTGGGAATCAGGTCCACGGGGTTGCCGTGCAACACGATCAGACCGCCGCCGCTTGCGCGTAACGCCTTGTCCAGCTCTTCGAGCGCGCCGAGGATGATTTCGACACGACGATCCTGCGGTGTCGTGTCCGGATGCCGGCTCTGCCAGGTTTCGATCAGCGGCGCGAGGATCGTCGTGTCGAACACGAACACGCACCACACGCGCTCGCAGTGCTTCAGTGCGTAGTAGAGCGCGGCGTTGTCCGTACTTCGCAGGTCGCGGCGAAACCAGACGAGACCGGTGTCGAAGTTGTCGTCCAGGCGGCGGGGGCTTGTCATCGGAAACCGTTGATCGTGAAGAGTGGTGATGCGTTGTAACGTCAGGCCAAGATAGTACTCAAAGTGCAAGCGGTCCGGTACATGACGCCGAGTCGTCACGCTTCTCGACACCGCGGTCGCACGTTGCGTGCCTTGGTGGTTTTGTTATGGATTGCGTAGAGTCTGCAAAGCACAACGCCCGCCCCTGCAGGGCAGGGCGCGGGCGCGGTTCATCATGACGCGGATTTTGCGTGCGGCGGGGTGCTCAGCCGCGACATCAACGCTTCAATCCGATCGCAACTTAGGCGACTTGTAGACGCACGTCGACGTTGTTGCGCGTGGCGTTCGAGTACGGGCACACCACGTGCGCTGCATCGACAAGTTCCTTCGCTGCTTCAGGAGCGAGACCCGGCAGGGACACGCGCAGATCGATATCCAGTGCGAAACCGCCGTTGTCGTTCGGACCGATGCCAACTTCAGCCGTCACTTGCGTGTCAGCGGGCAACGTCTGCTTGCGCTGCCCGGCAATGAACTTCATGGCGCTCAGGAAACACGCCGAGTAGCCGGCCGCGAACAGTTGTTCCGGATTCGTGCCTTGCGCGCCGTTGCCGCCCAGTTCACGCGGCGCTGCCAGTTTCACGTCCAACGCATTGTCCGACGATACTGCGCGGCCATCACGGCCACCGGTACTGGTTGCGCTTGCCTTGTAGAGAATGTTCATGATGCTCGTTCCTTATATCTGGGTTGTCAGGATGTGCATGCTTGCCGCTGCCCGCTTGCCTCGTGGGCGTCGCGCATTGGAGCGGCATGTCCATTAAGATAGTACACAAATCATTTGTGTGCAAATGAAATTTGAAATGGATTCGATAGGCGGCTTGGCCGACCCGCAGGTCAGTGGTCCATGTAGTCGTTTAGCGTGGTGCGCAAACGCGTCAGATCGTCGCGCAGACGCAGCAGGAATTCAGGCGTCTGTTGCGTCGCGCAGAAAATCTCCGCGGGGATTTCGCGCGCCTGGCGTCTGAGCGCGGCACCCGCCTTCGTCAGGCGTATAAAGACGAGCCGCTCGTCCTCGACGCCGCGTACACGTTCCAGCAATCCCTGCGTTTCGAGCCGCTTGAGCAGCGGCGTGACCGTTGCCGGATCGAGGTTCAGGCGCGCAGACATATCTTTGACCGTGACGTTATCGCCTTCCCACAAGACCAGCATCGTCAGATATTGCGGGTAGGTCAAACCGAGTTTGTCGAGTAGCGGCTTATACGCTTTGGTCATCGCAAGCGATGTCGAATAGAGCGCGAAGCAGAGTTGCTCGTCGAGCGTGTAGGGCAAAGCGGGGCGCTGGGTCATGATGCATCTCGTCCTGAAGAGCGCGCAAATGGATTGCACGCAAACCATTGTGCCGCAAATCGGCACGAGATGACGAGGTGAGTGCGGGAACGGCGCTCACGCAGCAGCTCCCGCGACAGCGGAACAACAGAGGGAGCCGTCAGCCCGCCGGGGTGGTCGGCAGGTCCGGTGCCTGAGGCGTTTGCACGCCGAAGCAGCCGCGATACGTCGCGTAGAACGAGCAGTAGAGCATGGTGGTGACGATCATCGTGGCCGGCATCAGGATCGCGAACGCGAAGTCGCCGACGCCGAGCGCCTGCATTACCGCAGACAGGCCGATCGACACCGTGGTCGCCACCGCGAACCACAGCGCGCCGAACACGATGAACGCGTTACGGTTGCGCCAGCAACTGACGACGCTGAAAAACATCGCTTTGACCGGTGGCACGTCATGCCATGCAACGAGAATGGGCGAGAACCAGAACAGCATGGCCACTGGAATGTAGAACGCGAACGCTGTCACGACCGCGAGCGGAATGTTGCTGTTGGCAATTGCGTCGGCATCCAGATTCGCGCCGCCGAGCATCACCTTGAGCAGCATCCCGCCGTCCGCGAGCGCCGAGCCGGCGAGCACCAGCGCCATTGATACGACGTAGAGCGCGCCAAGCAACACCAAACGTCGCGCGACCACCGGCCCATAGGTGTGGAAACCGTCGGCCAGAATTGTCGGGAACACCGGTTTGCCCGCAATCGTATTGCGGCACGCCGCCATGAAGCCGACCGCCACACCCGGAATGAACATGAGCGGCAGCACGCCGCCGATCACCGGAATCTGCGAGATCAGCGTCATGATCAACAGATAGGTGAAGAAGAGCGTCAGAAACGCGAGCGGGTTTTTGCGGAACAGCCAGATACCCTGCCGGAACCAGACATAGCCGGTTTTCGCGGGGACTTCGATCAGTTGCATGAGTGATGGATGCCTGGAAGTGCGACGCCAGCGAGGCGTTCGCGCAGAATGCGTTCGAAATGGCCGGGGTCGTGCGGCTTGAGCAGTTCGGCCGCGCGCGGCAGGTGAAAATCATACAGGCGCGAGACCCAGAAACGGTATGCCGCCGCACGCAGCATGTCGCCCCAGTGGCAGTTTTCTTCCGCCGTGAATGGGCGCACGGTTTGGTAAGCGCGCAGCAGCGCCTCGGTGCGCTCACGGTTGAGCTTGCCGGTGTCGAGATCGATACACCAGTCGTTCACCGTCACCGCCACATCGAACAGCCATTTGTCACAGCCGGCGAAATAGAAGTCGAAGAAGCCGCCAAGCCGCACTTCGTGGCCTGTGTCCGGCGCGGCGTGCGCGAACATCGCGTTGTCGCGGAACAGATCAGCGTGGCATGGCCCTTCAGGCAAGGCGGCGTAGTCGGCCGATGCAAAAAATGCCTGCTGATACGCCAGTTCCGACACGAGCAGGTCACGCTGCTCGCCTTCCAGAAACGGTAGGAGGGTCGGCACCGTTTCCTTCCACCACGGCAGGCTGCGCAGATTCGGCTGGTAGGCCGAATAATCGCGCCCGGCCAGGTGCATGCGCGCGAGCATCTGCCCGACCTCGATGCAGTGCTCGACGCGCGGCGCCAGTTCCGGCGCGCCTTCGAGCTTCGTGACGATGGCCGCAGGCTTGCCCTGTAATGTGCCGAATAGCGCGCCATTTGCGCGCGGCATGGGATCGGGCACCGGCACGCGGTGCGCCGCGAGATGCCGCATGAGGTCGAGATAGAACGGCAGTTGCTCAGCCGTCAGCTTTTCGAAAATCGTGAGGACGTATTCGCCGCGCGTCGTCGTTAGAAAAAAGTTGCTGTTCTCAATACCGGAGGAAATGCCGCGAAACTCGATCACCTCGCCGAGATCATAGTGGCGCATCCATTCTGCTAGTTGGGGTTCGGTGACAGCGGTGAAGACAGCCATGCGGGAAGCGTCGGATCAGGTTGGTCGGGCTGGCGCTCGGGCGGCCAGTACGTAGGGCAAATGCAATGTGCGCAGGAGAAAGCACAACGGAAAGCGCAACGGAAAGCGCAACACATTGCGCGGCGGCGCGCGGCGGCACGCGGGGGCGGACGGCGCGGCGATGGAACGCCGCTGCCGCGCCAGCGTACATCAGTAAGCGAGATTCACCGACGGCAGGCGCGTGCTGGCGCGGCCGTTGTCGCGAACCTGAGGCGACGTGTCGAGCGGCGCACTCATCTGGTAACGCGTGCCGAGGTTCGAATGCACGTTGATTTCAACGGGCTTGCCCTTGTCGCGGTATTCGGTGATTTCCGTGCCGTTCGTGCTGCGCTCGTAGAAGCTCGGCGTGCGCGGAACGTTAATGTCGACCTTCGAGCTGACCTCGGCGGCCGGCCGATTGATTTTCTCCAAGTCTGGCAGACCGGCCCGTTCATTGGCGGACTGCGGCGCGCCAGCGGGCGGAGTGTCATCGACAGGCTGGGCAGCCATCGCGGCGTTGCCAAAGGCGAGGGCCAGTGCAACGGCGACGGGAAGGAGCGGCTTCATGGTGATTCTCCAAAATGGTGCCCCGATTCTAGCAAATCCAGCCTGGCTCACAGACACGATCGGGTGCGACAGCCTTATTTTGCGCCGCTTTCGCACGACGCGTCGGCAAACTTCGACGTGCTGTTGCAACGGGTGGAACAAACAGGGAGCGGTCATTTGGCGTTCGCGGGTTCCGTGGTAATGTCGCCTCATGAATAGGGGCAAATGAAGATGAACAACGATACCAACCAACGCGTGGTGCAAATGCCCACGAAGAGCTTCCCGACCGAATCGTTCGACGACGCGGCCGAGGCCGTCACCTGCCTCTCCGCGATCTACGAAGCGAACACCTCGTTCCTGCGCGACGCGTTCGCGCGCTATCGTCGCAACGAGCAGTTCGCGAGCCGCGTGCGCGCGTGTTATCCGTTCGTGCGCGTCTGCACCGAGGTCAACACGCATATCGACTCGCGCCGGTCGTACGGTTTCGTCGCAGGGCCGGGCGTCTTCGAAACCACTGTCACGCGGCCGGATCTGTTCGGCAATTACTATCGTGAGCAATTGCGCTTGCTGGCTAAAAATCATCACGTGAAAATTGAAGTGGGCGTGTCGAACCAGCCGATTCCCATTCACTTTGCGTTCGCCGAAGGCATTCACCTGGAAGGCGATCTGGATCGCGAGCGCCTGTTCCTGATGCGCGACGTGTTCGACACACCGGATCTCGCGCTGCTCGACGACCGCATTGTTAACGGCACCTACGAACCGCAGCCCGGCGAGCCGTTCCCGCTCGCGCTGTTCACGGCGGCACGGGTGGATTTTTCGCTGCATCGGCTCAAGCACTACACGGCTACGTCGCCCACGCATTTCCAGAACTACGTGCTCTACACGAACTACCAGTTCTACATCGACGAATTCGTGAAACTCGGCCGTACGATGATGTCCCATACCGACGACGAAGCACTGCGCGAGTATCGCAGCGAGTACACGTCGTTCGTCGAACCGGGCGACGTGATCACGTACAACGAAAACCTGGGCGATCAGGAGCAGGAAGGCACTGCGCCGCCGCGTCTGCCGCAAATGCCCGCGTATCACCTGAAACGCGCGGACGGCAGCGGCATCACGATGATCAACATCGGCGTCGGCCCGTCGAACGCGAAGACGATTACCGATCACATCGCCGTATTGCGGCCGCATGCGTGGATTATGCTCGGCCATTGCGCGGGGCTGCGCAATACGCAGCGTCTCGGCGACTACGTGCTCGCGCACGGCTACGTGCGCGAAGACCATGTGCTCGACGCCGATTTGCCGCTGTGGGTACCGATTCCGGCACTCGCAGAGGTGCAGGTGGCGCTGGAGCGTGCGGTTGCACAGGTCACGCAGCTCGACGGCGTCGAATTGAAGCGCGTGATGCGCACCGGCACGGTGGCGAGCGTGGATAACCGCAACTGGGAATTGCGCGATCATCGCGAGCCGGTGCAGCGTTTGTCGCAAAGCCGCGCTATTGCGCTCGATATGGAAAGCGCGACGATTGCCGCGAATGGTTTCCGCTTCCGCGTGCCCTACGGCACGTTGCTGTGCGTGTCGGACAAGCCGCTGCACGGCGAACTGAAGCTGCCCGGCATGGCGGACCAGTTTTATCGCGCACAGGTCGACCAGCACCTGCAGATCGGCGTGAAGGCAATGGAGTTACTCAGGATGAACGGCCTGCATCGTCTGCATAGCCGCAAACTGCGCAGCTTCGCCGAAGTGGCGTTTCAGTGAGTGTTGCCGGTCGAGCGCAAGGCGCGAGCTGCGCCTTGCGCTCACATCTGCCCGAACCCTGTCAGCCCGATCAGGCTTCCCGCCGCCAACAGCCAGAGCGGGTGGATCTTCGTTTTTAGCGCCAGCACAGCGGTGAACGCGGTGATCGCCCACGCAATGGCAGTCGGATCGGACGCCCTCGCGATGAGCGCCGCGCTGGCCGCGACAATGCCGGCCGTCACGGGCACGAGACCCCGTTGCGCATAAGCCCGCCAGGGGCGGTCCTTGAAGCGATCCCACGCGTGCAGCGCGAGCACCGTCACGATCGACGATGGCCCGAACTTGGCCACCGACGTCACCAGCATGCCGGACCAGCCGGCCACGTGCCAGCCGATCAATGTGACGATCATCAGATTCGGTCCAGGCGCCGCTTGTGCAAGCGCGAACAGCGCGCTGAACTCGCTCGCGGGCATCCAGTGATGCACATCCACGACCTGCCGCTGCATCTCCGGGAGAATCGTGTTTCCGCCGCCGAAGGCAAGCAGCGACAACTGACTGAAAATGACGGCGAGGGAAACGAGCGTGTCGTTCATCGTGCGCTCCTCGACGCAATGTAGATACTGACCGGCGTGAGCACGAGCATGGTGGGCAGCAACGGCCAACGCATGACAGCGATCGCGACGAACCCGAGCACCGCGATGAGCGCGCCCAACGGCCTGTTGCGCAACGGCAGCACGATTTTGACGGCCATCGAGATCAGCAGCCCGGCAGCCGCGGCCGCCAGTCCCGCAAAAAGATGACGCACATGCGGGTCGTTCTGCGTGTTTTCATACAGCACGCCGAGCCCGATCACCACTAGCGAAGGGCCGGCAATCAGCCCGAGCAAACCCGCCAATGCACCACGCACGCCGCGAAACCGCATGCCCATTGCCACCGACAGATTGATCACATTGCCGCCTGGCAGGAATTGGCACAGCCCGAGCAGATCCGTGAATTCCTCGGCGCTTAGCCAGCGGCGCCGCTCGACCAGCGCGCGCCGCGCGAGGGGCAGCGCGCCGCCAAATGAAATCAGTCCGAGGCCAAGGAAGCCGCTGAAGATTTGCCGCACGGTGGGTGTCGGCGCCAACGCAGGCTCGGCAGAGGTGAGATCGTGGTCCATAGTGTTCAGCGTCAGGTCAAGAGGAGGAGGTTAGCGCCGATCCGCTGCTGGACAAAACGATTTTTGAGCCTGCGCTTGTGATCTAGAATCACAAGCATGGCCCGTACTCTTCCTCCTTTTCCGGCGCTGCGCGCATTCGAGGCCGCTGCAAGGCATGAAAGTTTCACTGCGGCGGCGGCTGAATTGCATGTGACGCACGGTGCAATCAGCCGGCAAGTCGCTGCGTTCGAAATATGGCTTGGCGTGCGGGTATTCCAGCGTCGTGGCAAGCGTGTGCGTCTGACCGACGACGGCCGCCGCTATCTGTCCACCGTGCAGGCGGCGTTCGACAGCATCGCGCTTGCCACCGACCAGTTGCGCGATACCGGGGTAGTTCATGTGCTGCGCGTGAACGCGTTGCCCACCTTCGCGATGAAATGGCTGCTGCCGCGCCTGCATCAATTCCAGCGCAAAGTGCCCAATGTCGAATTGCGTTTGTCGACGTCGAACGCGCCGGTCGAATCGCTGGACAGTTTCGACGTGGCCGTACGGCGCGGTCCGGCGCATTGGCCGAACTGCGTGAGCGGTCATTTCCTCGGCGAGAGCGAGATCCCGGTGTGCAGTCCGGCGCTTTTGCAACGCTCGCCGATTTTGGCGCCCGACGACATCGCGAAGCACGTGCTGCTGCATTCCGACACGCGGCCCGACGCCTGGCGCAACTGGCTGCAGGCAGCGGGCGTGACGGCGAAGTGCCGGAAGAAACAGTCGTTCGACCATTTCTATCTGGCGTTGCAGGCAGCGGTGGACGGGCTCGGCGTGGCCCTTGGGCCGTTGCCGCTGCTCGCGGATGAACTCGCGTCGAAACGGCTCGTCTTGCCGCTAATGGGCCCACGCATCGATGCACGCGGCTACTGGTGGGTGGCAAGGCGCGAGGTCGCGCAGGCGCCGCTCGTCGCACAGTTTTGCGAATGGCTGCAACAGCAGGGCGACCAGACCGATGAAACAGGAACGGGCGGTCTCGAAGAAGCCGCCCGCCAGATCACGCGCTAACTGCTCGAACGTTACAGGTAGAACATCCGGTCTTCGTCCGACTTGGTTGGCTGCGGCTCCGCCTCTTCACGATCTTCGTAGAACTTGAGCACCGCTTCGAGCACCTGATCCGGGTCGTCGATTACCTGCATCAGATCCATGTCGGTCGGATTGATGAGGCCCATGGGCGTGAGCGAGTTCTTGAACCACGCGAGCAGACCTTCCCAGAATTCGGCGCCCACGAGAATGATCGGCACGTGGCGCGACTTTTTGGTCTGAATCAGCGTGAGCACTTCGGCCAGTTCGTCCAGCGTCCCGAAGCCGCCCGGCATCACGATCACCGCGTCCGAGTTCTTGACGAACGTGACCTTGCGCGTGAAGAAGTGACGAAAGCGCAGCGAGATGTCCTGCCACTGATTGCCCGATTGCTCGTGCGGCAGTTCGATGTTCAGGCCGACCGAGGGCGCCTTGCCTGCATGAGCACCTTTATTGGCCGCTTCCATGATGCCGGGGCCGCCGCCGGAGATGACCGCAAAGCCTGCGTCCGACAGCTTGCGAGCGATCTGCGTGGCGAGTTTGTAGTAAGGCGAGGCCGGTTTCAGGCGCGCCGAACCATAGATGCTGACAGCCGGGCGAATCTCCGAGAGGTACTCGGTCGCCTCGATAAACTCTGCCATAATCGTAAACATCTGCCACGAAGCGCGGGCCTTTTTGGCCGTTGCGCGCTCTTGATCTGCGAGTGATCGCAGACTCGGAATCACTTTTCTCTTAGTCATAATGCCTGAAGAACGAAGCCTTGAAGGTAAGACCCTGCTATTGGTCGACGGTTCGAGTTATCTGTACCGGGCCTACCATGCGATGCCTGATCTGCGCGGACCCGAAGGCGGACCAACGGGTGCGCTGTATGGAATGATCAACATGCTTCGGCGCATGCGCAAGGAAGTCACAGCAGAGTATAGCGCGTGCGTGTTCGACGCCAAGGGCAAAACGTTTCGCGACGACTGGTATCCCGACTATAAGGCGAACCGCCCCGCTATGCCCGACGATCTCTCGCGGCAGATCGAGCCCATTCACGTCGCGGTGCGCGCGCTCGGCTGGCCGTTGCTGATGATCGAAGGCGTGGAAGCGGACGACGTGATCGGCACGCTCTCCACCGAGGCGGAAAGGCGCGGCATGAACGTGATCGTGTCGACCGGTGACAAGGATCTGGCGCAGCTTGTGTCGGATCATGTCACCCTCATCAATACGATGACGAACGAAAAACTCGACCGCGAAGGCGTCATTGCCAAATTCGGCGTGCCGCCTGAGCGGATCATCGACTACCTTTCGTTGATCGGCGATACCGTCGACAACGTGCCGGGCGTCGAAAAGTGTGGGCCGAAAACCGCACAGAAGTGGCTCACCCAATATGACTCGCTCGACGGCATCGTCGCACATGCCGGTGAAATCAAAGGTGCGGTAGGAGACAATCTGCGCCGTGCGCTCGATTTCCTGCCCATGGCGAAGAAACTGGTCACGGTCGAGCGCCATTGCAATCTGACTGGCCATCTCGTGTCGATCGAAGAGAGTCTGCAAAGCCGGCCGGAGTCGCGTGAAGAACTGCGCGACGTGTTCACGCGTCACGGTTTCAAAACCTGGCTGCGCGAAGTGGAGATTGCCGACGCGGTGGAAGGCCCCGAAAACGACGTGCCGCCCGCGCTCAACGTCGATCAGGAACGCCACTACGAAACCGTGCAGACGTGGGAGCAGTTCGACGCGTGGCTGGAAAAAATCAACGCGGCAGAGATCACGTCGTTCGATACGGAGACCACGTCGCTCGATCCCATGACCGCGCAGATCGTGGGGGTGTCGCTGTCGGTCGAGGCCGGGCGCGCGGCGTACGTGCCGGTTGCGCATCGCGGTCCCGACGCGCCGGAACAACTGCCGCGCGACGAAGTCCTCGCCAGACTCAAGCCCTGGCTCGAAAGCGCCGCGCACAAGAAGGTCGGCCAGCATCTCAAATACGACGAGCAGGTGCTGGCGAACTACGGGATCGAAATGCGCGGTATCGAGCACGACACGCTGTTGCAGTCGTACGTGCTCGAGTCGCATCGTCCCCATGATATGGACAGCCTCGCGCTGCGCCATCTCGGCGCGAAGACAATCAAGTACGAAGAGGTCGCGGGCAAGGGCGCATCGCAAATCGGTTTTGACGAAGTGCCGCTCGACAAAGCCGCCGAATACGCTGCGGAAGACGCCGACATCACGTTGCGTCTGCACCAGGTGCTATATCCGCAAGTGGTTGCGGAGAAAGCGCTGGAGCACGTGTATCGCGATATCGAAGTGCCGACCTCGCGCGTGCTGCGCAAGATGGAACGCACGGGCGTGCTGATCGACACGGAAAAGCTGCGCGCGCAAAGCAGTGAAATCGCCGCGCGTCTGATCGAACTGGAAAGCGAAGCGTATGTACTCGCAGGGGGCGAATTCAATCTCGGCTCGCCGAAGCAGATCGGCCAGATCTTCTTTGAAAAGCTCGAATTGCCGGTGGTGAAAAAGACGCCGAGCGGCGCGCCGTCCACCGACGAAGAAGTGCTGCAAAAGCTCGCCGAAGACTATCCGCTACCCAAGATCCTGCTCGAACATCGTGGTTTGTCGAAGCTGAAGTCCACCTACACGGACAAGCTGCCGCGCATGGTGAACGCCAGCACGGGCCGCGTGCATACGAATTATGCGCAGGCCGTCGCGGTCACGGGGCGTCTCGCATCGAACGATCCGAACCTGCAGAACATTCCCGTGCGAACCGGCGAAGGCCGGCGCATTCGTGAAGCGTTCATTGCGCCGCCGGGCCATAAGCTCGTGTCCGCGGACTATTCGCAGATCGAATTGCGGATCATGGCTCACATTTCCGGCGACGAATCGCTGCTGCGTGCGTTTTCGCAAGGCGAAGACATTCACCGCGCGACGGCCGCCGAAATCTTTAGCGTGACGCCGCTCGAAGTGTCGAGCGATCAACGGCGTGTGGCGAAGGTCATCAACTTCGGCCTGATATACGGGATGAGTTCGTTCGGCCTTGCCGCGAATCTCGGCATTACGCGCGACGCGGCCAAGCTCTACATCGACCGCTATTTCGCGCGTTATCCGGGCGTTGCGCAATACATGGACGTGACGCGTGTCAGCGCCAAGGCCAAAGGCTACGTGGAAACCGTGTTCGGCCGCCGGCTGTGGCTGCCGGAAATCAACGGCGGTAATGGTCCGCGCCGTCAGGCCGCCGAGCGCGCCGCGATCAACGCGCCAATGCAGGGCACCGCGGCCGACCTGATCAAACTCTCGATGATCGCCGTGCAGAAGTGGATCGAAGAGTCGAAGATCGGTACGCGCATGATCATGCAGGTGCACGATGAACTGATTCTTGAAGTGCCTGACGAAGAGCTGTCCGACGTGCGCAAACGGCTGCCCGAATTGATGTGCGGCGTCGCCGACCTGAAGGTGCCGCTGGTTGCCGAGGTGGGCGCGGGGCACAACTGGGAAGAGGCGCACTAAAGACACGCGCTTGCTGGCGGCGGGCGCACGGGCGATATCGTCGTTCGCATGCCACCTATGCTCGATGATGGCTTGTGACAACCTGTACTGCTCACTGACAATCGTCGAACAGACGGCGCATCCGGGTTGCATTCCGGTAGCATCTGAACGCGCCGTCACGACGCACAACCATCGGCAAACACGGAGAGTTCAATGCATCGTTTTATCGTCGTTGGTGGAGGCGCGGGGGGACTCGAATTGGCCACGCGTTTGGGCGATCGCTACGCACCTCACAAGAACAAAGGCGGCGCTCGCGCGCAAGTCACGCTGGTCGACCGTAACCCAACGCACATCTGGAAGCCGCTGCTGCATGAAGTGGCGGCCGGCAGCATGGACCCGTTCACACAGGAACTCGAATATGCGGCGCAGGCGCGCTGGCACGGTTTCGAATTCCAGCAGGGTGACCTGAGCGGGCTCGACCGCGCGAACAGGCGCATCACGATCAGCACCGTGCTCGACGACGACGGCGCCGAGCTGCTTCCCGAACGCGAACTGGAGTACGACACGCTGGTTATCGCGATCGGCAGCACGACAGCGTTTTTTGGCGTGAAGGGTGCGCCGGAATTCTCCCTCGCGCTCGACACGGTCGGTCAGGCGGAGCGCTTTCGCAAGCGTTTGATCGCGGCGTGCATTCGCGCGGAGCATCAGGTGCACGAGCCGGTAGAAGCGATGCGCGGCACGACCTCCACCGAGCCGCGCATTCAGGTGGCGATTGTCGGCGGTGGTGCGACGGGCGTCGAACTGTCGGCGGAACTGCGCAACACGGCGCAGGTGCTGTCCGCTTACGGCCTGCATAAGCTCGATCCGCGGCACGACGTCGGCATCGTGCTGATCGAAGCCGGGCCGCGCATTCTGCCGGCGCTACAGGAGCGCGTGTCCACCGCGACCGCCGAACTGCTGACCAAACTCGGCGTGAAGCTGATGACCGGCGAGACGGTGGCCGAAGTTGCGCCTGGCGTGATTCGTACCGCGAGCGGCACGACGGTGCGCGCCGATCTGACCGTGTGGGCGGCGGGCATCAGGGCGCCTGCCGTCCTGAGTCAGCTCGACGGCCTGCCGGTCAACCGGCTCGGTCAGCTCGAAGTGCGCCGCACGCTGCAAACCACCGTCGACGACAACGTTTTTGCACTTGGCGATTGCGCAGCCTGTCCGTGGCCGGGCAACGAGCGAAACGTGCCGCCGCGCGCGCAGGCGGCTCACCAGCAGGCCAGCTTTCTCGTCAAGGCGTTTGCCGCGAGGCTCGACGGAAAGCCGCTGCCGGAATTTACCTATCACGATTTCGGCTCGCTGGTGTCGCTCGGGCATTTCAGCGCCGTCGGCAATTTGATGGGCGGCGTGATTGGCGGCAACATGCTGATCGAGGGACTGTTCGCGCGTTTCATGTATATGTCCTTGTACCGGCTGCATATCGCCGCGCTGCATGGCTACGCGCGCATGGTGCTCGACACGTTTGCGCACTGGCTGCGGCGCACCACGCTGCCGCGCGTGAAGCTGCACTGAGACGCTGCGGCGCTGGTGTGGCGCTGCTGTGGCGCGGAACGTTGCATCTGCAACAGGATGCGCGGCTAGCGTATGCTGTTGCCTCACATGTCACCGAGCCGTTCAACCGTGGAGCGCCGCATGCTGAAACCTGAGATCGACAGTCTCGTCCCGCACGTTCCGTTTAATCGCCGCACGTTCATGAAGGCCGCGCTCGGCACCGGGTTCGCCGCGGCCGTTCTGCCGGTGTCGGCACAAACCATTCATACCGACAGCAACGGACTCGAAGCCGGCGAAGTGGCCTTTCGTTCCGGCGACACGCTGGTACCGGCCTATCGTGCGCAGCCGGAAGGCAAGACTCATTTGCCGGTGATCATCGTCATCCATGAAATTTTTGGCGTGCACGAGCATATCGCCGACGTCTGCCGGCGCTTCGCCAAACAGGGTTATCTCGCGATCGCGCCGAATCTGTACGAGCGGCAGGGCGATCCGACCGTCTATACGAGCATGCAGCAGTTGAACGAACAGCTGGTGAGCAAGGTGCCGGACGAGCAGGTGATGCAGGACCTGGACGCCGCGGTTGCATGGGCCGGCGAGCATGGCGGCGATGTGAAACGACTGGGCGTGAATGGCTTCTGCTGGGGAGGCCGGATTGCGTGGCTCTACGCGGAACACAATCCGCACGTGAAGGCCGCGGTGGCCTGGTATGGTCGCGTGACGGGCGCGAAGAACGCGATGACGCCGTCCAATCCGCTCGATCAGGTGGCGGATCTGCATGCACCGGTGCTGGGCTTATACGGGCTGCAGGACCAAAGCATTCCGCAGGACACGCTGGAGCAGATGAAAGCGGCCATCGCGCAAGGTCCGCAAGCGGGGCGTGGTTCGCAATTCGTCGTATATAACGACGCAGGGCACGCGTTCTTCGCCGATTACCGGCCGAGCTACAAGAAACAGGATGCCGAGGACGGCTGGCGCCGCGCACTCGTGTGGTTCAGGCAGCACGGCGTGGCGTGAGACAGCCGCGCGTTCGTGTTCGCCGGATGAGGAAAGCCGTTGCCGCTTCATAGCGGCAACGGCTTTTTGCAGTCCGGTCGCGTTGGAGATGCTGGTCAGGGATTGGCGCCGGTGGCGATCGGCCGCTTCGGATCGGCGCTCCATTCACTCCACGATCCCGCATACAGCGCGGGGCCGTGCAGGCCGGCCACTTCCATCGCCAGCGCGTTCACGCAGGCGGTGACGCCCGACCCGCACTGCAGCACTACGTGCTCCGGCGGCGTGTCGCCCAGTAGCGCATGAAATTCCTCGCGTAGCGTGTGAGCCGGCTTGAAACGCCCGTCGGAAGTAAAATTGTCTTTGAAAAAGCGGTTCAGCGCGCCCGGGATATGACCGCCGACGCGGTCCAGCGTCTCGTTCTCGCCGCGGTAGCGATCGTTTGCGCGCGCATCCACGACCACGCGTTCCTTCGAGCCGATATTTCGCTCGACCGTCTGCGCGTCGACAGTAACGGCGAGCGGCGCGCCGGCCTTGAAGTCGCCGGTGTTCTGCGCGGGCACGTCCTGCGTGAGCGGCAGTCCCGCGGCCTGCCAGGCTTGCAGGCCGCCGTCGAGCACCGCCACCGCGTCGTGACCGAGCCAGCGCAGTAGCCACCAGGCGCGCGCCGCGTACATGCCGCCCTGCGAGTCATATGCAATCACCTGCTGACCCTGCTTCAACCCGCGCGACTCCAGCGTTTCGACCAGACGCGCGCGATCCGGCAGCGGGTGGCGTCCGTTCGTGCCGCTCTTCGGGCCCGACAGATCGCGATCGAGATTCAGATAGTGCGCGCCGGGCAGATGCCCCGCCAAATAAGCCTTTTCACCCGCTTCCGTGTCGGCCAGATCAAACCGGCAGTCGATCAGAAAAACGCTGCCGGGCGCGGCGCTCAGGCGGTCGGCGAGGTTCGCCGCGGAAATGAGGGTGGTGTAGTGAGTGTGGGCCATGACGTCTCCTCGATACGGGCGATGGTGCCGTGCTCCGGCGCTTGCGTCGGATGGCGTTGCGCACGGACGGCCGTGCTGCCCAGGTAGCAGGTAGTCTAAACAAAAAAAGACGGGCCGAGCCCGTCTTTCCGTGTACTGCGGCATGAGCAGCGCAGAAGATCAGATGGTGCCGAGTTCGCGCCGCAGAAACTCGTGGAAGTGTTGCATGCCGTCTTCCATCGGGCTCTGGTAAGGGCCGACCTGCGACTCGCCGCGATTCATCAGCGCGCGGCGGCCGGCGTCCATACGCTCGGCGATTTCGTCGTCTTCGCGCGCGGTTTCCATATAGGCGGCGCGCTCGGCTTCCACGAATTCGCGTTCGAACAGCACGATTTCCTCAGGGTAGTAGAACTCGACCACGTTCGTGGTTTGCTGCGGGCCGCGCGGAATCAGCCACGAAACCACCAGCACATGCGGATACCACTCGATCATGATGCCAGGGTAGTACACCATCCAGATCGCGCCGAACTGGGGCGGATTGCCTTCGCGGAAACGCAGCACTTCGTCGTGCCATTTGCGGTAGGTCGGGCTGCCCGGATGCTCCAGATCGCGATGGACGCCCACCGTCTGCACGCTATACCACTCGCCGAATTCCCACGTCAGATCGTCGCAATTGACGAAGCTGCCGAGGCCCGGATGGAACGGCGCGACGTGATAATCCTCCAGATAGACCTCGATGAAGGTCTTCCAGTTGTAATTGCACTCGTGCACCTCGACGTGGTCGAACATGAAGCCCGAAAAATCGAAGTGGCGTTTCGTGCCAAGGCGGGCGAGGTCGTGCGCGACGTTGCGGCCTTGCGCCTCGAACAGCAGCCCCTGCCAGTTCTGCAACGGCGTGGCGCCGAGGTTCAGGCACGGGTTGTCCGCGAAATGCGGGGCGCCGAGCAGTTCGCCTTTCAGGTCATACGTCCAGCGATGCAGCGGGCAGACGATGTTTTCCGTCTGCCCGCGACCGTTGAGCATGATGGCCTGACGGTGACGGCACACGTTCGACAGCAGTTCGACCTGCGATTGCTGGTTCCGGACGAGCACGCGCCCCTCGCTTTCGCTGGGCAAGGCAAAATAACTCCCCGCCTCGGGCACCATCAGATCGTGGCCGATATAGCGAGGACCTTTCTTGAAAAGGGTTTCGATTTCGCGCGTAAGAAGCGCTTCGTCAAAGTAAGCCGTGACTGGCAGCTGGCTGTGGACAGACCGCAACTGCAATGCATTGCTCAGATTGGACATTCCCACTCCCGTAAAGACGTGAAAGCAGTGAACAACCCAACCATCGAATATTCGATTTAGGGAGCCCGCGATTATACCTGTTTACCCATGTCTGGGGCGCTTAAGTCCCTGATTTGGGTCTATTTTGTCGGGAAAGTTCGGCAAAGTCGTCGCAGACCGATCGTTTTTTTCTGCGAGACTGCCCATGCGGCGCGACGCGTAGCGGCAAGGCAGAGGCGGCGAGCGGATCGGAATTGTCGCTTTTGCCGTAGAATGTCCGACTTGTTTTAATTTTGCGACTATTCATGGCGAAGACCGCGTCGAAAGATACTGCTGCCGCGCCAACCGAAGGCGTCGATGCCATGCCGCTGCCCGAGAATTACGAGGCGGCGCAGGCGGAGCTGGAGCAACTGGTGGCACGCATGGAAGGCGGCAGCCTGAGTCTCGAGGAATCGCTCACGGCGTACCGGCGGGGTGCGGCGCTCGTGGCGTTCTGTCAGCAGCAACTCGAAAAGGTCGAGCAGCAGGTGCGCGTGCTGGATGGCGAAACGCTCAAGCCGCTGCCCGTGAATAGCGCAGGCACAGCCGCTTCTGAAAGCGGGGACGACCTATGACATTCGAAGAATGGACGCGCGCCGTGCTCGAGCGCGTCGAGAACGCACTGGAGCATTACCTCCCCACGGAGGCAACCGAACCCGCGAGGCTGCATGAAGCCATGCGCTACGCGGTGCTGGGCGGCGGCAAACGGGTCCGCCCGCTGCTGTGTCACGCGGCCGGCGAACTGACCGGCGCGCGCCCCGAGTGCGTGGATGCTGCAGCGGCGGCGCTGGAAATGGTCCATGTGTACTCGCTCGTGCACGACGACATGCCCTGCATGGACGACGACGCGTTGCGCCGCGGCAAGCCCACGGTCCACGTCAAATATGACGAAGCCACGGCGTTGCTGGTTGGCGACGCGCTGCAATCGCAGGCGTTCGTCGCGTTGACGTCGGACGTATTGGCGGCGCCGCAGCAGGCGTCGCTCGTCCGTGAGCTGGCACTGGCCGCCGGTTCGATCGGCATGTGCGGCGGGCAGGCGATCGACCTCGCCAGCGTCGGCCACACGCTGACGCGCGAGCAGCTCGAAACCATGCACCGGATGAAAACCGGCGCGCTGCTGCGTGCGTCGGTGCGCATGGGCGCGCTGGCCGGCGAGGCGCCGGATGCGGACGCCATGCGCTCGCTCGACGCTTACTCGGCGGCCGTTGGACTCGCGTTTCAGGTCGTCGACGATATTCTCGATGTCACGACCGATTCCGCGACGCTTGGCAAAACGGCGGGTAAAGACGCGAAGGACGGCAAGCCGACCTACGTGTCGATTATTGGGCTCGACGCGTCGCGCGCGCTCGCCGCGCAATTGCGCAGCGACGCCCACGCCGCGCTGGCGCCGTTCGGTGCCCGCGCGCAGCGTCTTGCCGAATTGGCCGACCTGGTGGTGAACCGGGTCAGCTGAACGCGAAAGCCCGCCGCCGCGCACCTTCGTGAAAGGGTGCATGTATGAAGTGCGGGCGCGTAAGTTTTCCTACAATGGAACGACGATGTACGACTTGCTGAAAACCATCGACGACCCGGCCGCACTGCGCCGCCTCGATCGCCGCCAACTGCAACCCCTTGCCGACGAGTTGCGCGCCTTCGTGCTCGACAGCGTGTCGCAAACGGGCGGCCATCTTTCGTCCAACCTCGGCACGGTCGAGTTGACCATTGCGCTGCATTACGTGTTCGACACGCCGCATGACCGGATCGTCTGGGACGTCGGTCATCAGACCTATCCTCACAAGATTCTCACTGGCCGGCGCGACCAGATGCATTCGCTGCGTCAGCTCGGCGGCATCTCTGGCTTCCCGAAGCGCGACGAATCGGAATACGACACGTTCGGCACCGCGCATTCCAGCACGTCGATTTCGGCCGCGCTCGGCATGGCGATCGCGAGCAAGCTGCAGGGTGAGAACCGCATGGGTATCGCCGTGATCGGCGACGGCGCGATGACGGCTGGCATGGCCTTCGAGGCAATGAACAATGCGGGCGTGGAAGACGACGTGCCGCTGCTGGTGATCCTGAACGACAACGACATGTCGATCTCGCCGCCGGTCGGCGCGCTGAATCGCCACCTGGCGCGGCTGATGTCGGGGCGCTTTTATGCCGCCGCGCGTGCCGGCGTCGAACGCGTGCTGCGCGTCGCCCCGCCCATGCTCGACCTCGCGCGCAAGTTCGAGGAGCATGCGAAGGGCATGATCGTGCCGGCCACGCTGTTCGAAGAGTTCGGCTTCAATTACATCGGCCCGATCGACGGTCATGATCTCGACTCGCTAATCCCGACCCTGCAGAACATCAAGGAACTGCGCGGTCCGCAATTCCTGCACGTGGTCACCAAGAAGGGCCAGGGTTACAAGCTGGCCGAAGCCGATCCGGTGCTGTACCACGGCCCCGGCAAGTTCAACCCGGCCGAAGGCATCAAACCGGCCACCACGACGTCCAAGAAAACTTACACGCAGGTGTTCGGCGAGTGGCTGTGCGACGCGGCCGAGCTGGATGCGCGCGTCGTCGGCATTACGCCGGCCATGCGGGAAGGCTCGGGCATGGTGGAGTTCGAGAAGCGTTTTCCGGAGCGTTATTTCGACGTCGGCATTGCCGAGCAGCACGCGGTGACGTTCGCGGGCGGCCTCGCCGCTGACGGCATGAAGCCGGTGGTCGCCATCTACTCGACTTTCCTTCAACGTGCCTATGACCAGCTGATTCACGACGTCGCGCTGCAGAATCTGCCGGTCGTGTTCGCGATCGACCGCGCGGGTCTGGTCGGCGCGGACGGCGCCACGCACGCCGGTGCTTACGATCTGGCATTCCTGCGCTGCATTCCGAACATGACGGTCATGGCGGCGTCGGACGAAAACGAATGCCGCCAGATGCTGTACACGGCGTTGCAGCAGCCGAACCCAACGGCCGTGCGCTATCCGCGCGGTGCCGGCACAGGTGTGGCCACCGTCAAGCAGATGACGGCGCTGCCGGTCGGCAAGGGCGAAATCCGTCGCGAAACGTCGCAGCCCGCGGGCAAGCGTATCGCCATTCTGGCATTCGGCACGATGGTCGCGCCGTCGCTGGCCGCTGCCGAGCAACTCGACGCCACCGTCGCGAACATGCGCTTCGTGAAGCCGCTGGACGCCGATCTGGTGCGCCAGCTTGCCGAAACGCACGACGCCATCGTCACGGTCGAAGAGGGCTGCGTAATGGGCGGCGCGGGTTCCGCATGCGTCGAAGCGCTGCTCGAAAGCGGCGTGATGCGGCCCGTGCTGCAGCTGGGTCTCCCCGACC
Source organism: Paraburkholderia sp. PREW-6R (assembly GCF_039621805.1). Lineage (NCBI taxonomy): Bacteria > Pseudomonadati > Pseudomonadota > Betaproteobacteria > Burkholderiales > Burkholderiaceae > Paraburkholderia > Paraburkholderia sp. PREW-6R. The sequence continues at coordinate 1,924,558 of NZ_CP155074.1, read as the reverse complement.
GCTTCATCGATCACGGCGATCCGGCCAAGCTGCTGTCCGCATGTGGCCTCGACGCTGCGGGCATCGCCCAGTCGATCCGCGAACGCTTCCTCGCGAGCGGCGCGTCCGGCGCGCAGTCGGTGAAGCGCGTCGCCTGAGCGCGTGTCGCCGGCTGCCATGTGTCAGCGTGGCAAGTGTGGGCTGTGAAAGCATGCAGCCTGCCACCGGGCCGCTGCGTCGCTATGGCGGCCATATCAATCTCGAACTTGAAACGGTGGGTCTTCGGGTCCATCATCCAGCGCCGGCAAGGCCGGTGCTCGCTGTTGCGCGCGTAGATCCGCACGGCCGCTGAGCGCCCCCAATGTGTCGCAGTGCAAGAATCCCTGGAGGGCGCACGCGATTCGGGCGACCCGGCGTTTTCCTGAAAGGACACGATAATGAACCAGATGAATCCCGCTTTCGTGATGCCCGACGTGCAAAGCACGCCTGATACGCGTCAGATTCCGATCCAGCGCGTCGGCGTAAAAGCCGTCCGCCATCCGCTGACCGTGCGCACCCAGGCCGGTGACGTGCAACCGACAGTCGGCACGTGGAACCTCGACGTGCATCTGCCGGCCGATCAGAAAGGCACGCACATGTCGCGTTTCGTGGCGTTGCTCGAAGAGAACAAGGCGCCGCTCGACGCCGCCGCGTTCCGCACGATGCTCACGGCAATGCTGGACAAACTGGAGGCGCAGGCGGGCCGGATCGAAGTGTCGTTCCCGTATTTCGTGAACAAGACCGCGCCGGTATCGGGCGTGCAAAGCCTGCTCGACTATGAAGTGACGTTGTCGGGCGAGACGCGCAACGGCGACACGCGACTGTTCCTGAAGGTGCTGGTGCCGGTCACGAGCCTGTGCCCCTGCTCGAAGCAGATCTCGCAATATGGCGCGCACAACCAGCGTTCGCACGTCACGATCAATGCCGAACTGTCCGACGACGTCGCGGTGGAAGAGTTGATTCGTATCGCCGAAGAAGAAGCGTCGTGCGAATTGTGGGGAATGCTCAAGCGTCCGGACGAGAAGTTCGTCACCGAGCGCGCGTACGAAAATCCGAAGTTCGTCGAGGATCTGGTGCGCGACGTCGCGCAGCGTCTGAATGCGGACGAGCGTGTGGTCGCCTATGTGCTCGAAGCCGAAAATTTCGAGTCGATTCACAACCACAGCGCGTATGCATTGATCGAGCGGGACAAGCGGGTGGCATAGGCCAAGCGCATGAACGGGCGGCTTAAGCGCGCTCTTTTAAACGCCTGAAAAGAAAAAGCCGCTTTCCTGAAGCGGCTTTTTCACATCATGACTGTCGGCTCGGATTCATCGTGCAAGCGAGGTCAGATCCCAACGCGGCTTCACCGTGAACGCATAATCTTTTGCCGATTGATCCGGCCAACGCTGCAACCTCAACGCGCCAGCCAAGGCGATCATCGCGCCGTTGTCCGTACACAGCGACAAATCCGGATAGTGCACGAAGAAGTTCCGTTTCTTCGCCGCCGCCGAGAGTGCTTCGCGCAACTGCCGGTTCGCGCCCACGCCGCCCGCGACCACCAGCCGGTTCAGCCTGGTCCGCTTGAGCGCGGCGAGCGATTTCGCGGCAAGCACGTCCACGGCGGCATCGACGAAACCGCGCGCCAGATCGGCTTTGGCCTGCTCGGAGATATCCGCGCCGCCGAGCTTTTTTGCATGCGTGAGGACCGCGGTTTTGAGGCCGCTGAAGCTGAAATCGAGATCGCCGGAATGCAGCATGGGACGCGGCAGCAACACAGCGCCCGGCGTGCCCGAGTCGGCCAGCCGGGAGACTTCGGGGCCGCCAGGGTAGCCGAGGCCGAGCAGTTTGGCGGTTTTATCGAATGCTTCGCCGGCGGCGTCGTCCAGCGTTTCGCCAAGCGTTTCGTAAACGCCCACATCGGTCACACGCATGAGTTGCGTATGGCCGCCCGACACCAGCAGCGCGACGAACGGAAACGGCGGCGGCTCGTCGACGAGCAGCGGCGACAGCAAGTGCCCCTCGAGATGGTGAATGCCGATGGTGGGCTTGTCCCACGCCATGGCCAGCGAATTGGCGACGCTCGCGCCCACCAGCAGTGCGCCCGCGAGCCCCGGACCCTGCGTGTACGCAATGGCGTCGATGTCGCTGCGCACGGCGCCCGCACGCTCCATCACTTCTTCGAGCAGCGGCAACGCGCGCCGGATATGGTCACGCGACGCCAGCTCCGGCACTACGCCGCCATATTCCCGGTGCATCGCAATCTGCGAATGCAACGCGTGCGCCAGCAGGCCGCGCTCCGTATCGTAGAGCGCGAGGCCGGTTTCGTCGCAGGAGCTTTCAATGCCGAGAACGAGCATGACGGATGGGCGGGATCGGACGCGTTGACGCGGCCGAAAAGGGAAAAATGTAAGCCGGAAAGTATAGCAGTGCGGCCCGTGTGCCGCAGACGCCCGGTTACAATGCGACCCCATGGAATCTTTCGAAATCGCAGTGATCGGCGCGGGCGCGGCCGGCATGATGTGCGCGGCCGTGGCCGGGCAACTGGGCCGCCGTGTGGTGTTGATCGACCACTCGCAGCGTCTCGCGGAAAAAATCCGTATCTCCGGTGGCGGCCGGTGCAATTTCACGAATCTGTATGCGGGGCCGGGCAACTATCTGTCGGCCAATCCGCATTTCTGCCGCTCGGCGCTGGCCCGTTACACACCGCGCGATTTCATGACATTGCTCAAGCGGCATCATCTGACATGGCATGAGAAGCACAAGGGCCAGCTGTTTTGCGACCAGTCGAGCGACGCGGTCATCAACGTGCTGAAAAGCGAATGCGACGCTGGCCGGGTTGCGTGGCGTACGCCGCTCGTGGTCAAGCACGTGCGCCGTGACGCCGAAGGGCGCTACGTGCTGGACACGCCCTCGGGCCCCGTTCACGCGCGCGCGCTGGTGGTGGCCACCGGCGGTTTGTCGATCCCCAAGATCGGCGCGACGGATTTTGCTTACCGGCTCGCGAGGCAGTTCGGCCACAAACTGATCGACACACGCCCCGCGCTCGTCCCGCTGACGTTTGCCGCCGCCGACTGGGAGCCGTTTTCGGCGCTCTCGGGCGTGTCGCTCGAAGTGCAACTGGCCACGGGCAGCAAAAAAACCGGCGCGTCGTTCGACGAGGACCTGTTGCTGACCCACCGCGGCCTGTCTGGTCCGGGCGTGCTGCAGATTTCGAGCTATTGGCAACCGGGCGAGCCGATTCACATCAACCTGCTGCCCGGACAGGACGCGAGCACGGCGCTGCTCGAAGCTAAAACCAATACCAGGCGCCAGATTGCCAATCTCCTGTCGGAATGGGTGCCGCAACGGCTCGCGCACGTCTGGCTGGAAACTCACCAGATTCCCGCTGAAGCGCGCGTAGCCGACCTGCCTGACAAAGCGTTGCGGCGCGTCGGCGAGGCATTGTCGCGCTGGACGCTCACGCCGAACGGCACCGAAGGCTACCGCAAAGCCGAGGTGACCCGCGGCGGCGTCGATACGCGCGAACTCTCATCGTCCACGATGATGAGCGCGCGGGCGGCGGGGTTGTATTTCGTCGGCGAGGCGGTGGATGTCACCGGCTGGCTCGGCGGCTACAACTTTCAATGGGCGTGGGCGTCCGGCGTGGCGGCCGGCCAGGCGGCCGCGGAGTACGCCAGAGGGGCTTGACGGCTCCCTCGCTTTGTGTAAAAGCTCTGCTATACTCCTGAACCTTTACAAAGTTCCGTTATTGAAAAATGACGACCATCCGCGTAAAAGACAACGAGCCGTTCGAAGTCGCCATGCGCCGGTTCAAGCGCACGATGGAGAAAAGCGGTTTGCTGACGGAACTTCGCGCTCGCGAGTTTTACGAAAAGCCTACGGCCGAGCGCAAGCGCAAGAAGGCCGCCGCGGTGAAGCGTCATTTCAAGCGTCTGCGTGGCCAGATGCTGCCAAAAAAGTTCTACTGATTCTGGCGTTGCCGCGGTTCCCCAAACGGAGCGGCGACAACCAACCGGTGACGGCACTTCAGGTGCCATCACGGAAAACACGGCCCTTCGGGCCAGCCGGCAGGGTCGCATCCACTACGTACATTGCGCCAACCCGCTTGAGGAAGCAGTCCCAAGCGGGTTATTCGTGTTGATGCCGCACGTGGGCGCCGCGCCCGGCCGCTTTTGCCAATTTCAACGCATTCAGGTGAGTGATGAGCCTCAGGGACCAGATCAACGACGATATGAAAGCCGCCATGCGCGCCCGTGAAACGGAGCGTCTCGGCACGATCCGCCTGCTGCTCGCCGCGATCAAGCAGCGCGAAGTGGACGAGCGCATCACGCTGGACGACACGGCAATTACGGCGGTCGTCGACAAGATGATCAAGCAGCGCAAGGACTCGATCAGCCAGTTCGAGGCCGCGGGCCGCACGGATCTCGCCGACAAGGAAAAGGCCGAATTGGCCATTCTGACCGCCTATATGCCGGCGCAGCTGTCCGACGCCGAGATCACCGCGGAAGTCGAGGCGGCGGTCGCGCAAACCGGCGCGGCCGGTCCGCAGGATATGGGCAAGGTCATGGGCGTGCTCAAGCCGAAACTGGCCGGTCGCGCCGATATGACCGCCGTGTCGGCCCGCGTGAAAGCCGCGCTCGCCAAGTAATCTTCGTATTGGAGGCCTGCGTTCGCTGTCGCGCTGATGGCGTACGCGGCGCCGGGCTTTAATCCTGAGTATTCAACGCAGCGTCGTCTAACGTGATTCCACCGTCATTCCTGCAGGATCTGCTCAACCGCGTCGATATCGTCGACGTGGTCGGCCGGTATGTGCAGTTGAAGAAGGGCGGCGCGAACTTCATGGGCCTATGCCCGTTTCACAACGAGAAAAGCCCTTCGTTTACGGTTAGTCCGACTAAACAGTTCTATCACTGCTTCGGCTGCGGTGCGCATGGCACGGCCATTGGGTTCCTGATGGAGCACGTGGGCGCGTCTTTCCCGGAGGCGGTCAACGAACTGGCGCAGTCGGTCGGCCTGACCGTGCCGAACGAGCCGTCGCCGGGCTACGGCGGCGGTTCCGGCGCGGGCAGCAACTCGCCGGCGGCGTCGAAAGCGGTCACCACCGCGCTGTCCGACGTCATGCAAACCGCTTGCGATTTCTATCGCAAGCAACTGCGTGGCGCGCCGACGGCGATCCAGTATCTGAAAAAGCGCGGTCTGACGGGCGAGATTGCCGCTCGTTTCGGGCTCGGGTACGCACCGGACGGCTGGCAAAACCTCGAAGCCGCGTTCCCTGATTATCGAAACGACTCGCTGGTCGAGTCGGGTCTGGTCATTGTCAGCGAGAAGGCGGACGCGCAGGGGCAAAGCCGTCGCTATGACCGCTTTCGCGAGCGGATCATGTTCCCCATCCGCAATGTGAAAGGGCAGGTGATCGGCTTCGGTGGCCGTGTACTGGACGGCGGTGAGCCGAAATATTTGAATTCCCCGGAAACGCCGCTATTTAACAAGGGCAGCGAGCTTTATGGGTTATTCGAGGCGCGGCTGGCCATTCGTGAACAGCAGTACGTGCTGGTGGTCGAAGGCTACATGGACGTGGTTGCGTTGGCGCAACTGGGCTTTCAGAACGCGGTGGCCACGCTCGGCACGGCCTGCACGCCGGTTCATGTGCACAAACTGATGCGTCAGACCGACACGGTGATCTTCAGTTTCGATGGCGATTCGGCGGGGCGGCGCGCTGCGCGCCGCGCACTCGACGCCTGTTTGCCGCACGCCGCGGACAATCGGACCATCCGTTTCCTGTTTCTGCCGTCCGAGCACGATCCGGACAGCTACGTGCGGGAATTCGGCACCGAGGCGTTCGCGGAGCAGGTCAAGCGCGCCATGCCTCTATCGCAGTTCATGCTGAACGAGGTGTTGACCGGCAAGGAGCTCGACCAGCCGGAAGGCCGTGCGCGCGCGCTGTTCGACGCCAAGCCGCTGCTCCAGGCGCTGCCGGCGAACGCCCTGCGCGCGCAGATCATGCACATGCTGGCCGACCGGCTGGACGTGCCGTTCGAGGAAGTGGCGGCGCTGTGCGAGGTCGACGCCCGGATTGCGGCGGCGGCGCGCTCCGCGCCCGCACGCAAGGACCGGCGCAGCGTGACCGGGATCGAGGAAAAAACGCTGCGCAATCTGGTGATGTATCCGCGCACGGTCGGCGTGCTCGACGAGGAGGCCGAACAGGCTCTCCTCACGGTCACGCGACACGGTGAATTGTTCGAGGAAGTGACGACGCATGCACGTGCGCTAGGCGATTCGGCGGAGTTTCAGTTGCTGTCGGACCTATTGCGAAATGGCGCCAATGCCCCAACTTTCGAGGAAATCTTTCGCAAAATTCTGGACTATGATGAAAACGTCCGGGATTTGCTGCTGAAGGATCCGGAAGATGCGACCGTCGCCGAGGAGCGCCGCGAGCAGGAGCGGATCGTCGGCGAGGAGTTGAAAGCGGCGATTTTGAAGATGCGGTACGACGCTTATTGCGATCGCCTGGAGCAACTCTCGCGGCAATCCCGGCACACGCCGGAGGAGTTCGCCGAGCTTTCGGAGCTTAATCGCAAGCGGGCTGACATGAAGCGCCAGCTTGGCTTGTAAGCGGGTTGGAAAAGGCCTCGGTGCTATAATTAAAGGTTTCCAGCGGTTTGTTTTTCAAAGGGTTTTCCTAGCAAAGGCGAAAAGGCGATGCGATGGCAAAGACTTCAGACGGAACTACAGGCGGAAATAATTCAGCAGGCGCACGCTCAACGGAGCGGACCAGAAAGGTCACCGAGGCCAAGCTAGTTTCTTCAGCCAGAAAGGCGTCTGCCGTGAGCGTTGCGCCACCGGCTGCAGGGAAGAAATCCTCGACCACTTCGGCAGCGCGAACGGAGCCGGTCAGGGCAGCGAAAGCTGTGCCGCCGGCGGCCACGAAGGGGCCGGATGTCAGAAGCGCAAGGGAAGCGGCTGCCGCGCTGGACGATGCGGTAGTGCGCGAGACTCCAGTATCCACGGTTCAACCGGCTGTTGTCCACCAGCCGCGAGTCGAGACTACAGCCGGTACGGCGAACTCCATGACGAAAAAGCTGAACGAAGTACCCGTCGATGACGAGGCAACCCAGAGCGAAGAAACTCCTGCGGCCGTTCCAGGTAAAGTGGAAAAGGCCAGGGCCCGCGACCGTCGCGCGAAGGAAAAAGCGCTGCTGAAAGACGCTTTCGCGTCGTCACAGCCGGGCACCGTCGAGGAAATCGAGGAGCGCCGTTCGAAACTGCGCGCGCTGATCAAGCTCGGCAAGGAACGCGGCTTCCTCACCTACGCGGAAATCAACGACCACCTCCCGGACAACTTCACCGAGACCGAGGCGATCGAAGGCATCATCAGTACGTTTAACGACATGGGCGTGGCGGTGTACGAACAGGCGCCCGATGCCGAAACGCTGCTGCTGAACGACAACGCGCCCGCCGCTTCGTCGGATGACGAAGTGGAAGAGGAAGCGGAAGTTGCGCTGTCCACCGTCGATTCCGAATTCGGCCGCACGACCGATCCCGTTCGCATGTACATGCGCGAAATGGGCACGGTCGAACTGCTCACGCGCGAAGGCGAGATCGAAATTGCGAAGCGGATCGAAGATGGCCTGAAGCACATGGTCATGGCTATTTCCGCGTGCCCGACTACGATCGCCGACATTCTCGCGATGGCCGAGCGCGTCGCGAACGAAGAGATCCGCATCGACGAACTCGTCGACGGTCTGATCGACGCCGACGCGGAAGACGCCGACGGTTTCTCCGTGCAGGAAGCCGAGGCAATCGAGAGCGAAGACGAGGAAGAAGAGGCCGAGGACGAAGAGGACGAGGAAGAAGACGACGGTACCGCGCAGGCCACCGCGAACGCGGCGCAGATGGAAGCGCTCAAGCGCGCGTCGCTGGAAAAGTTTGCGATGATCAGCGAATGGTTCGACAAGATGCGTCGCGCGTTCGAGAAGGAAGGCTACAAGTCCAAGTCGTACCTGAAGGCGCAGGAAACGATCCAGAATGAACTCATGACGATCCGCTTTACCGCGCGCACTGTCGAGCGTCTGTGCGACACGTTGCGCGCGCAAGTGGACGAAGTGCGCCAGGTCGAGCGTCAGATTCTGCATACGGTGGTCGACAAGTGCGGCATGCCGCGTGCCGAGTTCATCGCGCGTTTCCCGGGCAGCGAGACGGACCTGACGTGGGCGGACAAGATCGTCAACGAAGGTCATGCTTATAGCGCGATCCTCACGCGTAACATTCCGGCGATTCGCGAGCAGCAGCAGCGTCTGCTGGATTTGCAGGCGCGTGTCGTGCTGCCGCTGAAGGACCTGAAGGAAACCAACCGTCAAATGGCGGCTGGTGAACTGAAGGCGCGTCAGGCCAAGCGCGAGATGACCGAGGCGAACCTGCGTCTTGTGATTTCGATCGCGAAGAAGTACACGAACCGAGGTCTGCAGTTCCTCGATCTGATTCAGGAAGGCAATATCGGCCTGATGAAGGCGGTGGACAAGTTCGAATACCGTCGTGGCTACAAGTTCTCCACGTATGCAACGTGGTGGATCCGTCAGGCCATTACGCGTTCGATCGCCGACCAGGCGCGCACGATCCGGATTCCGGTTCACATGATCGAAACGATCAACAAGATGAACCGTATTTCGCGTCAGATTCTGCAGGAAACCGGTCTCGAACCGGATCCGGCAACGCTGGCCGAGAAGATGGAAATGCCGGAAGACAAGATCCGCAAGATCATGAAGATCGCGAAAGAGCCGATCTCCATGGAAACGCCGATCGGTGACGACGACGATTCGCATCTGGGCGATTTCATCGAAGACACGAATACGGTCGCGCCGGCCGACGCTGCGCTGCATGCCAGCATGCGCGATGTCGTGAAAGACGTGCTCGATTCGCTGACGCCGCGCGAAGCGAAGGTGTTGCGTATGCGTTTCGGTATCGAGATGAGCACGGATCACACGCTCGAAGAAGTGGGCAAGCAGTTCGACGTCACGCGTGAGCGGATCCGTCAGATCGAGGCGAAGGCGCTGCGCAAGCTGCGTCACCCGAGCCGGTCGGACAAGCTGAAGTCGTTTCTCGAAGGAAACTGATCGATAGCGGAAGATTCATTGTGCTCAATGGCGTACTCAGAGGGGCCTTCCGGTTGTTTCGCTCAGGCGAGGCGGTTGCGAAGGCCTCTTTTTCGTGTAGTATGTCGGCCAGTTAGCGAATAGGCCCGGCCTGTCTCATAGTCCGGGTCTTTTTTCTTGGGCCGGACGCCGTGCTGGTTGCAGGCAGCGGACTCATAATCCGCCGGAGAAATCCCATCGTCGGTTCGACTCCGACCCGGCCCACCAAGGATCTATGAAGGGTTCCGAATTTCGGAACCCTTTTTTAATTGCGCGAAACGCAAACTCAACTGTCGGTATGGGTGCGACCGCATGTCACTTGTGCCGGCGAATTAATCGTCTTCCCGTTTCTCCCGAGTTTGCGGTGTGTGCACATTTGAATAGAGACGGCGTCGTTTCTTATCGGCTTTTCACTTCGGTGAAAGCAATGTTGGACGAGAAATTGTGGCATAACTTCAATAGCGTCGATTTCCGCATTATCAATCCGCCTCCATTCAGCTCACGGTAGTCACTGACCGCTACCCACGCCCCGTTCAGCAATAGTTTCATTTGGTCTGCCATCCCCCTTGCACCTTCTACTGCTTTGCAACGTTGCCGATGGCACGTCGCTTGCGCATGGTCGGTTCCAGCCTGTATCAATAATGAGCATGATTATGCAACCAGACCACACCGCTACCGAGTTTGCGCAAGCTCAACCTCTGCTCGTCACGCCTCTAGACGGCGTCGTTGGTACCGTCCCGCGCCCACGCGCCGGTGCGCTGACACGTGTGACCTTCTGTTTTGCGTGGCTTTTCGGGCTGGAGCCGTTCCTGTCCAATGGCGCCGAAGATTCGCCAATTCCGCGCCTCGACCGGCATTGAATGGTCGTCAGAGGATTGCGGGGCGCGATGACGAGATGGCGTCTCAAGAGTTGTCTGAAAGACACCGTTTCCTGCCCGAGAATTTTCTACAAGCTGTACGGAAAGAATGCCGGAGTGAGTTTTTGCTCAGCACCGGCCGTTTTTCGCAACCCGTAAGCTTGCCTGCCGCATTTGCAGAATGGGATCCGGGAATACCGGTTGCGCGCGCTGTAGAGGGGCAATTGTCCCGTCTACAGGAGATTCAGAGTGCAAACCGTTCCCACCGTTGATCCGATTGCCGACCCCGTTGCAGATCCTGCCAACCAGCCGCTCGACGACCCGGGCGATCAGCCGCGGCCATTGCCCGGCACCCCGCCCGATACAGATCCGCTAGCGCCAGGCGCCACGCCGGAGGATCGGAAAGCGGCCCACTGGTCCTGATCTCGAAGACATCGTGCATGCGAGCGGCTCGTAAAGTAGGGAAACTCCGTGTAAAAAAATGGAGCGGCATGGCCGTTAATGGAGACGGAAGGCTGTTCAATGTATGCCGTCCGCTTTCAGCACCGGGCCTCTGTCACGCGGCGGGCGGCGCCGCAGTTCACCTCCGGACAGTCCCCGTGCTGAAAGCTTTCACTACTCAATGGCCGCCGTCAGGCGGCTTTTTATTTTTGCGCGTTATTGCAGCGTGCGCCACCAGAAGCTCGGGAACGCGCCTCAGCAGCGGTATTTGAAGGAACGTTACCAAGAGGGATTTTGGCTCGCCTTACGCAATAAGGAATACCTGACGCGCGTAGGTCAGATAGACGCATTTTGCGTCAAACAGTTCACGCATATCAATTTTGAAAATAAGTTCCCGGCGACTAAAAATAAAATTCATAACGAGGCGACGAGCCGTTTGAGTGCCTTATTTTCAAGCACGCTGCTTTCTGTCTCCCGCCGCGCTACGTCACGCGATTACTTCGGCATTATTAAAACGCTGTTGCATTCGCACAACTTCGAATATTGTCGACTTGCAAAATTCTTATGAAATGAGCACTCGCCATTCGTGCGAAATTGACCGATAAATCCCGTTAAAACAATAACTTAATCGCTTCTTCGTTGACATTGTTGCGGATTTCGAAAAATCCTGTTGTGTAAATCGCTAGGGTTTGTACCAGGGGCGCCCCATACACTCACGCTTCGTTTCAAGGGTGCCCGGCTGGTCGAAAAGCCGATTCAGCGAACAGGGCGGCAGCGGTTGCGATGCATGTGCTGTCGAGGCAAGACCCGCTCCCCGCGTAAATTTATCGAACAGGAGTTCCGAGCATGAAAAAGAGTCTCATCGTCGTTGCGGTTGCCGCATCGTTCGCTTCCGTCGCTCACGCACAAAGCAGCGTCACGCTGTACGGTCTGCTGGACGCTGGTGTCACGTACACCAGCAACGTTGCGCACAACTCGAAGTGGGCAGCCGGCAGCGGCGGCATCAACCAGAGCATGTTCGGTCTGCGCGGTTCGGAAGATCTGGGCGGCGGTCTGAAGGCAGTCTTCACGTTGGAAAGCGGCTTCAACATCAACAACGGCCGGTTCGCTAACAACAACGGCATGTTCAACCGTCAGGCATTCGTCGGCCTGTCGAGCGCGCAATTCGGTACGGTTACGCTGGGCCGTCAATACGACGCCGCTCAAGACTACCTGGCACCGCTGACCGCAACGGGCAGCTGGGGCGGTACGTACTTCGCGCACCCGTTCAACAACGACAACCTGAACACGAACGGCGGCTACGCAGCGAACAACTCGATCAAGTACTCGAGCGCTAACTACGCTGGCTTCACGTTCGGCGGCACGTACGGCTTCTCGAACCAGGCTGGCGCATTCGCGAACAACCGCGAATACAGCGTGGGCGCTGCGTACCAATGGCAAGGCCTGCACCTGGGCGCTGCTTACGCACAGCAGAACAACCCGGCTGCCAACGCTACGGGCTCGTCCGACGGCGTGCTGGCTAACACGTCGGGCATCATGACCGGCAACTTCCGTCAGCGCGAATTCGGCGCAGCGGCTTCGTACTCGTTCGGCCCGGCTACCGTCGGTGCTGCATTCACGCAATCGCGCGTGGACAACCTGGTTGGCGCGACGACCCCTGGCCAACGCCAAGGCCGTTCGAACAACTACGAAGTCAATGGCAAGTACAACCTGACGCCGGCTCTTGGCCTCGGCGTGGCTTACACGTTCACGGACGCACGTGGCTACGGCGTGAATGCTGATGGCAACGACATGAAGACCCGTTACCACCAGATCGGCCTCCAGGCTGACTACTCGCTGTCGCGTCGCACGGATGTGTACGCTGAAGCCGTGTATCAGCACGCAATGGGCGACGGCGGTGTCGCTTCGATCTACAGCGGCGATAATTCGCAACTGCCGTCGTCGTCGAAGAACCAGACGGCTGCTACGATCGGTCTGCGTCACCGCTTCTAAGCTTTCACAAGAAGCCTGTCGATGTGAGAAAAGGTGCCGCTTGCGGCACCTTTTTTTATGGGCGCGCAAAACAGACGCCCGGCCGCCACCCCGAAGGTGGGCGGCGACCGCGTCCATGAGACGGTGCGTGGTGCGGGCGGGGGTGTCGAGTTCAAACTTATGCGCGTCAACCGGTGCGACACCGGAGCATGTCGCGCTGTCATTTGAATGACAGACAGTTCAACATGTTGCTGATAGCCTTGTTCGTCAATCAGAATAATCGACGGCGCGGCACGCGCCGATGGAGACGATGCGATGAAGCACATGTTCGAAGAGGGTCTTGAGCGCCGCGAAGCCAATTATGTTCCGCTGACGCCGCTCGATTTCATCGTACGCGCAGCGGAAGTCTATGGAGAGCGGCTCGCGGTGGTCCACGGTGACATTCGCCGGACCTGGCGCGACACCTATCAGCGCGCACGGCGGCTAGCCAGTGCGTTGCGGCAGGCCGGTGTAGAACGCGGCGATACGGTTGCCGCGTTGCTTCCGAATATTCCTACGATGATAGAGGCGCACTTCGGCGTGCCAATGGCCGGTGCCGTGCTCAACACACTGAACACGCGGCTCGATGTCTCGTCGCTGCTTTTCATGCTGCGTCACGGCGAGGCAAAGGCGCTGATCGTCGATACCGACTACAGCGAGTTTGCGCATCGTGCGGCGCTGGAGTTTCCCGACCTGCGCGTGATCAGCGTGGCCGACGTCATGCCCGCGGACGCCGACAGGTTCATCCGCGCGACCGACTATGAGGCGTTTCTGGAAAGCGGCGACCCCGACTTCGCGTGGACCATGCCGGCCGACGAATGGGACGCCATCGCGCTGAACTACACGTCCGGCACGACGGGCGACCCGAAAGGCGTGGTCTACCACCATCGCGGCGCCTACCTGAACGCGCTGAGCAACATCCTCGAATGGGATATGCCGAAGCACGCGGTATATCTGTGGACGCTGCCGATGTTCCACTGCAACGGCTGGTGCTTTCCGTGGACGGTCGCTGCGCGTGCTGGCGTCAACGTCTGCCTGCGGAAATTCGACGCCCAAGCTGTGCTCGACCTGATCCGCCGGGAACGTGTCACGCACTACTGCGGAGCGCCGATCGTGCAGAGCGCGCTGGCGAACGCGCCGGCGCAATGGCGCGACGGCATTACGCATCGCGTATCGACGATGGTGGCCGGTGCTGCGCCCGCGCCCGCCGTGATCGCCAAGATGAAGGAGATCGGCTTCGACCTGACGCACGTGTATGGCCTGACCGAAACCTACGGCCCGGCTGCGGTCTGCGCGAAGCAGGAAGAATGGGACCTGCTCGACGACGGCGCGCGCGCCGAACTGAATGCGCGGCAGGGCGTGCGCTATCACCTTCAGGCCGCCGTGACGGTGCTCGATCCCGACACGCTCGAGCCTGTGCCGGGCGACGGCGAAACGCTCGGTGAGATCATGTTCCGCGGCAACATCTGCATGAAGGGCTATCTGAAGAACGAACGCGCTACGCAAGCGACCTTCCGAGGCGGCTGGTTCCATACCGGCGACCTGGGCGTGCGGATGCCCGACGGCTACATTCGCATCCGCGACCGCAGCAAGGACATCATCATTTCAGGCGGCGAGAACATCTCGAGTATCGAGGTGGAGGACACGCTGTACCGTCACCCGGCGGTGTCGGTTGCGGCCGTGGTGGCGATGGCCGACCCGAAATGGGGTGAGGTGCCGTGTGCGTTCGTCGAGCTCAGGGAGGGCGCTCAGGTGAGCGCCGAAGAGATCATTGGGCACTGCCGGCTTTATCTTGCAGGATACAAGGTGCCGAAGGCCGTCCGGTTTGGCGAATTGCCGAAGACGTCGACGGGAAAAATTCAGAAGTTCGAACTACGCGCACGCGTCAAGGCAGAGACCGGCGAATGACGCGCGGCCAGGATGGCGTGCGTGCGCGGCGCGCTTAACCGCGCGTATCGACCCAGTGACGGGCCCAGCGTGCCGAGTGCTGCAATGCCTGTTCTTCGCTCGTGAAATAGTCGAGCGAATAGAACTGGTAGCGCCCTTCGGCACGCGCGCTATCGGCGCGTTCGAGCAGCAGGTTCGAGGAGAAGCTCCCGTCGGGCAAACGGTGCGCCGAGGGTTGGACGGCGTAGCCGTTGTAGTGATGAGTATTCTGTTTGATTTGCATTTTATTTTAATGATGTTCGAGTGCGCGCCGGCCGTGCGAGTCGCAGTGGCGAGTCGCTTGAGCAGTCACGCGGACGAGTCGATCCGTGGCTTTGAAGAGCCGGATACAGACGCAGTCGGAAAGCGTAGAAAGGGCGTTGAGGCCGGAGGGAGAATGAGGTGCAACGAGGCGTTTGGCGCTTAGGCGGGCCGCTGAAATGAACCACGGCCAAGAAAGCGGTCGCGCCAACTGTGGGAGAACAACTCTCCGCGAGGATGTCGCTGCAGTCCGATGTCCGTTGCCGGACACCGAGCCCGTCAAACTTACATCGGCTTGATGTTAGCCGCTTGCAGACCCTTCGGGCCTTGCTTCGTTTCGAAGCTCACTTTCTGATTTTCAGCCAGCGTCTTGAAGCCGTCGCCGCTGATTTCGGAGAAGTGCGCGAACAGGTCGTCGCCGCCCTTGTCCGGCGTGATGAAGCCAAAGCCTTTGCTGTCGTTGAACCACTTAACGGTACCGGTATCCATAAGGAATCCTTGAGTAAAAATGAATGAATTGCTCTGACGAAGAGCGCTTGAAGCGTCAAGGAGGGAGAGGACAACGAATACCGCTGAGGGAGCGAGACATTGATGAACAGCAATCGAACTTCTTGAACTTCGATTGCCACAGTAACCGCTGGCCTCTATCAGCGTCAACACTTAACTTGTAACTGTCCGGCGCGGTAAGCCTGGCAAGGCTCGCCAGAGCGCGGCCGCCTTCCACTGCCGAGCGAAAAAAAGCCCACACAAGGTGGGCTATGGACAACTCGGCGTTTCGCCATCCCGCCGCCAGACTTGAGAGTGCCGTTTTACAGGTCGAAAAAGACCGTTTCCTTCTCGCCCTGCATGTGGATGTCGAAGCGGTAAACGTTCGCGGTGTCCGGTTCACGGCGTGCAATCAGCGTACTGCGCCGGTCTTCGGGCACAGCCGCCAGCACGGCATCCTGCGCGTTCGCGTCGGCTTCGTCTTCGAAATAGATGCGGGTGAAGGTGTGCAGCAGCATGCCGCGCATCGTCACGATCATGTTCAGATGCGGCGCCTCGTCCGGGTTGGCGCGACCGGGTTTCACCGTTTCGATGACAAAACGCTTGTGCGGATCCGTTCCCGTGCCGACGCGCGCAAATCCGCGAAAACCGGTCTTCAGGATCTCCTCGCGCGAGTCCGGATAGCGGCCGTTCGCGTCGACTTGCGACACTTCCAGCATCGCGTCGCCGACTACGTTACCGTCCCCGTCGAACACCTGGCCGACAATCGTGATGTGTTCGCCCGCCGCTTCGCGGTCGGCCAGCACCGGCGTGAACAGGCTGCGAAAGTCGAAATCGTATTGCTGCGGACACAGGCCGTACGCGAAATAGGGTCCGACAGTTTGCGAAGGGGTTTGCTTCAAAGTCGTCATGGCTTAGCGCTCCATCGGAGTTTCGTGGCGGCCGCGCAGCACGATGTCGAAGTTAAAACCGAGCGCGTAGGCCTCTTGCGTGGTGTCGAGCGAAAACTCGGCGATCAGCCGTTCGCGTGCATGCTCGGGCGTGCCCTGGAAAATCGGGTCGAAGGCCAGCAGCGGGTCGCCGGGGAAATACATCTGCGTGACGAGACGCGAGCCAAAATGGTCTCCAAATAGCGAAAAATGGATATGGTTCGGACGCCACGCATTCGGGTGGTTGCCCCACGGATAGGCGCCCGGCTTGATCGTCAGGAAGCGGTAGCGGCCTTCGCTGTCGGTGATGCAGCGTCCCGCGCCGAGAAAGTTGGGATCGAGCGGCGCATCGTGCTGGTCCGCCTTGTGCACATAACGGCCCGCCGCGTTGGCTTGCCAGATTTCGACCAGCGTATTGCGCACCGGACGACCGCCTTCGTCCAGCACGCGGCCCGTCACGATGATGCGCTCGCCGAGCGGTTCGCCGTTACGCACGGCGTTGCGCGTCAGATCGTTGTCCAACGCGCCGAGGTCTTCCGCGCCGTACACCGGCACGCGCTGGTCGCGCAGGCGTTCCTTCAACGGAATCAACGGGCGCGTCGGACCGCGTTTGACCGACGACCCGTAGCCGGGATAGATATACGCGGGATGGGACGCGAAGTCGCGCGTCGTGAGAAAAGAATCGTCCATCAGTGTCTCCTTCGGGGAATTGTGAGATGCGAGCTTGTGGAGCGACTTTATCTAACCTGAGAAGTTATGCAAAATGACGTTTTAGGCCGGAACGTATAACCACTCGTTATGCAACGCAGTCTCGCGGACAGCCGCGTCAAATTTCGTCATCTCCAATGTTTTCTGGCGGTCGCGCAGTTCGGCAGCGTGCAGCGAGCGGCTGACAGCCTGTCGATTACCCAGCCGGCGGTATCCAAAACGGTCGCCGAACTGGAGGCGATTCTGGGCGTCCGGCTGTTCGAGCGTGGCCGCCACGGCGCGGTGCCGACCCGCGAAGGGCAGCTTTTCATGCCGCACGCAAGCGCCTGCGTGAGCGCGCTACGGCAAGGGGTCGATCTGCTGGCACGCGCGGAAGGCGCGGCTTCCGCCACGCTGGAAGTCGGCGTGTTGCCCACCGTCGCCGCCGCGCTGATTCCGCCGGCCATGAAGCGGTTTGCGGCGCGCTGGCCGCACGTGATCGTGCGCCTCGCCACGGGCGCGAATCCGGAACTGCTCGAACGATTAAAAGCCGGTGCGATCGAATTTGCGATTGGCCGTCTCGCCGATCCGGAGCGAATGGTGGGATTGAGCTTCGAGCAACTGTTCAGCGAACCGCTGATCGCCGTCGTGCGTGCCGGGCATCCGCTCGCGCTGGGTTCTGGCTTGCCGGCCACGTCGCTGGACGATTTTCTGGTTGTGCTCCCGCCATTCGGCACGTTGATCCGGCAGTCGGCGGAAAGTTTGTTAAGTGCATGGGGCGTGCCGCCGCTGTCGGGCTATGTCGAAGTGTTGTCGGTGTCCACGGGTCGTGCGCTGGCGCTCGAAAACGACGGCGTCTGGTTCGTGCCGCTGAGCGCGGTCGAATTTGAACTCGCGCACGGCATGCTGGTGCGGTTGCCCTTGCCGTTCGCCGGCACCGATGAGCCGGTCGGCCTGATCCGGCGCTCGGATTCGCAGCCTTCGGCGGTCGGACGGGCGCTGATCGACGCAATACGTGAAGTCGCGCGGCACCGTATGACCGGCGCCCGCGCAGGATTAGCGGCAGGCAGCGTGCCAGCCAAGCGTGGCCAGCGCGCTGCCCGCAAGCCAAAAAATGAACCAGCCGGTACAAAATGAAGTTGCGAACGGCCTGCCCGGGGGTGTACAAACACGGTGCGACAACGCGCCGCCGGGCACGCTGTAGCGTGGGAGCGCCGCGACGCCCACCATGACGCGCTGCGACGCAGCAAGCTGCGGCGAATGGTCGGATGACGCGCGTCAGCATCGAAAGTTTTGATTAAGGAGAGTGCCATGCCTCGCGACTTGCCCACTGCAGACGCCGCGCTGCGCGCCGTGTCGGCGCCTGAGCACAATCCGCTCGGCACCGCGGGTCTTGAATTCGTCGAGTTTGCCGCGCGTGAGCCGAAGCGGCTGGACGACACATTTACGCGCCTCGGCTTCAAGGCGATTGCGCGCCATATCAGCAAGGACGTCACGCTATACCGGCAAGGCGAAATGCATTTTCTGCTGAACGCCGAGCCCGACTCGTTTGCCGCGCGCTATGCGCAGGAGTACGGCGCCGGCATTTGCGCGATCGGCATTCGCGTGGCGGACGCGCAGCGCGCATTCGACCGCGCGATCGAGCTCGGTGCGTGGGCGTTCGAAGGCGAGCGCCTGGGCGCGGGAGAACTGCTGATTCCGGCGATTCAGGGCATCGGCGACTCGCATATCTACTTCGTCGACCGCTGGCGCGGCCGGGGCGGCCAGCGCGGCGGACTGGGCGATATCTCCATTTTCGACATCGACTTTCGCCCGATCGAGATGGACACTGCGCAAGCCGACCTGAGTCATACGGGCAGCGGCCTCGTTGCCGTGGACCATCTGACGCAGACGGTCGGCGAGGGCCGCATGCAGGAATGGATCGATTTCTATCGCGACCTGCTCAACTTCCGCGAGATTCACGAGTTGCACGCGAACTGGCATGTGTCCGCGGAATCGCGCGTGATGGTGTCGCCATGCGGCGCGATCCGCATTCCGCTGTACGAAGAAGGCACGCGCCGGACTAACCTGATGCACGAGTACCTGCCAGATCACCCGGGCGAAGGCGTTCAGCACATTGCGCTCGCTACGGACGATATCTTCGCGTGCGTCGAGCAACTGCTGGCAAACGGAGTGGAATTCGTCGAGCCGCCGCCGGGCTATTACGGGCAGCTGGACGAACGCTTGCCGAACCACGGGCTCGACGTCGAGCGTCTGAAGCGCACCCACGTTCTGGTGGACGGTGAAGTGGGCGACGACGGTGTGCCGCTGCTGTTCTTCCAGACATTCGTGCGCCGCAATACCGGTGAGATTTTCTTCGAGATCGTCCAGCGTAAAGGGCATCATGGCTTCGGCGAAGGCAACCTGAGCGCGCTGGCTCGCGCGCGCCAGCAGGCGGCTACCTAACGAAGCAAGCCTGTTCGTCTCTGTGTTGGAATGCGGCGCACGTTCAGCGCTTCGCCGGTTCGCTCGCGGGCGGGTGGGGGATGTCGGCGCTCGTGGCCATCCACAGCACTTCGGCGTCTTCGTCGCTCGTGGAGACCGCTGCATGGCCGGTCCGGCTGTCGAAGTACAGGCTGTCGCCGGCATTCAGATGCGTGGGCGCGTAGAGCTCCGAATACAGACATACGCTGCCGCTGATCACATACAGAAACTCTTCGCCTTCGTGGCGGCCCCAGTCGTCAAAAGCATCGAGCGTGTGCGCCGAGATGCGGATGCGGAACGGCAGCATGGCCTTGTGCGCGAGGTCGGTGGCGAGCAGCTCCATCTGGTAGCCGCGGTAGGCGTGCCGCTGGCCTTCATTCTTGCGTGTCAGCGCGCGACGGCCGCTCGCGCTGACCTTCGGCGTGGAGCCGAACAACTCGCCGATTTCGATCTTCAACCCAAGAACAATTTTCTGTAGCACGTCGAAAGTGGGGGACATCAGGCCGTTTTCCACTTTCGATAGCGTCGAGCGAGACACGCCGCACAAGCGGCTCGCGGTTTCCAGCGTCAGATCCTGCGCCTGACGTGCGGCGCGCACGCGGCGGCCAAGGTCGGAGGTGGACGGATCGGTGGGTTTGGTGAGGTGAAGGTCCATGGGAATCGACAGCGTGAGGCCGCGCGACAAACGGCGATATGTGTTTCCGATAATAACATTCGGTCACGACAGCCGGACAGCGCGCCCATGCCACGAACCGCGACCGGTGCGCTTGACTATTTCCCATCGGAAATCCACGGTGTGTCGCGGCGTTGCGCACTGTATCGTCGCGCCGCTGGACAGGGTAGCCGTGCAGACTCTGCCCGTCGCTGGGCTGGACAGGCCGGTGAATTCGGTTTGACACCCGCAGCCGCAGATGGTGTGTTTGCACGACGATACCGGCAATCATTGCCCGGCAATGATGAAAGCGCGCGCCGTCATACTTTAAGGCTCTCCTGTTTTTCCCTGGTGACCCTCGATAGTTGCGCGTGAGAATAACCCTTCCCGGCTAGCCGACGAATAAATCCGCGACGCGACGTTCAGTTCCGCACAGTTCTCCTTTCGTTAAAGATTCACATTCGGTCCATTCCGCTTCGGCCCCTGATCGCGAATGAACCAGCCATCCAGGGAAGCAGGCGACCTGGAGGAAGATAAAAGTGAGATCACTAAGGGGAGCGGCACTCTCCATGCGGGTCGGCCTGGGGCCGAGTTCGCCCACATGGGTGCTGTTGCAACAGGTTGTCGTGCGCGGCCTCGTGGCGGTGAAGTTTCTCGCGCTCGGGCGCATTCTCGGCCCGTCGGCAATTGGAAGTGTCAGCATTGCACTGCTTGCCGTGGCCATAGCTGAATCGCTTTCCGATACCGGGTTGCCGCAAGCTGTCGTGCAAGGCCACGAATCACCCTCCCGTCGCGAACTGTCCGCAGTCTGGACGACGCTCGCAACACGTGGTCTCCTGGTTGCGTTGCTGCTGGTCGCGCTTGCGCCGGTCATGAACAGTCAGTTCCATCTTGGCCATGCGCTCGTTCTGCTGCAACTTGCAGCCGTGCTGCCGCTGATTCGCGGCGTGGCGTCGCCGGCTTACTTCGTGGTCCAACGCAATCGCGGCTTCCAGCAGATCGCGACGATCGAAATGATGTCCGCGTTTGCCGATTGCTTCGTCGGACTCGCATTTGCATTCGGTGGTGGCGGCGCTTACTCGCTGCTGCTCGGGATGATTGTCGGCGATACGTTAAAGACCACGCTCACATGGGCGACGATGACGCCACGGCCGCCGGTTCGTCTCGTCTGGTCCGGGATTGGCCATTACCTTGGGTTCAGTCGCTGGATCTGGGCGGGGAGCGTCATCAATCTGATGCTCAACCAGTTCGACAAGATCATTGTCGGCAAACTGCTCGGGCCCGCGCAACTGGGCGCGTATCAGATGTCGTCGAAGCTTGCGCAGATGCTGTTGACCGACGCGGCCTTTGCGATGGGACAGTACCTGTTCCCCACGTTCGCGGACCAGCACAGGCGTGATGCGCGTGTGGCTGCGCGCATGGTCAAGCTGTATCTGTTCGTTGTCGCCGGTGGTCTGGCCATCTTCGTCGTACTACTGAGGATGACGGCCGATTCACTTTTCGCGACGGTGCTCGGTCCGGCCTGGATGTCGGCAGTGCCTCTGTTCAGAATCTTCGTGATCAATATGGCAATCGGCGCATTGATCGCGGTGCTCGTTGCTTACCTTCGGGCAGTGGGCGATGCGAAGGCGACGACGCACGCGTCGCTGATCCAGATGGTGATTCTTATCGTGATCGTGCCGCCGCTGACGCACTACTATGGCGTGACAGGTGTCGCATGGTCGATGACGGTAGGAATGGGATCGGCCGCGTCGTGGATGCTCTATCGAACCCTCACGCGCCGCGACGCGCCGCCCGTCGCGCTGACTCCGTGACAACGCGGGCACGCCGCTGGCCGCAAAGTACTCAATGCCAGAAGATCGCCAGCGCGATGGCGCCGAACAGGCACCACTTGACGACGTAATAGGCAGAACGGTTCCACGCCTTGAGTGCTTTGCCGGCCCGCCGGATGGCATAGATATAGCGGAATGCGCGATTCAGTCCGCCAGTGCGGTCGCCGATTTCATTGGGCGACGCGGCGGCACGCATCAGGAATCCGCCGACCGCGTTCATCAGCTTTTGCGCCCAACGGTATTTCATGGGCCGCTCGATATCGCAGAACAGAATGATGCGATCCTGCGTGGTGGCATTGGCCGCGTGGTGGAGATACGTCTCGTCGAAAACCACGTCTTCGCCGTCGCGCCACGAGTAGGGGATGCCGTCCACGACGATTGCGCAGCGGTCGTCATTCGGCGTGACCAGTCCAAGGTGATAGCGCAACGAGCCCGCGAACGGATCGCGGTGCGGATTGAGTTGGCCGCCTGCAGGCAGCATCGCGAACATGGCGGCCTTGACGGCGGGAATGCCCTGCAAGATCTCGATGGTGCGTGGGCATAGCGCAGCGGCGGACGGATGCGGAGTGTCGTACCACTTCAGATAAAAGCGTTTCCAGCCGGTGCGGAAAAATGAATTGAAGCCAATGTCGTTGTACTTTTCCGATGCCTGGATTCTGCTGGCTTCCGCGAGCGCCAATGCTTCTTCGCGGAACGTCTGCCACTGCGCTTTCAGATGCGCCAGTTCGGGGATGTACGACGGCGAGATGTACGGCGTATTAGGCACGCCGGAGAAGAAATACGCGAAGCAGTTAAGCGGTGCGGTGAAAGTGGAATGATCGGAAATTTGTCTGAAGAAACTGCCGTGGCGCGCATTGCCCCGGCGATGCATGAAGATCGCGCAAACAAAAAAAAGGATCAGGATCGCCCAGCGCATCGAACCGATTTTTCGTCATCTCACATGCTTTCGATTATACGAAGATTAAAAAATGCGCGTGGTTGTCACGTGACACGCTCAGACGCTAAGAATTTCGCCGAACGGATTCCCGGGCCGTGCTTGTTGCGCGAACGCCTATCAAACCGCCCAAACATGCCGGGAGTTCAATCAGTCTGGCTGGAACAGCAATTTCGCAACCCCCGGAGCGTCCCCTTTCCGGAGGTAGTGATCAGATGCCGCTGCGCACGCCAATCCGATAGGCCGTGACCTGTCGATACGGGCGGCCAGGGCGCACGACTGCACTGCTTTCGCCAGGCATGTTGACCTGATTCGGAAAGCCGCCCGCTTCAAGGCATAGACCAGCGTGCGCCTCGTATGCCATTCCGCCGCGCCCGATATCGCCGTCGAGCCAGTTGCCGGTATAGAACTGCAAGCCACGCTGATCCGTGGACACGGTCAGTTCACGTCCGCTTCCGGGGTCATACGCGCAGGCTACGTCGCGCATCGATTGCTCGCCTTGCTCGGCATCGCGCAGCACGTAGCAATGATCGAAGCCGCGCGCTCTCGCGAGCTGCGTATGCGGCCAGTCGAGTCGCGCGCCGATGGGCGCGCTTTGCCGGAAGTCGAATGCGTTGCCGGCCACGTCCGCAAGACGGCAGGGAATCATGGCGGTATCCACTTCGAAGAACTGGTCCGCGGCGATCGAGAGCACGTGGCCGCGAATGTCGGCATCCGCTTTGCCGGTCAGGTTGAAATACGGATGACTCGTCAGATTCAGCGGCGTGGGCGCGTCGGTAATGGCTTCGTATTCGATCGTGAGCCTGCCGTCGTCGTCGAGTGTGTAGCGTACTTGCGTCGTGACGTTGCCCGGAAAACCCGCGTCGCCTTCGGGCGACTCCAGCCGCATCAGGAGCGCACCGTTGTCCTCGCTCGCCTCCCACACAGCGCGATGAAAACCTTGTGCGCCGCCGTGCAGCAGATTCGCCCCTTCGTTGCGATCGAGCGTGTAGTCGATCCCGTCGAGCGTAAATCGCGCGTTGGCGATACGGTTCGCCCAGCGTCCGATCAAGCCGCCCATATACGTGGTGGCCGTCAGGTACTCAGCAGGCGTGTCGTGGCCGAGCAGCACGTCGCCGAGACGCCCGGCGCGGTCGGGCGCATGCCAGGACACCAGCGTCGCGCCCAGATCGCTAATGGCGACTTTCATGCCATGCGTATTGCGCAACGTGAAGAGCCGTACCGGATCTCCACCGGGCACCGCGCCCCAAGGTTCGCAAGAAAGTTGTGCAACGCTGATCATGTCGTTGATAAATAATGAGTGGAAGGCATGCTCAGCCGGAGGTGGTCGTCGAGTTCACACGCTCCTGGTATTCGCGCGGCGTGCAACCCAGCTCGCGCCGGAATACGGCGTACATGTATTGCAACGACGTGAAGCCGCAACGGATTGCGACTTCCGCGCTCGACGCGTCGCGCTTCGCCAGCATGGCTTTTGCAACGTCGAGCTTATGACGAAGAATTTCCTGATGCACGGTACATTGCCGTTCGCGCCGGAAGTACTCTTCGAGCGACGAGCGCGACACGCCAACATAATCGGCCACCTGTTCCGTGCGGATGCCCTGGCACGCGTACTGCCGGATGAAGTGCCGCGCTCGCATCACGTAGGGACTTGCAACCGGCTGATGGCGCGTCGATTCCAGCACGTTGATCCCCACTGGCGGCACGAGAATGCGCCGGCCGGGAAAGCGCGCGCCGTGCAGCATCTGATGCAGCAGGTGAGCAGCCGTGCGGCCCATTTCCTCTGTTCCCTGAATGACCGAGGAAAGCGGAATGCGGGTAAGCGTGCGCGTGAGCGGATCGTTGTCGATGCCGATAATCGCCACTTCTTCCGGCACCGCGATGCCGGCGATCAGGCAGGCCTGCAACAGGTGCCGCGCACGCGCGTCGGTCACGGCGATAATGCCCACGGGCTTGGGCAATTCCCGCAGCCAGGCGGTGAGCTGTTCGGTGGCCTGATTCCATGACGGCGCGCTCGTCGAGAGGCCGCGATAGATCTCGCTGCCAATCTCGCCGGCTTGACGGCCGTCGGCGCGGCGCAGGTGAGCGAACGCCAGTTCGCGTTGTTGCGCCCAGCGGTTCTCCTGCGCTTGTGGCAGGCTGTACAACGCGAAGTTCTCGAGGCCCGCGCCGATCAGATGTGTGTAGGCGAGCGACACGAGCTTGTTGTTGTCGGTCGCGATATAGGGTAAGTCCGGAGGATAGTGCGCCGGATCTTCGAACGACGATCCCACCGCGACCACCGGCAGCGGGCAATCGCGCAATGCTTCGCCCACGGCGGGATCGTCGAAATCGGCAATGATGCCGTGGCCGTCGAAACGTTCGATACCCGTCAGGCGGCAGCGAAAGTCTTCTTCCAGAAACAGGTCCCACGCCACGCGCGTGGACAGCAGGTAATTGCCGATGCCGGTAATGATCTCGCGGTCATACACCTTGTTCGCGTTGAACAGCAGCGCGATTCGATGGGTGGGTTGCGGAGTGGGCGGACGGGTCATGATGGTAGGCGCGTCTCCTGGTGCTTTGACAACCAGCTTTGTTTTTAAGCGTCCAGTTATTCTATGCCCCGAATGTCCTGCCGACGCGAAACAAACGTGTCGGCGGTAAGAAACATCAATCACGCTGCGCAATTTCGCAATTGCCGTTGAATCCGGCAAGCGGCAGCATGGCGTCACCTTGTCGACCCGTTTGAAGACGTCAGACGGGTTGCAGTGCAACATAACAGGAGACGCCGATGTCCTACTTCGAACACATTCCCGAGATCCGCTATGAAGGTCCGCAGTCGGACAACCCCCTTGCGTACCGCTACTACGATAAAAACAAACGCGTGCTCGGCAAGTCGCTCGAAGAGCATCTTCGGCTAGCGGTGTGCTACTGGCACACGTTCGTCTGGCCGGGCGTGGATATTTTCGGGCAGGCAACATTTCGGCGTCCCTGGCAGCAGGCGGGCGACGCAATGGAGCGCGCGCAGCAAAAGGCCGACGCCGCGTTCGAGTTCTTCTCGAAACTGGGTACGCCGTACTACACGTTTCACGATACCGACGTTGCGCCGGAAGGCACGAATCTGAAAGAGTACAGCGAGAACTTCGCGAGAGTCGCCGACTATCTCGCACGCAAGCAGCAGGACACCGGTATCAGGCTCCTGTGGGGAACAGCCAATCTGTTCTCGCATCCACGCTATGCAGCCGGTGCGGCGACCAGTCCCGATCCGGAGATCTTCGCGTTTGCCGCGACCCAGGTGCGCCATGCACTCGACGCCACGCAGACACTGGGTGGAGAAAACTATGTGCTGTGGGGCGGCCGCGAAGGTTACGACACGTTGCTCAATACAGACCTCGTCCGTGAGCGTAGCCAACTCGCGCGTTTCATGCACATGGTGGTCGAGCACAAGCACAAGATCGGTTTCAAGGGTGCGCTGCTGATCGAACCCAAACCGCAGGAGCCGACCAAGCATCAGTACGATTACGACGTTGCGACAGTCCACGGCTTTCTGCTGCAGCATGGGCTCGAAAAAGAGATTCGCGTGAATATCGAAGCGAATCATGCGACGCTCGCCGGTCATTCGTTTCATCATGAGATTGCCACCGCCTATGCGCTCGGAATCTTCGGCAGCGTCGACGCAAATCGCGGCGATCCGCAAAACGGTTGGGACACCGACCAGTTTCCGAATAGCGTCGAAGAACTGACACTGGCCTTCTACGAAATACTCAAGCATGGCGGCTTCACCACGGGCGGCATGAACTTCGATTCGAAGGTGCGCCGTCAGAGCGTCGATCCGGAAGATCTGTTTCACGGCCACATCGGCGCGATCGACAATCTGGCGATCGCCGTGGAACGTGCGGCTGCGCTGCTCGAAAACGATCTGCTCGAACAGTTCAAACGTCAACGCTACGCGGGTTGGGAATCGGAATTCGGCCGCAAGATTCTGTCGGGCGACTTTTCGCTGTCGACGCTGGCTTCCGATGCACTCACGCGTGGGCTGAATCCGGAGCACGCAAGCGGACGCCAGGAACATCTGGAAAACGTGGTGAATCGGGCCATTCACGGCCCGCGTTGATCCACACGCACGCTTTGCAGCAAAGACCGCGATCGTGCGGAGCATGATTACATCAACAATCGCGCGGCTACGTTGACCGCGCGAAAAAACAGAAGCGTTGGTTTGTCGCTTGTCCGGGCTTGCGTCTCGCAGCGCAGTCCGTCCAATCCGGGATGCCGGCTATCAGAAGGAGACAGAAATGAAATTCGCAGCACGTCGTACCGTTCTAAGCTCGCTCGTGTGTGGAGCGGTGCTCGCCAGCCTGTCGCTTGTTGCGCCGCTCGCGCACGCAAGCAAGGACCATCCGGAAATCGGATTCTGTATCGACGACTTGCGAGTGGAGCGCTGGTCGCGCGATCGTGACTATTTCGTCGCCGCTGCGGAGAAGCTTGGCGCGAAAGTGTCGGTGCAATCCGCCGACGCGAGCGAAGAGCGGCAGATTTCGCAGATCGAGAACCTGATCTCGCGCGGCGTCGATGTGATCGTGATCGTGCCATTCAATTCGAAGACACTCGGCAACGTGGTGGCGGAAGCGAAGAAAGCGGGTATCAAGGTCGTCTCGTATGACCGCCTGATCCTTGATGCGGACGTGGATGGCTACATCTCGTTCGACAACGAAAAAGTCGGCGAATTGCAGGCGCAGGGTGTTTACAACGCGCAACCGAAGGGCAATTACTTCCTCTTGGGCGGCGCGCCGACCGACAACAACGCAAAGATGCTGCGCGAAGGCCAGATGAAAGTGTTGAAGCCCGCGATCGATAAGGGCGATATCAAGGTGGTCGGCCAGCAGTGGGTGCCGGAATGGAGCGCGTCCACGGCACTGCGTATCGTCGAAGATGCGCTGACGGCGAACAACAACAAGATCGACGCGATCGTCGCATCGAACGACGGCACGGCAGGCGGCGCCATTCAGGCGCTCGCTGCGCAGCACATGGCGGGCAAGGTGCCGGTGTCCGGCCAGGACGCGGATCTCGCCGCGGTCAAACGCCTGATTGCCGGCACGCAGACCATGACGGTCTACAAGCCCTTGAAGCTGATCGCCGGAGAAGCCGCGAAGCTTTCCGTGGCGCTTGCGAAGGGCCAGAAGCCGGCCTATAACGCGCAATACGACAACGGCAAGAAGAAGGTCGACACGGTGCTCCTGCAGCCAACCTTGCTGACCAAAGACAATGTCGACGTCGTCGTGAAAGATGGCTTCTACACCCAGTCCCAGCTCGCGAGCCAATGAGCGTAACAAGTGTGCGGCAACGCCTGCGCGAATGACGCGCACCGGCGTTGCCGCGCGCCTTGCAGCGAGGCATAGCGAATGACGCAACCATTGCTGACGATGCGCGGCATCGTCAAGGCGTTTTCCGGCGTGAAGGCGCTCGACGGCATCGACCTGACGGTCGCGCGAGGCGAGTGCGTCGGCTTGTGCGGCGAGAACGGCGCGGGCAAATCGACGCTGATGAAGGTGTTGTCCGGCGTCTATCCGTACGGCAGCTACGAAGGCGAAATCACGTGGGAAGGCGAGCCGTTGAGAGCCGCCAGCGTGCGCGACACTGAACGCGCGGGCATTATCATCATCCACCAGGAGTTGATGCTGGTGCCGGAATTGTCGGTGGCGGAAAACATCTTTCTCGGCAACGAGATCACGCTTCCTGGCGGCCGCATGAATTACGCCGCCATGTACCAGCGCGCCGATGAATTGCTGCGCGAACTCGGCATTAACGGCATCAACGCCGCGCAGCCGGTGATGAATTACGGCGGCGGCCACCAGCAGCTGATCGAGATCGCCAAGGCGCTGAACAAGCGCGCCAAGCTGCTGATTCTCGACGAGCCTTCGTCGTCGCTCACTTCGTCCGAGATACGTATTCTGCTCGACATCGTGCGTGATCTGAAGCGGCGTGGCGTAGCTTGCGTGTATATCTCGCACAAGCTCGACGAAGTGGAAGCCGTATGCGACACGATCAGTGTGATTCGCGATGGCCGCCACGTAGCGACCGAACCCATGCACGCACTGACCACCGACCGCATCATTTCGTTGATGGTGGGTCGCGAAATCAGGAATCTGTTTCCGCGCGAGCCGCATCCGATCGGCGACGTGATTTTCGAAGCGCGCAACGTAACCTGTTTCGACGTGACGAATCCGCGCCGCAAGCGCGTCAACGACGTGTCGTTCGCGCTGCGGCGCGGCGAGATTCTCGGTGTGGCCGGTCTCGTCGGCGCCGGGCGCACGGAATTGATGCAGGCGGTGTTCGGCGCTTATCCCGGCGTGAGCGAAGCCACGATCGTGATGGAAGGCAAGCCGCTAAAGATCGGCGCGCCGAACGACGCCATTCGCGCGGGCATTGGCATGGTCCCGGAAGACCGCAAACGTCATGGCATCGTGCCGGGCCTGAGCGTCGGGCATAACATCACGCTCGCCGTGTTACATCGATTCGCGTCTGGCGGCCGTATCGACTCCGCCGCCGAACTCGACACGATTCACACCGAAATGAAACGCCTGTCAGTGCGCGCCGCGCATCCTATGCTGTCGATCGCAAGCCTGTCGGGCGGCAATCAGCAAAAGGCCGTTCTCACGCGCATGCTGCTCACCGATCCCAAGGTGCTGATACTCGACGAGCCCACTCGCGGTGTCGACGTCGGCGCCAAATTCGAGATTTATAAACTGATCTTTCAGCTTGCACAGCGCGGCATGTCGATCGTGATGGTGTCGTCCGAATTGCCCGAAGTGCTCGGTATCAGCGACCGCGTGCTGGTGATCGGCGAAGGCGAATTGCGTGGCGACTTCATCAACGACGGTCTCACGCAAGAGGACATTCTCAGCGCCGCGATCCGCCCTGTGCAGCGAACCTCAAACCCAACCGCAGCGAGTGCCGCATGACTCCCGACGTGACTTCCCAACCGGCCGACAACGCCATGCGGCGACGCGCATTCGGCGGCCCGCAGCGCATCCAGCAACTGTTTGCGCGCTACAAGATTCTTGCGTTGCTGATTGCCGTGGCGGCAATCTGGATCTTCTTTTCGTTGCTCACGCACGGCGCGTTCGTCACGCCGCGCAATCTGTCCAACCTGCTACGGCAGATGTCGATTACCGGCATGCTCGCGTGCGGCATGGTGTTCGTGATCATCGCGGGCGAGATCGACCTGTCGGTCGGATCGCTGCTCGGGTTGCTCGGCGGCGTGGCAGCCATACTCGACGTGAACCGGCATTGGCCGATCGGCGTCACGGTGCCGGTGGTCATGGTGCTCGGCGTGCTGGTCGGCATGTTCAACGGCTGGTGGTCGACTTACCGGCGCGTGCCGTCGTTCATCGTCGGTCTCGGCGGCATGCTCGCCTATCGCGGGATCCTGCTCGGCGTCACGGGCGGCTCGACCATCGCGCCGGTTTCCGACAGCTTCGTCTTCGTCGGTCAGGGCTATTTGCCGCGACTCGCGGGCGATTCTCTCGCAGTGGTGCTGTTCGTCGTGCTCGCGTTTCTGACGTTGCGTCAGCGGCGCAACCGCGAGCGCTACCAGTTGCCCGTGGTGCCGGTCTGGCAGGACGTGACGAAGGTCGTCGGCGCGGGCGTGATTCTCGCGGCGTTTGTCGCGACGCTCGACCGGTACGGCGGGATACCCGTGCCTGTCCTGTTGCTGCTCGCGCTGCTCGGCATTTTCACGTGGATTGCCACGCAGACGGTTTTCGGCCGACGCATTTACGCAGTGGGATCGAATCTCGAAGCAACGCGGCTCTCTGGCGTGAACACCAATCGCGTGAAGCTGGCGATCTTCGCGTTGATGGGGTTGATGTGCGCATTTGGCGGCATCGTCAACACGGCGCGACTCGCGGCCGGATCGCCGTCGGCGGGATCGATGGGCGAGCTGGACGCGATCGCCGCGTGCTTTATCGGCGGCACGTCGATGCGCGGCGGCTCCGGGACTGTCTACGGCGCGCTGATCGGCGCACTGGTGATGGCGAGCCTCGATAACGGCATGTCGATGCTCGACGTCGACGCATACTGGCAGATGATCGTCAAAGGCAGCATTCTGGTGCTGGCCGTGTGGATCGATGTCGTGTCAGGGTCGAACCGGCGCTGACGAGGCAACGGGCGCGACCCTTGGCGCGCCCGGTTTGCAAGCAATGCGCGGCGGCTGTGTGATGGCGGCCGCTGAGGGCGCTCAAGCTGCCCAGAGCGCTCAGGGCGCTTTCTCTGCCGCGGTCGGCGTGGTTTTGACACTCGCCGTGCCGGTGGCGGGCACGGAACCCGCAGGCCCGGCACCCGCGCTCATCTCCCATCCGCCGCCTAGCGACATGAAGAGATTGACCTGATCGACCGCCACCTGACCCTCGGCAGCCGCCACTTGCGATTTCGTCGACGTCAGCGTGCGCGTGGCATCCAGATCCGAAATGAACGACTCGCGCCCGGCCAGGTATAGCCGATGCGTTTCGTCGGCCGACTGCGCCGCTGACTTCAGCGCGCCACGCAATGCGTCGGCGCGGGCATAGTCCGACTGGTAAGTGGCGAGATTCGTTTCGGTTTCACGCAGCGCGGTGAGCACCACGCCGTCGAATCTGGCGAGCGCAACCTGGCTCGACGCCTCCGCTTCACGCACACGTCCGCGCGCGCCGTTGGTCGGGAACGTCCAGCTGATCAGCGGACCGAAGGCCCAGCGCGCCGTGGGCTGCGTGCCGATGTCTTCGAGAATGCCGGTAAAGCCGGTTGACGCACCAATACTCACCGTCGGATACAACGCGCCGGTTGCCACACCGATTCGTGCGGTGGACGCCGCCAGTTGCCGTTCGGCTTCGCGCACGTCCGGCCGACGCCTGAGCAGCCCCGCGCCGTCGCCGACCGGGATCGGCTGGCGAATCTGCGGCAATGTATCGCAAGCCAGCACGGCAGGCGGCAGATCGGACGGCGCGCGCGCGAGCAGCGCTGCGAGCCGGTACTGCGCGATCTTGCGGCGCGCCGTGTAGCGCGGAATATCCGCCGACAGCGTGTCGACCTGAGTCTGGCCGCGCGTCACGTCGGGCTGATTGCCGCGGCCCGCGTCGCGCAGTCGGCGCGACACGTCCACGCGCTGTTTCTGCAGGCTGAGCGATTGCTGCGCAATCTTCAACTCCTCAGCGGCGGAACATTGTTCGACATACGAGCGGACCACGTCGGCCACGACGGTGACGCGCGCAAGATCGCCCGCTGCCAGAACGGCCTCGGTGTCCGCCTGAGCCGCTTCCACCCCGCGCCGCAGCTTGCCGAACAGATCGATTTCATACGAAATGCTGATGCCGATATCGCCTTCGTTGGCGACCGGCAGTTTCTCCGTCAGCAGGTATTGCTCGCCGGATTCCTGCGCACGCTCGATCAACGCCGAGGTCTTGCCGGAAAAGCCGCCTTGCGCCTGCGCGACGCCGAGCGCCTCGCGCGAGCGCGCGAGATTCGCTGCGGCAACGCGCAGGTCGGTATTGGATTGCAGGGCCTCGCCGACAAGGTTGTTCAGCACCGGATCGTCGTACAGTTTCCACCAGAGCGGCGGCACATTCGCGCTCGACGTGAGCGTGGCGTCCGTGCCTTCGAGCGTGGAATTGGCGAGCGGCGCGTTGACGAGCGCCTGCTTCGGCACGGAGTAATCGGGCCCGACGTTGATGCAGCCGTTGAGCGCGACCGCGAGCGGCAGCAGGGGCAAAGTGCGCGACAGCTTCATTGCGACGCACCCGAAGCAGCCACAGCCGACGTGGCGGGGGCGGTCTGCGCAGCCGGGCCGGCGGAAGCGGCCGACGCCGGCGGCACACCCGTCACCGCCGAGGCCGTCGCGGCGCCTGACGCCGAATCGTCCACGGAACCCACCGCGGCCGCCGCCGGGTGCTTCGTCGCCGTGGGCGACAGATCGCGCACCGACACCGTGGCTGTGCGTCCGGCGATCATGCGGAAGTCGGCGGGAATCTCGTCGAGCGCCACACGCACCGGAATGCGCTGCGCGAGCCGCACCCAGCTAAACGCCGGGTTCACGTTCGGCAGCAGATTCATGCCTTGCGTGCGGTCACGGTCTTCGATAGCGGCGACGATGCTTTGCACGTGACCGCGCAGCACGTTCGGCTCACCCATGACCTTGATGTCCACCGGCTGGCCGATGTCGATGCCACGCAGCTTGGTCTCCTCGAAGTAGCCGTCCACGCGGAACGAATGCATGTCCACCACCGCGAGCACCGCGCGGCCCGCCGCGACGTACTCGCCCGCGCGCGGCGCGCGGTCGTTCAGATAACCGTCGACGGGACTTCTGATCGTCGAGCGTTGCAGATTCAGTTTCGCTGTGTCGATGGCGACGTTCGCATCGGCGAGCGCGGCTTCCGCCTGTTCGACGCGCGAGCGGCTTTCTTCGGCGACTTCCGCCGCGACGAGGTCGCCGAGCTTGCGGTTACGCACATCTTCGCGACGTGCCTGGTCGAGCGTCGCGCGGCGCTGTTGTGCGGTGGCCTGCGCCTGGCGCAGCGCAAGCGTATAACGTGCCTGGTCGATCTGGAACAGCACCTGTCCTTGCCTGACCTGCTGGTTGTCCATCACCTCGACTGATGAGATCAAGCCCGAGATATCCGGCGCGACCTGAATGACATCGGCGCGCACGTGTCCGTCGCGGGTCCACGGCGCGAACATGTAGTAGCCGACCAGTTTCCACAGCACGAAAGCTGCAACGACGACGACGATCAGGGTCAGCAGAATCTGACCGACGGAAAACCAGGTTTTTTTCACGTTATTAGTCTGTGCGAAACGACGACGACAAGGCCCAGCACCAGCACATAGATGCCGAGATCGAAGATGGAGCGATGCCAGACGAAGCGGTAGAAGCCGACGCGCGCGAGCACCGTGCGAATGGCGAGGTTGATCAGATAGGCGATCAACATCAGCACGAGCACGGCCGGCACGAACACGCCGAAAATATCGATTTCACCGATCATCGCGGGAAGTGGAAAAAGGAAGTGAAGGGCAGTGGAACGGGCGCATCAGGCGGCGGCCTCCGCATCGGGCGGCGCGGGACTCTTTAGCGTGGCCGGAAATAGAGAAAGACGCAAGCCGACCAACGCGTGCAGCGCCTCGCGCAGCTGACGCGCGGAAGTCGGCGAAGCCTGGCCGCCGGGCGCCGCGTTCGCGAGGCCTTGCGCGGTGACGCGCGCCACGGCCGAATCGATCGAGGTCATCAGTGCTTGCGGCACCGGCTCACGCTTTCGCCCCGCAATACAGCTTTCGTAATACTCGCGCACGCCGTCGAGCACGACGTCGATTGCAGCGGGCGACTCGCCGCCGAGCTTGCGCGTGAGACGGCGCAAGTCGAGCGCGTTGAAGGCAATGCGCAAGTCGCGAAAACTTTCGATCGACGGATGGCGCTTGTCGTCCGTCGCTGCCAGGCGCGGTATCAGTTGCATCAGCCGGTCGAGCATGCGTGCGGCGAGATTGCGCGGGTCTTCGATTGGGCGTCTGGAGGCCGTGAGCGCGACATCGGCCCAACTCGAGCGCAACAGCCGCGACGCTGCGAGTTCAGCGCCGAATGGCCGCGTTACACGAGTCCACAGATAAGCGAACAGCAGACCGGCAAGTCCCGCCAGATTGCTGTTCATGAAGATCAGGAAGTTGGCGTCGTAGGCGTCCTGAATACTGATGAACGTTGCGGTGTTCACGGCGACCAGCACCGTCACCATGTTGAACTGCGGGCGTGGAATCAGCGTGCCGACCAGAATGAACGGTGCAGCGAACATGATGACCAGCATGGGGAAGTCGTGCACGTGCGGCAGCACGGCGAACAGATAGACGCCCGCGGCCACGACGCTGATCGCCGTGGCAAGGAAGAACTTGAAGACAAACGGCGCGGGCTCGTCGAGCGCGGCGAAGAAACAGCACGCAACGGCGGCCAGCGTCACCGCGCTCGCGCCATCGTTCCAGCCGGAACTGATCCACAGAAAGCACGCGAAAACCACGGCTGCGCCCGCCGAGACCGTCGAAAACAGCATGATGCCCCGGTCGAAAAAGCGCTCCGTGCCGCCCAGCCGCCAATGCCGGAAGCGCGGCCGCCACGAACCTTGTTCGCGCGTGATGATGATGCGCAGCGACCGGCAGTCCTGCCACACGTCGATGACCTGTTTCAGCCGCCACAGCGCATTGGAAAGCAATGCGTGATCCCAGTTCGCCAGCGCGACGGGCTCGGGTTGCATCGCCGCGATGCGTGCGCGCAGCGCGTCGGCGGTGGCATCGGGCTGCGTGCCCTCGCCCGCCGCGGGAAGCGGTTCGTTGAACCACTGGATCACGTCTTTGAGCAGCGCTTCGAGTCCTTCGGGCCAGGTTTGCAGCCCGCTGTTATAAAGCGCGACGAGCGGATCGGCGAGCGACGACATGATCGGCAGCAGCAACTGCATACGGCCGCGCAATTCATAAGCGCGCACGAGCACGTCAGGCCGTGTCTGGTCGTACGAGAGCTGGCTCAGCAACAGTTCAAGACCGTTGACGGTGGCGGCGATCCGCTGGCGCGCAGCCGAAACCGCGGAGCCGGCAATCCGGCCAGACAGCGTTTCGGTTGCAAAGAACGCGGCGTCGCGAAACCAGGCGTCCGTGCGTTCGATGATGGTCGGCGCGAGCCGGCTCGGAAACAGCGCGCTGCCCACGACGCTCGCGCAGACGATGCCGAGCGTGATCTCCTCGGTCCGGCTGATCGCGAGATCGAACACGCCGTTCGGATTGGTCACCGAAGGCAGCGCGATGATCGGCATGGTGTAGGCCGCGAGCATGAACACGTAGCTGCGCGCGGTGCGGTCGGACACGGCGAGATAGAGAAGCGTGCCGACCCATAGTGCGACGACCACGCTGAACAGATACGGCGATTCGACGAACGGCGGCACCAGCAACACCGCCGCCGACGCGCCGAGCATCGTGCCGAGCGCACGATAGAGCGCCTTCGAGCGGGTGGCGCCGACGAACGGATTCGACACGATGTAGACGGTCGCCATCGCCCAATAGGGACGTGGCAATTCGAGGGCGAGCCCGATGTAGAGCGCGAGCATCGCCGCAGCGAACGTCTTGACCGAGAACAGCCAGTCGCGAAGAGTGGGATAGACCATAAAACGTTATGCCGGGTCGCTGGCGTCAGGCGGCGCCGCTGCGTCTACTTTACCTTTGCCGGGTTTGTTTGCTTTGCCGTTGTGGGCGTTTTTCGCGGCGGCCTTGCTGTGAGACTGCACCGGTTCCGCCGCGTCGCGTTCATCATCCACGGGGTCGGCGCGATCCGGGGCGTTGGCGGTGAACGCCGACAGCACCCGCAAGGTCGCCTCGAGATCGCTGCGCGACACCCCTTTCAATGCCTGCGCGCGCAATGTGACGAGTTCTTCTTCCATCCTGGCGGTGACGGCGCGGCCTTCGTCCGTGAGCGCAACGGTCTTGGCGCGCCGGTCCTCGGGGTCTTCTTCGCGACGCATGAGTCCGGCTGCGCAGAGCTGATCGAGCAGCCGGACGAGCGACGGCCCTTCGATACCGACATGATCGGCCAGCGTGACCTGACGCACCGCCTCGCCAAGCCGGCTGGCGGTGAGAAGCGGCGTGGCGCACGCCTCGGAGACGTTGAAGGCCGCCAGTACGCCGTGGCTCGTGCGCCGCCACTTGCGGGCGGCGACGACGAGGGCGCTGCTGACAGTGCGGCGCAGGACATCGAGATTTGACATGGCCGGTATTGTATTGTCTAAATATTCGTTAGCAAACTATCAGATAGTTATTTTTTGCAAAGCGATGCATTGGGTCTTTGTCATGCGTCGCGGCTGTCTGGACGCCCGCTCGCGATCCGCCTCAACGTTTGCCTTACAGGCGCGTCTCTGACTACAACGAGACGCGCTCCCTAAAATTGCCGCCGTCGGTGTCGTTAACACGTTCGTATGGCGGGTTGATGTCGATGCGGTCTCGTTCAGAAGACGATAAGCTTGGCCCGGCAAACTCACCGCGCCTTCACGTGGCGAGCCGCGGTCTTTACTGGAAGGTATCGTGACTGATGAATTTGACAGCGTGTCGCTCGCGGCACTGAATGTCGCCGACGCCGAAGCGTTGGATGCGCTTCCATTCGGCGTCATCGGCTTCGCGGGGGATGGACGCGTCACCCGCTATAACGCGTACGAATCGAAGTGCGCGGGCCTGCGCGCGGCGAACGTGCTGGGCCGTCATCTGTTCGACGAAG
Organism: Paraburkholderia sp. PREW-6R; assembly: GCF_039621805.1. Taxonomy (NCBI): domain Bacteria; kingdom Pseudomonadati; phylum Pseudomonadota; class Betaproteobacteria; order Burkholderiales; family Burkholderiaceae; genus Paraburkholderia; species Paraburkholderia sp. PREW-6R. The sequence goes on along the minus strand of NZ_CP155074.1, from coordinate 1,887,719 downwards.
TCCGCCATGTATGAACAACTTCATGGTCGCACAGCGTTTCGAAGACGAAGCCGAAGCCGGGCTCGACGCAATCGTGGACTATGTGCTGACCTTGCGGATGCGGCCGACGCCCGTGCGTTTGCGGCTTCTCGCCGGAGCAGGCAGCGCCGCGCGGTTTGTGCTCGTCGAGCGGAAAGCCGCGCGGTGAGCAACGCCGACGAAGCGCTGGAAGAGCTTCAGGGCGAACACGAAGCGCTGCTTTCGTTCGTCTATATGTCGCCCGTGGGCATGGTGCGCAGCAATGCGAAAGGCACGATCGACATGCTCAATCCGCTCGCGTCGCAATTGCTGATGCCGATCGTCGGCGATCAGGGCATCGACAATATCTTCGATTGCCTCGCATCGGTCGCGCCCGAGGTGCGCAATCTGGTCGAGAGCTTCAGAGCGGAGCGTGGGCGCATTTGCGAACATCACCGCATTTTCGTCACGCCGGCGCACGAACGCGCGGTCGTATTGTCATGCTCGATCATCAAGCTTGGTGCCGATCTGCTGATGACCGTGCTTTCCGACGTGTCGCGCCAGGTCGCGGCCGAGCGTCGGGCGCGGCAGACCGAGTCGTGGCTCGCGGCGATTTACACGAATGTGAAAGACTTTTCGTTCTTCACGCTCGACGTGCAAGGCCGGGTGGAAACGTGGAATGATTCAGTGGAACGCGTAACGGGTTACAGCGGCGCCGAAGCCATTGGCCACACGCTCGCCCTTTTCTATGAGGCGGGGCAGTTTGCGCCGCATCGTTCACCGGAACATCTCGCCTTTGCCCGCGACCAGGGCTGGCACGTCGAGGAATGCTGGTGCCAGACCCGCGCGGGCGAGCGCTACTGGGGGCAAATTCTCGTCGCCGTCTCACGTGAAGAGGACGGCGAGTTCACCGGCTACACCGTAGTGCTGCGCGATATCACCGAGCGCAAGATGACGGCCGACAACCTCAAGCGTCTGCTCACCACGGACCATCTGACCGGCGCATCGAGCCGCGCGCATTTCTTCGAGGTGGCCGAGGCCGAAATTGCGCGTGCGCAGCGCGTTGGCGACGCCCTCGCAATCGTGATGCTGGACGCGGATCACTTTAAGCGGATCAACGACACGGCCGGCCACCTCGCCGGTGACGAAGTGCTCAAGCGGATCGTCAGCGAGGCGAAAATGCTGTTGCGGCCGCAGGATATGTTTGCCCGCTTGGGCGGCGAGGAATTCGTGCTGCTGCTGCGCGGCGCGGACGGGCAGCAGGCGGTACAGGTGGCCGAGCGTTTGCGCGCAGCGGTGGAGGCGGCGCGCATCGCCACGGTGGCGGGGGAATTGCGAGTGACCGTGAGTCTTGGCTGCGTGACGCTCAGCGAATCGTGCGCCACGTTGCAGGCGCTGTTGCATGCAGCCGACCGCGCGCTTTACACGGCCAAGACGGCAGGCCGCAACTGCGTGCGCTAATGCACGCGCGTGCGGCGTGACGTCATGCCGGCCTCGGCAGATCAGACGGAAGCTCAGGCAGCAAGCCCGAGCCGCACGGTGCGCGCGAGATCGTCGAGCTGAAAAGGCTTGCGCAAGATCGTACAGCGCTTCACCGCGAGGCCCGAGATGTCGACGTCCGCGTAGCCGGTTGCGAGGATCACCGGCAAGTCCTCACGCATCTTGCGCGCTTCGGCAATCACGTCAATGCCGTTCATGCCCGGCATCGCGAAGTCCACCATCAGCAGGTCAGGCTTGTCGTCTTCCAGCCGGTTGAGGCCCGCACGCCCGTCCGCCGCTTCGGTCACCGTATAGCCAAGCATTCTGAGCGACTCAACCAGCATCGCGCGCACGTCGCCGTCGTCTTCCACCACCAGCACGCGCTTCTCGCCGACGGCGTTCGCTTCCGCGTTCGCCTCTTCGGCGGCCTGCGGGGCGACGCGCTCGCGCAGCGGCAGCCAGATTTCAACGGTCGTGCCGTTGCCTTCCTCGCTGAAGAGGCGCGCCGTGCCGCCTGCCTGCCGCGCAATGCCGTAGACCTGGCTCAAACCGAGGCCGGTGCCTTTGCCGATCGGCTTGGTGGTAAAGAACGGGTCGAACACGCGCGACACCACGTCGGGTGGCACGCCCGAACCGGTATCGCTGACTTCGAGCACCACGTATTTGCCTTCGTCGAGCGTCTGGTCGGGCGCCTCGCGTTCCTTCACGCGAATGCGCAGTTCGCCGCCGCCGGGCATTGCGTCGCGCGCGTTGATCGCGAGATTGAGGATGGCGAGTTCGAGCTGATTGGCGTCGGCTTGCGTCCACATCTCCTTAGTGTCGAACTCGTTCGTATAACGGATGCCCGAGCCAAGCGATACGGTGATGATGTCGCGCATCCCTTGCAGGAGCGCCACGACGTCGATTGCCTTCAGATCGAGGTTGCTGTTGCGGGAGAACGTGAGCAATTGGCCCGTGAGTTTCGCGCCGCGTTCGGTGGCGCGCTTGACGGTTGCGGCCATGCCGCGAATACGGTCGTCGCTGCTCACCCGGGCGATCAACTCCGAGTTGACCATAATCACGTTCAGCAGGTTGTTGAAGTCGTGCGCAATGCCGCCCGTGAGCTGCCCGAGCGCTTCCATTTTCTGCGATTGCACCAGCACGGCCTGCACTTTCGCGCGCTCGTGAATCTCCGTCATCAGCCGGTCGTTAGCGGATGCGAGTTCCTGCGTGCGTTCGGCGATGCGGCTTTCGAGCGAACCGTTGAGCTGTTCGAGCGCATCCTGCGCCTCGATCCGCTCGGCCAGATGGCGGCGCGACTCGTACTGCCGCGCGCGCGCCCGCAGCGACGACGCCACTGCACGCCGCAACGTCTCCGAATTGAGCGGCCGTTCGAGCACGACGACGTTGCCGAGCCGTTCGAGCACTTCGAGCCCACGCGCGGAGCGATGTCCGACGCGCGACGCGGCCAGCAGAATGAATGGAAAGTCGGACCAAGCGTGCTGCTGCTCGAGCCACGCGAAAAGGCGCGACGCGCGCTCGCCCGCAAGCGCTTCCTCGGCGATCAGCGCCGTGCCGGCGCCGTTCTCCAGCGCTTCAGTGAGCGCATCGGCATCGCGGCAGGTTAAGCAAATGCGTTCGTCTTTCTGCAGCACTTCGGCAATCACATCGGCGTCGCGGCCAAACGGCGCCAGGATAAGGACGCGGTGCTCCATACATTACTGCCCGGACGTGTCGATGACGCGATCCGTCGCGCCGAGCAGGGCCGTGCTGCCGTTATAGGACGGCAGTCCGGACAGCACGCCCTCGAAGTCGCGCAGTGCTTCGCCCACTTCGACCCCGCCTGCCGCCAGGCGGAACTGGCGAATCGAGCGTTCGTGCGCATTGGCACGGCTCTTCACGGCGGTAATGGCTGTCAGCACCTCGCCGTGATGCTCGAAGTAGCGGAACAGGAGCACCACATCGCTCAGATAGCTGATGTCGATATCGCTCTGTACCTCGCCGATGATCCCGTGCTGCCCAAGCACAAGCATCGTAATGACGCCTTGCTGGTTCAGATAGCCGAGCAGTTCGTGCATTTGCAGCAGCAGGTAACGCTCGCCGGGCATGGCCTGGAGATAGGCGTTCAGACTGTCGATCGCGACATGCTTCACGCCCTGCTTCTCGACGCATTTGCGTACGTCGCATGCGAATTCACCCGGCGAGATTTCCGCCGGATCGATCTGGCGCAACGTCAGCAAACCGCTTTCCACATGTGGCGCGAGAAACATACCCAGCGCGTTGCAGCGGATCATCAGCGTAGACAGTGTTTCGTCAAAGACGTAATACACGCAACGCTCGCCGCGTTCGAGTGCCGCGATCAGACACGACACTACGGTGGTCGTCTTGCCGACGCCGGACGGTCCGATGATCAATGCGTTGGTGCCCGGAATCAGGCCGCCGCCAAGCAGCGCGTCGAGACCCGACGTGCCGGTGCTCATCATGGCTGTCGGAAAATCGGCGTGATGTTCGGCGGCCACGAGGCGCGGATAGACCTCGATGCCGCCCGTGTCGAGGGAGAAGTCGTGATAGCCCTCGCGGAACTTGATGCCGCGCATCTTGGAGATGCGCACGCGCCGCCGGTTGCCGCCGTAATCGTGTACGACGTTATCGAGGCTGATCACGCCGTGCGCGATGCTGTGCAGCTGCACGTCGCCGGGTTCGGACGTGTTGTCGTCGAGGAGCAGCACAGTGCACTCACGCGTCGCGAAATAGCGTTTGAGCGCGAGAATCTGTCGCCGGTAGCGAAGCGGGTTCTGCGACAGCAGGCGCAATTCCGACAGACTGTCGAGCACGATACGCGCGGGCTTCAGTTCGTCGACCTGCTTGATCACGTTTCCCACGGTCTCGCCAAGCTCGACCTCGGCCGGATGCAGCACGGTCTGTTCGTACTGCGGGTCGAGGCCTTCGTCGGAGAGCAGTTCGAGAATCTCAAAACTGCTGAGATCCCAGCCATGGCTCTCGGCCACCGAAATCAGTTCGGCGCGCGTCTCGGAGAGCGTAATGTACAAGCCCGGCTGCCCATCGGTCACGCCCTTGAGTAAGAATTGCAAGGCCAAGGTGGTTTTACCTGTGCCCGGCGCGCCTTCCACAAGATACATGCGATGAGGCGTAAGACCGCCTCCGAGAATGTCGTCGATTCCATCGATTCCCGAAGAAAGGCGGCCCTGTTTGCCGGCGGCAGGTTTATTTGACATGGCGTAGCGTTCGCGTCGATTGGATGGTAAGTGATGATCGGCCGGTAAGGCGTGAATGCAATTTATGTGCCCGTTATGAACGAGCACGCGCTTTGACCAGTTGGATAAAGCGCGTGGCGGCGCTGTTATGGATCGACTCAGGGTAGGCGAGATGAAGCGGCGCGCTCAGCCGGTTGGGCTGGGTCAGCGTGCAATACACCGTGCCGACCTGGTCGTAACGTTGCATGGAGGCCGGCACCAGCGTCACACCGAGGCCGGTTGCCACCAGATTGATGCCCGACACCATGCGCGGCACTTCTCGCGCGATTCGCGGGACGAATCCCGCCTGACGGCAGGCGGCCAGAATGTCGGCATACATGCCCGGCGCGCCGGGGCGGCGGACCAGGATGAAGTCTTCGTGCGCCAGTGCTTTGAGCGACACCTGCGGTCGCCTTTTGCCATGCGTTTTCAGAAGTGGATGTCCGACCGGCAACACGACGACCATCGGTTCGTCGAGCAGCAGATCGAAGGCCACGCCTTCGCGGGCGGCGACGGGCTTGCGCAAAAAAGCCGCCTGTATCTGACCGGCGGCAAGACGCTCAATGATCTCCGCGGCGTTCAGTTCGGCCAGCTCCACGGCAACCTCGGGACACACGGAGCGGAAGGCGCGAATTGCTTCGGTGGTGAAGGGATGAAACGCGGCCGAACTCGTCAGGCCAATCGAAAGGGTGCCCAATTCCCCGCGCGCAATGCGGCTCGCGCGCTCCACGGATTGCTGGAGATCATGCAGCAGACGTTGCGCGTCTTCGGCGAACGCGTGACCGGCCGGCGTCAACGCCACGCCACGCGGCATCCGCACGAAGAGTTCGAAGCCGATCTCCTCTTCGAGCATTCGAATCTGCTGCGACAGCGGCGGTTGTTGCATGGCCAGCCGTTCCGCCGCGCGGGTGAATTGCCCTTCCTCCGCGACCGCGAGAAAGTAGCGCAGATGACGAAGTTCCATGGTGTGCCTGTCTCCCAAAACGGCTTCTCTGCCGCCATATCTTCTATATATGGATACTGTCTGCAAACGGTATTTTACATTTGCCATGACCGCTTCTATGATCACGTCGATTGCGTCCTGCCAGCAGTTAATCGCGCGGCGGATCGCAGCACAGAACAAAGCCAGCGGGACTGGGATTGGAGACATCAGTGAAAAGACATCATGCGGTAGTCCTGTCGGCCTGCATCGCGCTCGCTGCACAACCGGCGTTCGCGGCGCAGACGCGCGAGTCGCACCTGAAGCCGGTGGCAACGATCTCGGACACGCGCTTCACTCTCGTCACGCCGCAGGGCCGTGCGCAATTTCCGCTGTATCTGTCCAAAGACTGGAGCGTGCCGCAACCGCACGTGACGCGCGCGGTGATCGTGATTCACGGCAAACTGCGCAACGCCGACGTTTATTTCCGCACGGCCGAAAACGCCCGCGAAGCGGCCCATGCGGACGCCGACGCAACGCTTCTGATCGCGCCGCAATTCCTCGCCACGCTCGACACGCTCGACACGCGCGCGCACGATGAAACTGCCAGCCTGCTGCGCTGGCGTGGCGACGCGTGGATGGGCGGCGAGACGGCGCAAGCGCCGCTGCCGATCAGTTCCTTTGACGTGCTGGATGCGATCGTCGCGCGTCTGGCGGATCGCAAGCTGTTTCCTGACCTGCGGCAGGTGGTCTTCGCCGGGCACTCGGGCGGCGCGCAGGTCGTGCAGCGCTATGCGATCGCCGCGCACAATGTCAGCGCGCTGACCGACGAAGGTATCGACGTGCGGTACGTGGTGGCAAGCCCTTCGACTTACGCTTATTTCGATGCGCAGCGTCCGAATGCACAAGGTGTGGCGGCGCCGTTCGACGCGGCCGCGTGTCCCGACTTCAATCAGTGGAAGTACGGCATGGATCATCGGCCGCCGTATCTGCGCGACCGCTCGCCTGCGCAACTGGAAGCCACCTATGCGGCGCGCCGGATCGACTATCTGGTGGGCGGCGCCGACGACGATCCGCAGCAACGCGCGCTCGACAAAAGCTGCGCCGCCGAAGCCCAAGGGCCGCAACGCGTCGCGCGGGCGCAGGCGTACTACCGCTATATGCAGACGCGTCATCCGGACGGCCTGAAACAGTCCTTTCATATCGTGGCGGGCGTGGGGCATGACGGCTCGCGCATGCTGACGTCGGCGTGCGCGCTGTCGGCGATGTTCGGTGCACAAGGATGCGAGCCATGAGCGATGTCACCCTGAATGAACACGATGGCGCGGCGGCCGCGAACGGGTTGAGTCCGTCGATGGTGCGGCGCGCGATCTTTTCTTCCGTGCTCGGCAACGGACTCGAATGGTTCGACTTCCTGATTTACGGCTATTTCGCGAAAATCATCGCGCAGGTGTTCTTCCCCGGCGGCAGCGGTTTCGTGTCGATCATGCTGACGCTCGCCACGTTCGCCGTCGGCTTCGTCGTGCGGCCGATCGGCGGCATTCTGCTCGGCATTTACGCCGATCGCGCGGGGCGTCGGAAGGCGCTTTCATTGCTGATCATTTCGATGGCGGCCAGCACGCTGCTGATGGGCCTCACGCCAAGTTACGCGAGCATCGGCATGGCGGCGCCGTTGCTCGTCGTGCTTGCACGTCTGCTGCAAGGTCTTTCGGTGGGCGGCCAATTCGCGACCGCGTCGGCCATGCTGGTGGAGTACGCACCGCCGAACAAGAAAATGTTCTACGGCAGCTTCAACATGTCGGCACAGGCGTTCGCGCTGCTGCTTTCGTCCGGTGTGGGCTATCTGCTCACGACGCAACTCACGCACGACCAGCTCGTCGCATGGGGATGGCGCTTGCCGTTTCTGTTCGGCGCGCTGGCGGGGCCGTTCGGCTTTTATATCCGTCATCGCGTGGCGGAGTCGCCGGAATTCGAGCGTCTGCTCGATCATAAGGACAGGCCGCCGCCCGTGACCATTCGCCAGTTCTTCCGTGAGAACGGCGATGCGGCGATCTGCGCGATGGGCGTGATCATCGTCGGCGCGGCGACCAATTATGTATGGCATTCCTATCTGTCGGTGTACGTGGAGCGGCAATTGCATCTGCCGCTGTCTACCGCGTTGCTAGGCGCGTTCGTCTCGGGCGTGCTCAACCTGTTCCTGTTTCCGCTGTCCGGCAAGCTCGCCGACCGGTTCGGTGCGTACCGTCTGTTTTATCCGATCGTCATTGCGTGGATGGTGTGCGTGTATCCGCTTTATCACTTCGTGGTGACCCAGCCGACGCCGGGTCACCTCTTTATTGCGCAGATGATCGCGACCGTGTTTCTCGCGGCCATGTCGGGCGCGCATCCGGGCATGCTGGCGACGCTGTTTCCGGTACGTAGCCGTTCAGCCGGTGTGGCGCTGTCGTACAACATCGCGGTGACGCTGTTTGGCGGCATGGCGCCGCTCACCATCACGGGTTTGACGAAGTTGTCGGGCAGCAGTTTGACGCCCGCGTTCTATCTGATCTTTGCCGGCTTCGTGTCGCTTGCGATGGTGTATTTCACCCGTTCCGGGCGCGAGCCGCGGCGAGCGGCCGCGCGTTCGCTGACGCATTGAACCGCCGACGCCTTGTATAAAACGACGAGTCTTCAGCATGACCCAGCCTTTGACCACAGATGACGAACGCGCACCGAACGAGAGCCCGGTCGCGGTTGTCGCCAGCCGGCATTTGAGTGTGACGACGCCAGCCGGCAGCGGCACCGTGCCGGTATTTTCCAACGGTGACTGGCTTGCGCCGACGCTCGATGTGCGTCGCGCGGTCATCCTGATTCATGGACGACTGCGCAACGGCGACACTTACTATGAACTCGCGCAGCGCGCTTGCGCACTCGCCGGCGGTCAGCCGGCCGACACGCTGCTGATCGTCCCACAGTTTCTCGCGACCGCCGATCTGGACGCGCACGCGTTGCCGTCGTCCACGTTGCATTGGGAATGGACAAGCTGGATGGGCGGCGAGAATGCAGAGGGGCCGGTGCCGCTCAGTTCTTTCGACGTGCTCGACGCGATCGTGCAAACGCTCGCATCGCGTGAGCAGTTTGCTTCGTTAAGTGAAGTGGTGATCGCGGGACATTCGGGCGGCGCGCAGGTCGTGCAGCGTTACGCGGTGCTCGCACGCGACGACGCGCGGCTCGCTGCGCGCGGCATCGGGATGCGTTATGTCGTGGCCAATCCATCGTCGTATGTGTATTTCGATGCGAAGCGGCCCACCGGACCCGAGGGCGACTTCGTGACCTTCGACGAGGCGGCGTGTGCCGGTTTCAATCGCTGGAAGTATGGGCTCGACGATCTGCCCGCCTACGCGCGCCGCGAGGACGGGGTGTCCGCCGGCACGCTGGAATCGCGCTATACGCAGCGCGACGTGACGGTGTTGCTGGGCGGGGCGGATTGTGACCCGCAGCATCCGGCGCTCGACCGTTCGTGCGCGGCACAGGCGCAAGGCGCGCATCGGCTTGCGCGCGGGCTCGCTTACGCTCGCTATATGCGAGCGCGGCATCCCGGAGGTCTGAACGCGCATCGCACGTTCGTGATCGAGGGTGTCGGGCACGACGCGAAGGGCATATTCGCGTCGCCGGAAGGGCTGGCCGCGCTCTTCGGCGTGACAGCCGGGACGGGCGGGTGACGGCTGACCGGTAGCGCCGTGACCGGCGCAATATGGGCATAACGCGTGCTACCGCGTTTCATGTCGTTCGTGATCCCACAATCGAAAATGAAAGGACCGCGCCAACATGAAAACAATCCGACTTTCCACAGCCGCGCTCGCCGCTGCCTCCTTCGCCGCTCTGCTGCCGTTCAACACGTATGCCGACGATGCGCCTAGCCCGTGCGCATCGCTCAAACACATTGTCGCGGCCGCGCCGGGCGGCCTCGCTTCACTGACGCCGGATGACGGCAAGGGCGTCGCTCAGCCCTATGGCGACGATGCGCAATGCGCGGCCAGCCGCGGCAGCTACCAGTGTACGTGGACACCGCATCACGACGCGGGGTCGAACGCGGACGCACTGCAAGCCGTCGCCGCCGACGTTGCGTCCTGTCTGCCCGAAGCGACGCACGACCAGAATTCGCCGGGACGTCAGCACTTTTATCTCGGCGCGAAGGGCAAGCGGACTGACATCACGTTGACGCCCACCGGGTCGAACAAGTTGCGGCTGGTGATATCGGGCAAGTAAGCGAGGCGGACGAGTACGACGGCTCCCGGTCGTTCACTGCCCGGCGGGCCACCATGTCCAGCCGCGCCGCGAGCGGCGTAATTCAACGAGCGACAGCGGTGCGATTTCAATACGCGAGAAGACGCCCGGCGACGCTCCAAGCGTATGGACGATGGCCGCGCGAATCACCGCTGCATGCGTGACCGCGACAACAGAGGGCGTCTGTTCGAACACGCTTTCCACCGCGTCGAGCCAGTGCCCGATCCGCACGACGAGTTCGCTGAACGACTCGCCGCCGGGCGCTCTGGCGTCAGGATCGCGTGTCCATGCGGCGAGTTCTTGCGGCGTCTCGGCGCTGAGATCGACGAGGCGCCGCCCTTGCCAGTGACCGTAGCCGAGATCCTCCAGCGCGGCGTCGACCGTGGCGGAGAGGCGCAGTGCTGCAGCAGTTTCGCGCGCGCAAATAGCAGGGCTCACGCGCGCTGCTGCGTCGTCCGGAATCGGAAGACGGGCGCGCGCGGTTTGGGCTTCGGCGAGGCCGCGGGCGTCGAGCGGGTCGTCGGCGGGAAAGCGGGCGGCGCGCATGGCGGCGGTCGAGGCATGGCTGATCAGCAGGAGCCGTGTGTCCATTCTGGGCGATTCCATGAAATACAACGCTGGCGCGCGGCGCGGGACCACGCGCGTGAGGTTGCCGGGCGTCGAAGTTTAGCGCGTAGAATAACGGCGCTGCGAAGCGCGGAAGCCGGTGAGAGCCCGGCGCGGTCGCGCCACTGTAACCGGCATCGAGAGTCGAACCCAGCGTTCGCCCCGGCCGGAAGCCAGACCTGAGCTTCGCACGGTTCCCTTTTAATCGACTATCGGGGCGCGCTACCCCAGGAGATGTCCGTCATGAACGACGCTGTTTTCGATCCCGCCACTCAACCCGTTGCTCAGCCCACACCGATTCCACTGCGCGAACTGCTGCCATGGATCGTATTTGGCGGTTTGCTGATGTTGCTCGCCCTCTATTTCGTGGGTGCGGAAGAGGGCGCCACGTCACTGGTGCCTGGCATGTACGTGCATGAGTTCGTGCACGACGGCCGCCATCTGCTCGGCTTTCCTTGCCACTAACGGAGCAGAACGACATGGTGGGTAAATTGTTGGTACGCGGGATGCTCGCTGGCATCGCCGCGGGGCTACTTACGTTCGCGTTCGCCAGACTGGTCGGCGAACCGCAGGTCAATCAGGCCATTGCATTCGAAGCGAAGGCCGATGCCGCGAGGGGCGAAGCGCCCGAACCCGAACTCGTCAGCCGCGACACGCAGCGCGGGATCGGCTTGCTCACGGGTGTGGTCACGTACGGCGCCGCGTTCGGCGGGCTGTTCTCGCTGGTGTTCGCGTATGCGTATGGCCGAGTGGGCGTGCTCGGCGCGCGTGCGTTGTCCGCGTGGCTCGCGATAGGGGCGTTCGTTACGCTGGTGATTGTGCCGAACATCAAGTATCCGGCGAATCCGCCTTCCGTCGGGGACCCCGATACGATCGGCGCCCGTACCGGGCTTTTCTTCCTGATGATCGCGATATCGGTTGCGGCGATGGTGTTCTCGCTCAAGGTGCGTCGGCCTCTGGCGGCGCAATTCGGCTTGTGGAACGGCTCCATCATCGCGGGTCTGGTGTTCGTCGTGATCATTGCAGCCGTGCAGCTGTCGATGCCGGCGATCAACGAAGTGCCGGAGGCTTTCCCGGCGGTGCTGCTGTGGAAATTCCGCGTGGCGGCGATCGGCATGCAGGTCATCATGTGGACGACCATCGGTCTGCTGTTCGGTGCGCTGGTCGAGCGCGCGCAACGCGCCACGCTGAGCGCGAGACGTGAGGTGGCGCGGTCGGTGTGATGCGGGCTTCGGGTTGACGGGTGTGACGCGGCGCCTCACTGGGGCGTCGCGTTCGTTGCGCACCGTCGATGAACGCTTTGGCGTCAAGTAGTTGGGACGGTTGTGGGTGGGTTGTCCAGGTTTATGGACAATTTCTGTGGGTAACTCAACCTCCGTCAAAACGCTGGGTCAAACACCCTTTCCTCGCACACCCCACCCAAGCCACATCCGCCGGCGCGGTCCCACCGGCTGCGTGAGCCGCTCGAACAACTGCGCGACTGCGCCATCCAGTTGCGCGAGCGCAGGTGCCTTGACGGCATCGGCATCGAGTGCGGTCGCGGTCGAACTCGAGGACGCGTCGAGCCCGGACGCTGCAACCACGCCGCTATAGCGCGCAATCAGCGCATCCAGTCGCGCCACGATCGGTTTCCTGTGTGCAGCGCTCACCGCCGCAGCGTTGAGCGCGCGAACTTCGCCAGGTGCTTCGCGCCGCGTCGGATCGCTCAGCACTCGCGCCCAGTGCAGACAGCACAGCAGCGACCCTGTCGCGAGCTCCACGTCCGGATTCCACACCACCACGCGCTGCGTCTGCAGCGGCCGCAACGCAAGTCGCAAATCGTGCCAGCTGCGATCGAGCCTGCGCATGGCAGGCCTGGTGTCGGTGTGGGTATCGGTGCCGGAGACTTGCGCGTGCTCCGTCGATCCCGCGAGCCGCACCACGTCGCGCAATGCAGCGAGCACCGCGCCAAGGCGCGTCTCGACGTGGCGGGTCGTCGCGAGCGGCATCATCAGGATTGCCACGGCGAACGACACGACGCAGCCCACCAGCACTTCTTCGATCCGCAATTCGACGAGCGGCCCCATCGCAAAGCCCAACTCGCCGTACACGAGCCCGACCAGCACGGTGATAAAAAACACGCCGGGCGCGTACGCGCTCAGGATGAAGTAGGCCCACCCGAAGACGCACAGCACCATGGCAGCCACGAGCAGAAGCGGCGAATCGTGCAGCGGCGCAACCAGCAACACGCTGACCAGTGCGCCGCCCACGGTGCCTGCCATTCGCTGCGCGCCGCGATAGACCGTATCCGCGCGCGACCGCGTACCGAGAAAGACCACAAAGGTTGTGATCACGGCCCAGAACCAGCGTTCGGGAGAGAGCGAGTGGCCAATCAGCATCGCAAGAAACGCGGCCGTCGTGGCGCGCGTTGCGGGCAGCCAGCACAGCTTGCCGCGCAGATCGGCGAGACGCTGCGCTGCGGTGAGCGCGACGCTGTTCGCCTCGGCACCCGACAGCGCTCGTTGCATGTCGCGCCGGTACGCCATCTTTGCTAGCCGCGCAATCGCGTGTCGCAATGCGTCCGTCGTCGCTTGCGCGCCGCTGTTTGCCGGCGATGACGCGAACGCATGCTGCCCCGCGGCGACTTCCACTTCGACGATCCGCTCACGAATCGTGTCGGTTTTGGGATGATTGAGGAGCGCGAGTTGCTCCTCGAGCGAAAGCGCCGCTTCATTCAGCGCAGACAGATGCGCGGCGTTTGGCGATTGCAACACGCGCGACGCACGCAGCGTCACCGTATGCACGGCAAGCCGGAGACTGACAGCGGCACGCGCCGGTACGAGCACACGGCCGACCAGCGCGACCATGGCCGGCCCGACGACGGACAGAAGCAGCGCTTGCGCGAGATGCGTCGCGGCAGGATGCAGATACAGGCCGAGGTAGAAGCACACCACGCCGAGCATTGCGCAACCGAGCGCTCGCGGCCCGCACGCCTGGCACAACATGCCGACGAACATCACGACCAGAAAGCCCGCATCGCCGGACAGCGCGTTGCGGCTAAGCAGACTCGCCGCGGCGAAGCACGCGCACGCGCAGGCGTAGAGGCACACGAGCGTGGTGAACCATGCGCGGCGCTTCGCTTCGCGCACGAACAACGGCGCGACCATGGCGAACAGGATCGCAGGAGCGACGAGCGTGACGGGCTGATGACGGGAGACGGCCCACGCAATCGTGACCATGCCGGTCAGCAACACGGCAAGTGCAACGCGTAGGGCGTTATGAAGACGCACGAGGCCTGGGTCGGTAACCAGCAGGCGGTCGGTGACGCGCGAAAACGCGGCAGCAATCATGATCGATGATGTCCAGGCAAAATGGCCGCCACCGGCTTTTGGCCGATCGCGGCAGGGCGGGCGCTGGCCCGCCACCTTCATATCGTCGAGCTGTGCGTTCGCGCCGGGATCACCGGCTGAACGCACCGTCCGACGACGGGCGATAACACAACGAACAGACACGCCGAGGGTGCTGCAAGGGTGGCGCAGCGTCTCCGGCGGGTTCGGGTTTTCCCGGATGATACCGGGTCAAAATTAGCCTTGTCCCAATTTTTGCGGCGATGCAGCAGAGGGCGGAGCGGATTTCAGCCGTGCAACGGGCATCAGGCCGCGCTCAACGGTGTCGTGTACCAGGCTGGCATCGGGCTTGGGTCGGCATCAGGCACCAAGCCCCAAGCCTCGGCACCGGGCATTAGCCTTATAGGCATCAGGCATCAGGCATCAGGCATCAGGCATCAGGCCTCAGGCATCAGGCTTTAGGCCATCGTGGCGCGTCAGCACTGAGCACATTGCGATTTGAGAAACGCGTCACGTCGCGTCATGAAAAATCACGCCGACGGTGTGCCGGTGGCCGGAACGCAGCCGGCTTACGCCGTGCCGCATAGTCACGCGGTAAGGTCCGCGCGTGCCCTGCACCGGCCGTTGATGCACGGCGAACACCACTGCGTCGCCCTTGCCAAGCGGCACGACCTCGGTGCGCGACTGCATCCGCGGACGCTGCCCCGTCATGACGAATTCGCCGCCGGTGAAGTCCTTGCCCGGCTCGGACAGCAAAATCGCGACCTGTAGTGGAAACACGTGCTCGCCATACAGATCCTGATGCAGACAGTTGTAATCGTCAGTGGCGTACTGGAGGATCAGCGGCGTTGGGCGTGTCTGCCCAGCAGCGTGGCAGCGCGCGATGAACGCCTCGTGCGTCGCCGGATAGCGGATGTCAATCCCCATCACCTCGTTCCAGCGATTCGCGATCGGCGCGAGATGCGGATAGAGCGCGCCGCGTAGGTCCGCAATCAGCGGCGGCAGCGGATAGGCAAAGTACTTGTACTCGCCGCGGCCAAAGCCGTGCCGCGCCATCACCACGCGGCTGCGGTACAGCGTATCGCATGGATAGAGGGCGGCGAGCGTGTCGCATTCGTCGGCGCGTAGCAGCGTTGGGAGCACTGCACAGCCGTAGCTGTTCAGTTCGTCTTCGGCGTGGAACCAGTCGATCTCAGCCACGCGCTGCGCAACCGCCGGCGCGTCTTGTGTGGCAACCGTAGTCATCAAGCGTCTCCATAAACCCTGATTGTGCGATGCCCCCAGTGTAGAGACGTGCGCCGTGTCTCACACCCCGACTCTTGCTGCGCCATTCTTCAGGCGCAGCGCGCGCATCGATTACCGCGAGGCCGCACGAACTTCACAAACAAGGCAAAGTGCGGTTCATAGTGATGACGTTTTCGTGCCCGAACCGCTACCTGGAGACTGTGCCCATGTCCGCTTTCCCGCAGAACCTCGACGACTGGCTCGACAAGGAAGAGCTAACGGAAGACGACATCACCGCGTTTCCGTTAAAAGCGATGGCTGCTACGCTCGATCGCAACGAAAGCGGCCATGTTGTGCCGCCGCTGTGGCACTGGCTTTACTTTTTGCCCATTTCGCCGTTGTCCGAGGCCGGGCCGGATGGGCATCCCAAGCGCGGTGGCTTCCTGCCGCCCGTACCATTGCCGCGCCGCATGTGGGCAGGTGGGCGTCTGACATTTCACGCGCCGCTGCACGTCGGCGAGCACGCGACGCGAACGTCGACAATCGCCAATATCGAAGACAAGACCGGCCGTTCAGGGCGCCTCGTGTTCGTCACTGTGCAACATACGATCGAAGCCGGCGGCGAACTGAAGATCGAGGAAGAGCATGACATCGTCTATCGCGACGCGCCGCAGGAAGATGCGCAGCCGCCGAGGCACGTGCCCGCGCCAATGGACGAAACGTGGCACCGCACGATCGACGCGGACGCCGTCATGCTGTTCCGTTACTCGGCGCTGACGTTCAACGGGCATCGCATCCATTACGACTATCCGTATGTGACGCAGGTGGAAGGCTATCCGGGGCTGATCGTCCACGGTCCGCTGATTGCGACGCTGCTCGTCGATCTGGTGCGCCGTAAGCGGCCTGATGCGACAGTCACGAGTTTCGCCTTTCGAGCGCAGCGGCCCACGTTTGCCGGCCATCCGCTGACGGTGTGCGGGAAACCGTCAGCGGATGGCAAGACCGTCGAACTATGGGCAAAGGATCATGAGGGCTATCTGACGATGAGCGCGACGGCCGCACTGGCCTGATGCTGTAACGTTTGTCTTTGTGCACGGTGACAGGCGTGCCATCAATGCCGTGAACGCGATGGGCTCCATGAACAGCGGCGCTCGTTGCCGTGCGCAGCTTGCCGGCTCCATGCCCTCTCCCGGTGCGCAATGCAATTCAGGAGTGAACGGCAGAATGGCCATCCGACGCTCACAGCGTCTGAAAACCGCTGTTTAGCAAGTGGCGCGGGTCATCGCGCCGGTTTCGCATTCGGCGAGAAGCGACAGCAGTTTGTCCAGTGCGAACGGCTTGCGCAGAAAGCCTTTGACAGGCAGCGACGGCGCATCGCCGCTGCCGCTCGTCAGGATCACCGGCACCGAGGCCAGTTCGCTTTGCGCCTGCATCGATTCAATCAATTCGGCGCCGTCCATATTGGGCATGCGCCAATCGCACACCACGGCGCTAACGCGCGTGCGCTGCAATCTCTCGAATGCCTCGGCGCCGTCGGCTGCCGTGGTCACTGTATAACCCCGGCCAACGAGCACCGCGCGCAGTGCGGACAGTGCTTCGGGTTGATCATCTACCAGTAAAACGCGACTCATATTGCTTAACCTGAAAAATATCGAATGTGGCGACGCATTTTTTGCATCGCTCAGGACAGCATGGCCAGCCTAAAAGGCGTCCTTCCTCTGTCGAAGCGGCTCTTTTAAGCAAACGGCATGCCACGCGCCTCGGTGCGAAGAACGGCGTATGGCCGGATCGTCTCGTCGACTGGACTCGGCACGAGTTTCAACGCTTACGGGCGTTCCTGTATCTCGCCAGAGTTTCGCTTCTGTCCAGGCCTGCCGACGGTCGAAGATGTCATGCGCGAAGATTTCCAATCGGAAACTGCTGACCGCTGAACGCTGAATTACTACTGTGGGAGGCGGCCTTGTCGCCATAAAACCTGGCGTGTATAGTTTCCGAAGCGACTCTTGTTTCGCATCGGAAATAAAAAGGGATTTTCCATGGACGCTTCCACCATCCTCGCGGACCTCGGTATCGCGCACGCGGCACAAGCCGGCGACATCGCGGTTCATTCGCCAATTACGGGCGGCCTCATCGGCCGCGTTGCGAGCAATACGGTGGCGGAAGTCGACGCGGCGCTTGCTCGCGCGCAAGAGGCATACATCACCTGGCGCAATGTTCCTGCGCCGCGGCGCGGCGAACTGGTGCGTCTGCTCGGCAACCGTCTGCGGGAAAAGAAGCACGCGCTTGGTAGCATCATCACGCTCGAAACCGGCAAGATCCTCCAGGAAGGGATGGGCGAAGTGCAGGAGATGATCGACATCTGCGACTTCGCGGTCGGCTTGTCCCGGCAGTTGTACGGCCTGACTATCGCGTCGGAAAGACCCGGTCATCGGATGGCCGAAACGTGGCATCCGCTCGGCACGTGCGTCGTGATCTCCGCATTCAATTTTCCGGCGGCGGTCTGGTCGTGGAACGCGGCGCTTGCGCTGGTCTGCGGCAATGCGGTGATCTGGAAGCCGTCGGAGAAAACGCCGCTGACGGCGCTCGCCGTCAATCAGATTCTCAACGAAGCGTTAAAGGAATTCGGCGACGCACCGGCCGGCCTGACTGCGTTGATCAACGGTGGCCGCGATGTCGGCGCCAAACTGGTGGCCGATCCGCGTGCATCGATCGTCAGCGCGACGGGTAGCACGGAAATGGGCCGCACGGTCGGCGCGGAAGTGGCGAAGCGCTTTGGCCGCTCGCTGCTCGAACTCGGCGGCAATAACGCGGGCATCGTCACGCAAACGGCGGATCACGAACTCGCGATGCGCGGCATTCTGTTCTCGGCGGTCGGCACTGCGGGTCAGCGCTGCACGTCGCTGCGGCGTCTGTTCGTACATGAAAGCGTGTACGACAAGACCGTCGAACGGCTCAAGCAGTTGTACAGCAAGGTGCCGATCGGCAACCCGCTCGAAAAGGGCACGCTGATGGGTCCGCTGATCGACAGGCAGTCGTACGCACGCATGCAGGAGGCATTGCAGCAGGCTGCGAGCGAAGGCGGCAAGGTGTTCGGCGGTGAGCGCGTCGAGGTGAAAGGCTACGAGGGCGGCCATTATGTGCGTCCGGCAATCGTCGAAATGCCGTCGCAGACTGCTGTCGTGTTGAAGGAGACGTTTGCGCCGATCCTGTACGTGCTGCGCTACTCGGACTTCGCGGACGCTATCGAAGCAAACAATGCAGCCGTTCATGGTTTGTCCTCGTGCGTGTTCACGACAGACCTGCGCGAAGCCGAGCGTTTCCTGTCCGACTCGGGCAGCGATTGCGGCATCGCCAACGTGAACATCGGACCGAGCGGCGCGGAGATCGGCGGCGCGTTTGGTGGCGAGAAGGAAACCGGCGGCGGTCGCGAGTCAGGCTCGGACGCGTGGAAAGCGTATATGCGGCGTGCGACGAACACCGTGAACTATTCGTCGGCGCTGCCGCTCGCGCAGGGCATCGACTTCAATATCGACTGACGCGACGCCGCTCGCGCCTCCGGGCGTGAACGCGCGGCATCATCGCGCGCCGCGCTGCAGGATAGACGCAACATCTTCGGCAATGCCGTGACGGCGCCTGCCGTGCCGAGCAGCCACGTAATTCATGGGGTAAGGCGTGAGTTCGAAAGTCGTGATCGTCGGCGGTGGGGTAATCGGCAGTTCGATTGCGTATTTCTTGCGGCTGGCTGATCCAACAGTCGGCGTGACCGTGATCGAGCGTGATCCAACTTATGCGCGCTCGTCGTCGGCTTTGTCCGCGGCATCCATCCGGCAGCAATTTTCCACGCCGCTGTCCATTCAGATGTCGCTGTTCGGCATCGAGTTCTTGCGCACGATCGGCGAGCGGCTGGAAATCAACGGCACGCAACCCTCCATCGATCTTCACGAAGGCGGCTATCTGTTCCTCGCGACGCGCGCCGGTGAAGCCACGCTGCGCGAAAATCACGCGCTGCAAAGAAGTCTTGGTGCGGACATCAGTCTGCTCGAGCAGGCCGCGCTGCGCGCGCGCTTCCCTTGGCTGAACACCGAAGACCTCGCGGCCGGCGCTTACGGCGAGAGCGGCGAGGGCTGGTTCGACGGTTACGGACTCGTGCAGGCGCTGCGCAAAAAGGCGCAGTCGCTCGGCGCGCATTATGTTGCGGATCACGTTACCGCGCTGCTTCGCGACGGCCGGCGCGTGACTCAGGTTCACACCATGAGCGGCGACGCGTATCCATGTGATGTCGTAGTCAACGCGGCCGGCGCGTGGTCGCGTCATGTGGCGCAGATGGTGGGAATCGACCTGCCGGTGTACGCGCGACGCCGCAGCATTTTCAATGTCACGTCGCCGGGCCGCCTCGATGGTTGTCCGCTGCTGATCGATCCAAGCGGCGTTTATTTCCGGCCCGAAGGTCATTCGTTCATTTGCGGCACGTCGCCTTCGGCGGATAACGACCCGAACGATCTGCCGCTCGATGAGGTCGATCATGCGCTCTTCGAGGACATGATCTGGCCGACGCTTGCGCATCGCGTGCCGCAATTCGAAGCGCTGCGCGTGCAGAACTGCTGGTCGGGCTATTACGAGTACAACGTGCTCGACCAGAACGCGATCATCGGCCATCACCCGGAAGTCGATAACTGTCTGTTCGCGAATGGTTTCAGCGGCCACGGCTTGCAACAGGGTCCGGCCACGGGCCGCGGCATCAGCGAACTCATCCTGCATGGGCGTTACACGTCGCTCGATCTGAGTTCGCTGAGCTTTTCGCGCGTGCTGGAAAACCGTCCGATCGTGGAAAAAAACGTGGTTTAGTCGTCCGCGCTACGACATCTATTTCGGCACGCCGCAGCACAAACTACGCGTAGTGCTCGCATAAGACACTTACGGCGCTGTCCAGGGTCTGCATGTCGTCTCGCCTGACGGCGCGCACGGCTGGCATGGCGACCGTGTCGCGCCGGACTGACGCTGGCGAGACTTTTCGAGATGCCCAGGGCAAGTGCGGGCAGCACGGGCAATGTCAATTGGCTCAAGGAGTTGAGTCAGTCTTGCGCAAGATATCCACAGGCTTGCAAACAATTTCTGTGGACAAATGGGATGGCGGGTTTTCGTCTCTCTTGCGGCCCGGTTTTAGCGTTAGACGCGGATTGCCTGAGTGCGGAACGGCGCTTGCGATAGCCGTTTCATGCGAGTGAACGCCATCAACGGACGGGACTCGCCAAACCGAATGAACCCCCAAGGGAGAACTGTTATGGCTCAAGCTGAAACCATCGAGAAACAACCGGCAATGCCGGCAGACGGCACGCAGGACGCGTTGGCGTTGCTCGAAGCCGACCACCGTGCGGTGGAAAAACTGTTCGACGCGTTCAAGCGGGCCGGGGATGACGACCTGGAAGCCAAAGCCGCGCTTGTGCAGCGCGCTTGCGAGCAGCTGACCATGCACGCGATCATCGAGGAAGAGTTGCTTTATCCCGCCGCGCAGGAAGCTTTGCCGGACGACGACAAGCTCGACGTCGACGAGGCCTATATCGAACATTACCTCGTCAAGACATTGATTGCGAAGTTCGAGACGATGAAGGCCGGCGACAAAGGGTTTGATGCGACTTTCAAGGTGATGTCGGAAATGGTCCAGCATCACGTCGAAGAGGAAGAGGAGGAACTGTTCCCGGAACTGCGGCGTACGAAATGCGACCTCATCGCGCTCGGCAAGAAGATCGCGGCGCGCAAACAGGAGCTACAGGCGAAGCTGGACGCAGTGGGTAGCCGGTCAGTCGGAGACAAGACCTGAAAATGGTTGCGACTGTCTGACTGACTTACCGAGACGGGCGCAGCATCGCTCATGCTGCGCCCTTTTTCAGAGCGCGTTGCGTTCAGAGATTCGGATCGACGTCGCGTTCTTCGACAATGTCGCGTGTCGCGTTCCAGTACGGCGTGCGATTGTAGTACTCATATACCGATGCACCCCATTGCGCGTCGGCCATCGCCGGCCAGTGCTCCTTGTCGAAGCCCGGCGCGCTCTTGATCCGCTCGGCAGGTGCGTCGAGGACGAAACATCGGTCATCGGTGTCGAGTGTCAGCGCGCTCCACGGAATTGCGTGCAGCGTGTCGCCGACGCCGAGAAAACCGCCGCTTGACAACACCGCATAGGCAATCCGGCCGCCGCGCACGTCGAGCATGATGTCGGAAATCTTGCCGACGTGTTCGCCGTCGGACGACATCACTTTATTGCCGTCGAGCGTAGCGGCCGCCATGACGTCCGGCCCGGGCCCTGCGCCGACGCCCGTACCAACTATATTTGCGCCTTGGGTGGCCGCCGGTGCGGGCTTTTGAGGGTCGAGCAAGGTCATGATGTGCTCCTTCAGGAAAGCATACCCGGTTGCCGCAACGACTATGCCCAACGTCGAGGAATGGTCGCCGCCATCCGGTGGCCTCGCCATCGGCGCCGCTGGTCACGCATTCACGTTTTCGTCGGTGCCACGGAGCCCGCTTTGCATTCGCCGGGAGCGTTACTGGCGAAAGTTACGCGGGGTGCTTGCCGCTTTTTACCCGCGCTCAAGTCTTAACCGCCGCAGCCGACGGGATCCGTCAGCGTTCCATACGGCGGGGCGCTGGGTAGCGGCGAGTATCAGCCTCGGCGGGATCATTACACTGCTTGCCTGATGCCGATGGTTGATCGCTGATTCCGCCGGCCCGATAACGCGCAGAAAAAGCGAAGGGCCCGACGTGCGCGAAGCACGTCGGGCCCTTCGTCCAGCCTGGTCAGGCGTCGTACTGTTTAACGGTCGAGGAACGACTTCAGGCGATCCGCGCGGCTCGGATGCATTAGCTTGCGCATAGCCTTGCTCTCGATCTGGCGAATCCGCTCACGTGTGACGTCGAACTGCTTGCCCACTTCTTCGAGCGTGTGGTCCGACTTCGTGTTGATGCCGTAGCGCATGCGCAGCACCTTGGCTTCGCGCGGGGACAGCGAGTCGAGCGCGTCGTCGATGGCGGCGCGCAAGTCGGCTTGCATCGCGGCATCCGCCGGCGACGAAGCCGCCGAGTCTTCGATCATGTCGCCGAGCGTGGCATCGCCGTCGTCGCCGACCGGCGTTTCCATCGACACCGGCTGCTTGGCGATTTTCAGAATGCCGCGCACTTTCTCTTCCGACAGTTCCATGCGTTCCGCGAGCACGGACGGATGCGCTTCCTGACCTGTTTGCTGGAGGATCTCGCGCGAAATGCGGTTGAGCTTGTTGATCGTTTCGATCATGTGCACCGGCACGCGGATCGTGCGCGCCTGGTCGGCGAGCGAACGCGTGACAGCCTGGCGAACCCACCACGTGGCGTACGTGGAAAACTTCCAGCCGCGACGGTATTCAAACTTGTCCACGGCTTTCATCAGGCCGATGTTGCCTTCCTGGATGAGGTCGAGGAACAGCATGCCGCGGTTCACGTATTTCTTGGCGATCGAGATCACGAGACGCAGATTCGCCTCGATCATTTCGCTCTTCGCCTTGCGCATTTTCGATTCCGCCGCCACCATCTGGCGGTTGATCTCTTTCAGGTGCTTGAGCGGAAGCGACACGGTGGCTTCAATGTCGATCAGCTTCTGCTGTTCGGACTGAATGGCCGGCAGGTGACGCTCGAGCGCCGCGCCATACGGCGTGTTGCCGCGCGCTGCGCGCTCTGTCCACGAGAGTTCGGCCTCGTGACCCGAAAACGATTCGATGAACTTCTCGCGCGGCATGCCGCTCTTCGTGACGACGATCTGCATGATGTTGCGCTCGATTGCACGAACCTGCGCCACCTGATGCTGCACGTCGCCGCACAGGCGGTCGATGGTGCGTGCCGTAAAGCGGATCTTGGCCAGATGCTGCTGAATCTCTTCGCGAGCGCGTTGATACGCTTTCGACGTGACGTCGCCGCGCGTGTGCGACGCGTTCATCTGGTCATACAGCATGCCGACCTGGGCGAAGATTTCGAGGCAGTCGCTCGTGAGCTGCTTCAGACGCGCTTCGTCCGCCGCCGATGAGTCGGCCGGGCCGACGTCGTCGTCGCTCTCGCTGTCGTCTTCTTCGTCGGCGTCGGTGTCTTCGTCTGCCGCAGCGTCGGCGCTGACGGTTTCTTCTTCCGCGGCGACCGTGTCTTCATTCAGACCGTCGACCAGTTCGTCGATGCGCAACTCGCCGTCCGCCACCTGCTGCGCGCTTGCCAGAATTGCGGAAATCGCGAGCGGGCACGCGGCAATTGCCTGAACCATTTCGTGAAGGCCGTCTTCGATGCGCTTGGCAATCGCAATTTCGCCCGCACGGGTCAGCAGTTCGGTGGCGCCCATTTCGCGCATGTACATGCGGACCGGGTCGGTCGTGCGGCCGAATTCCGAGTCCACTGTGGAGAGCGCGACTTCGGTTTCCTCGTCGGCCTGATCGTCCGACACGACGGCGGGGGTGTTCGAGTTCAGCAGCAGCGTTTCCGCGTCCGGCGCCTGCTCGTAGACCTGCACGCCCATGTCATTGAACGCGCTGACAATGCTGTCGATCGCCGCCGTTTGCGCGAAGTTGTCGGGCAAGTGGTCATTGATCTGCGCATGGGTCAGGTAGCCTTGCTCCTTACCCAACTGGATGAGCGCGCGCATCTGGCGCTGACGCTCTTCGGCCTGCTGCGGCGGCAGTTCTGCTGCCACGGGGATTGCTTTGCCCGCTCCCTTGCCTTTGGCGGTACGGCCCGGTGCCTTGGCAGTGAAGCTGGCGGTTTCGTGTTGCGAATCTTCGCGATCAAAAGGGTTCACGTATTCTCCTCTAGAGGCTTCGCTATGAGACGCAAGACGCTACCGTCAGGCGTTTCGAGCATGGCTCAACATCACCTGAGTGACTCAACGCGGTTGTTTGGCTTGTGCTCTGGGGAGCAAAAAAGATGAGCCCGCTCGAAGCGGGCCGATAGAAATGCGCGAAATTCGCGCGGCTCGCATTATATACGACGTTGCGCGTTCGCGCGCATTGTGCGCACATCAAATCGTTGCGCGAACTTGTCGCAGGTGGGCTCCGGACGCGCGATGCAGCGCGGAACGCTCGGTGTGGGAGGGATGCATCGACGTGCGCCTTCGTCATTCACATGCCCCTCACTATATAGAGGAACACGGTCAGCGTCACACATTCAGATGGTCGCGGCCCAGCCTGCTATCTATATGAGGCGCATGTTTGTCGCGTTAAAGGGGCGGTGGTCAAAAGAAAATTCAAGGTAGGGGGTTGACGGCACGTCGATCGTTCTTCATAATCTCGCTTCTTTGCTGCTGATGCAGCGGGCGCAGAAACGAAGCGGTGCAGGGGGTGGCGAAGGTAGTCATCCGGTGCAGCGCGCTCGTGGATGCGTAACTGATCTTTAAAAACTAACAGCCGATAAGTGTGGGCGCTTGATGCGCTGGCGCACACCGGGTCTTACGGGGCCGGGTGAGGCGAAAGTATCAGGTCTCACACAGTAATGAAAGGAAGGTTTTTTCATCGAGAGATGGAAGGATCATTCGTCAGTACGTTGAGTGAGCGACCGGGTTCGAAAGAGCCCGAGAAACAGTAACAGGTTTGAACTGAAGAGTTTGATCCTGGCTCAGATTGAACGCTGGCGGCATGCCTTACACATGCAAGTCGAACGGCAGCACGGGGGCAACCCTGGTGGCGAGTGGCGAACGGGTGAGTAATACATCGGAACGTGTCCTGTAGTGGGGGATAGCCCGGCGAAAGCCGGATTAATACCGCATACGCTCTGCGGAGGAAAGCGGGGGATCCTTCGGGACCTCGTGCTACAGGGGCGGCCGATGGCAGATTAGCTAGTTGGTGGGGTAAAGGCCTACCAAGGCGACGATCTGTAGCTGGTCTGAGAGGACGACCAGCCACACTGGGACTGAGACACGGCCCAGACTCCTACGGGAGGCAGCAGTGGGGAATTTTGGACAATGGGCGCAAGCCTGATCCAGCAATGCCGCGTGTGTGAAGAAGGCCTTCGGGTTGTAAAGCACTTTTGTCCGGAAAGAAAACGCTGTGGTTAATACCTGTGGCGGATGACGGTACCGGAAGAATAAGCACCGGCTAACTACGTGCCAGCAGCCGCGGTAATACGTAGGGTGCAAGCGTTAATCGGAATTACTGGGCGTAAAGCGTGCGCAGGCGGTTCGCTAAGACAGATGTGAAATCCCCGGGCTTAACCTGGGAACTGCATTTGTGACTGGCGGGCTAGAGTATGGCAGAGGGGGGTAGAATTCCACGTGTAGCAGTGAAATGCGTAGAGATGTGGAGGAATACCGATGGCGAAGGCAGCCCCCTGGGCCAATACTGACGCTCATGCACGAAAGCGTGGGGAGCAAACAGGATTAGATACCCTGGTAGTCCACGCCCTAAACGATGTCAACTGGTTGTCGGGCCTTCATTGGCTTGGTAACGTAGCTAACGCGTGAAGTTGACCGCCTGGGGAGTACGGTCGCAAGATTAAAACTCAAAGGAATTGACGGGGACCCGCACAAGCGGTGGATGATGTGGATTAATTCGATGCAACGCGAAAAACCTTACCTACCCTTGACATGTATGGAAGTCTGCCGAGAGGTGGATGTGCCCGAAAGGGAGCCATAACACAGGTGCTGCATGGCTGTCGTCAGCTCGTGTCGTGAGATGTTGGGTTAAGTCCCGCAACGAGCGCAACCCTTGTCCCTAGTTGCTACGCAAGAGCACTCCAGGGAGACTGCCGGTGACAAACCGGAGGAAGGTGGGGATGACGTCAAGTCCTCATGGCCCTTATGGGTAGGGCTTCACACGTCATACAATGGTCGGAACAGAGGGTTGCCAAGCCGCGAGGTGGAGCCAATCCCAGAAAACCGATCGTAGTCCGGATCGCACTCTGCAACTCGGGTGCGTGAAGCTGGAATCGCTAGTAATCGCGGATCAGCATGCCGCGGTGAATACGTTCCCGGGTCTTGTACACACCGCCCGTCACACCATGGGAGTGGGTTTTACCAGAAGTGGCTAGTCTAACCGCAAGGAGGACGGTCACCACGGTAGGATTCATGACTGGGGTGAAGTCGTAACAAGGTAGCCGTATCGGAAGGTGCGGCTGGATCACCTCCTTTCCAGAGCTTATGCGTCAGGCGACGCACCAAGCGCTCACGCTTATCGGCTGTGAACTTTGAAGACACACATGCACAGCATACGCAGACAGACTCAGGGGTCTGTAGCTCAGCCGGTTAGAGCACCGTCTTGATAAGGCGGGGGTCGATGGTTCGAATCCATCCAGACCCACCACTGATTCTGCGGTGGCTGACCGGTGAGACCCCCGGGGATGGAAAGCAGATGCTGTTCTGTGCATGACCGGGGGGATTAGCTCAGCTGGGAGAGCACCTGCTTTGCAAGCAGGGGGTCGTCGGTTCGATCCCGTCATCCTCCACCAATCCTCAATGCCTAGTGTTCGGTATTCACCGAGCGTTATGCATTGGCGATTGAGCCAGTCAGAGCGATACGTGGTGATGGTAACTGCGCTATCGGCTGTCGTTCTTTAACAATCAGGAAGAAGTAGTAAAGAGATTCACGAAAGCGTGCCTCGAGATGGGTGCGTGAGTAGGTGAATCAGGGTTGTGATTGTATCAATGTATTTTTAAGTGATCGAAAGATTGCTTTGGAATACGGCGCAACACGAATACTCAACCTGTAGCGATGTGGATCACGCCGGATTCCCAGTGAATGCGGCCGAGACGCACCCGTTATAGGGTCAAGCGAACAAGTGCATGTGGTGGATGCCTTGGCGATCACAGGCGATGAAGGACGCGGTAGCCTGCGAAAAGCTACGGGGAGCTGGCAAACGAGCTTTGATCCGTAGATGTCCGAATGGGGAAACCCGGCCCGAATGGGTCATCCGTAACTGAATACATAGGTTACGCGAAGCGAACGCGGCGAACTGAAACATCTAAGTAGCCGCAGGAAAAGAAATCAACCGAGATTCCCAGAGTAGTGGCGAGCGAAATGGGAGCAGCCTGTACTCTTTATCTTCATTGTTAGTCGAACGCTCTGGAAAGTGCGGCCATAGCAGGTGATAGCCCTGTAGACGAAAACAGCGAGGAAGAACTGGGTGTACGAGAAGTAGGGCGGGACACGTGAAATCCTGTCTGAAGATGGGGGGACCATCCTCCAAGGCTAAATACTCGTGATCGACCGATAGTGAACCAGTACCGTGAGGGAAAGGCGAAAAGAACCCCGGGAGGGGAGTGAAACAGATCCTGAAACCGCATGCATACAAACAGTCGGAGCCTTCGCAAGGGGGTGACGGCGTACCTTTTGTATAATGGGTCAGCGACTTACATTCAGTGGCAAGCTTAACCGATTAGGGCAGGCGTAGCGAAAGCGAGTCCGAACAGGGCGATTTCAGTCGCTGGGTGTAGACCCGAAACCAGGTGATCTATCCATGGCCAGGATGAAGGTGCGGTAACACGTACTGGAGGTCCGAACCCACTAACGTTGAAAAGTTAGGGGATGAGCTGTGGATAGGGGTGAAAGGCTAAACAAACCTGGAAATAGCTGGTTCTCTCCGAAAACTATTTAGGTAGTGCCTCGTGTATCACCTTCGGGGGTAGAGCACTGTCATGGTTGTGGGGTCCATTGCGGATTACTACGCCATAGCAAACTCCGAATACCGAAGAGTGCAATCACGGGAGACAGACATCGGGTGCTAACGTCCGGTGTCAAGAGGGAAACAACCCAGACCGCCAGCTAAGGTCCCCAAATATTGCTAAGTGGGAAACGAAGTGGGAAGGCTAAAACAGTCAGGAGGTTGGCTTAGAAGCAGCCATCCTTTAAAGAAAGCGTAATAGCTCACTGATCGAGTCGTCCTGCGCGGAAGATGTAACGGGGCTAAGCAATATACCGAAGCTGCGGATGCATATTTATATGCATGGTAGGAGAGCGTTCCGTAAGCCTGCGAAGGTGCACTGGAAAGTGTGCTGGAGGTATCGGAAGTGCGAATGCTGACATGAGTAGCGATAAAGGGGGTGAAAAGCCCCCTCGCCGTAAGCCCAAGGTTTCCTACGCAACGTTCATCGGCGTAGGGTGAGTCGGCCCCTAAGGCGAGGCAGAAATGCGTAGCTGATGGGAAGCAGGTCAATATTCCTGCACCATTGTCAAATGCGATGGGGGGACGGATCGCGGAAGGTTGTCCGGGTGTTGGACGTCCCGGTCCTTGCATTGGAGAAGGCGCTTTGGCAAATCCGGGCGCGGAATTCAAGGGTGCGAGGCCATTCACTTCGGTGAAGAAGCAATCGGAAGTGGTTCCAGGAAAAGCCTCTAAGCTTCAGTTTGACAGTGACCGTACCGCAAACCGACACAGGTGGGCGAGATGAGTATTCTAAGGCGCTTGAGAGAACTCGGGAGAAGGAACTCGGCAAATTGGTACCGTAACTTCGGGATAAGGTACGCCCCTGTAGCTTGATGCCCCTGCGGGCAGAGGGTGAAGGGGTTGCAATAAACTGGTGGCTGCGACTGTTTAATAAAAACACAGCACTCTGCAAACACGAAAGTGGACGTATAGGGTGTGACGCCTGCCCGGTGCCGGAAGATTAAATGATGGGGTGCAAGCTCCTGATTGAAGTCCCGGTAAACGGCGGCCGTAACTATAACGGTCCTAAGGTAGCGAAATTCCTTGTCGGGTAAGTTCCGACCTGCACGAATGGCGTAACGATGGCCACACTGTCTCCTCCCGAGACTCAGCGAAGTTGAAGTGTTTGTGATGATGCAATCTCCCCGCGGCTAGACGGAAAGACCCCATGAACCTTTACTGTAGCTTTGCATTGGACTTTGAACCGGTCTGTGTAGGATAGGTGGGAGGCTTTGAAGCGTGAACGCCAGTTTGCGTGGAGCCAACCTTGAAATACCACCCTGATCTGTTTGAGGTTCTAACCTGGGTCCGTTATCCGGACCGGGGACAGTGCATGGTAGGCAGTTTGACTGGGGCGGTCTCCTCCCAAAGTGTAACGGAGGAGTACGAAGGTACGCTAGGTACGGTCGGAAATCGTGCTGATAGTGCAATGGCATAAGCGTGCTTGACTGTGAGACTGACAAGTCGAACAGGTGCGAAAGCAGGTCATAGTGATCCGGTGGTTCTGTATGGAAGGGCCATCGCTCAACGGATAAAAGGTACTCTGGGGATAACAGGCTGATACCGCCCAAGAGTTCATATCGACGGCGGTGTTTGGCACCTCGATGTCGGCTCATCTCATCCTGGGGCTGTAGCCGGTCCCAAGGGTATGGCTGTTCGCCATTTAAAGAGGTACGTGAGCTGGGTTTAAAACGTCGTGAGACAGTTTGGTCCCTATCTGCCGTGGGCGCTGGATATTTGAAGGGGGCTGCTCCTAGTACGAGAGGACCGGAGTGGACGAACCTCTGGTGTACCGGTTGTCACGCCAGTGGCATCGCCGGGTAGCTATGTTCGGAAGAGATAACCGCTGAAAGCATCTAAGCGGGAAACTCGCCTTAAGATGAGATATCCCCGGGGCTTCGAGCCCCTTGAAGGGTCGTTCAAGACCAGGACGTTGATAGGTCAGGTGTGGAAGCGCAGTAATGCGTTAAGCTAACTGATACTAATTGCCCGTAAGGCTTGATCCTATAACAGGTGTGTGACGGCCAGCCGTCAGTGCGCAAGCACTCATGGCAGGCCCACCCTGCGCCACGCGCAGGGTCTTGTGCAGACCACACACGGTTGAGATCAGTGTTGTGCCAGAAACAGCACAACCCAAAACTTCTCTGGTGAGCCTCACCAGACACTACTTCTTCCCCGATTGGTTGGGCTGTCCCCCACAGGACAGCGCAGCAACAAGTCATGCCTGATGACCATAGTGCGTCGGTCCCACCCCTTCCCATCCCGAACAGGACCGTGAAACGACGCCACGCCGATGATAGTGCGGATTACCCGTGTGAAAGTAGGTCATCGTCAGGCTCCCCAGCAGTGTCAGAAACCCCACCCCCAAAAGGTGGGGTTTCTGCGTTTACGGCGCGTGGAAACGGCGCCGCATAACCGCAGCACAGTCAGCAAAATCCGCACACTCGAAGGCGCAATCACGCGCCCTCTGCTAAACAACGCCGCAAGGCGCTGTCATCGTCTGCATCTTCGCGACAAACGCAGCGCCCGCGTTATCCGACTCCCTCGCTGTATTAAGCCCGCTTCCTCGCTGCCGCCTGATACGGTAGCCCCGCCACAAACCGATCAAGCCTTTCGCTTGCCTCAGTGACCGCCCACAACGGCGCGCGATGCAACTGTTGATCGTAACTCGTAGCGATCGCAGCAAAGGGCGCAAAGCCCGTGTCGTCGAGTTCCCATCGATCGGTTTCGCGGCCGATGTCAAATACCATCGACACAGCTCGTTCCGCCGCGCTCAGGTGCTCCTGATTCACCGAGCCGAATCCCGACTCCGCGAGAAAGCCCGTGAGCAGCATCGTCTGCGTGAGGGTTTGTGCGTCGGTCATGCTGCCGGCACCGCGACGGAGCGCATCGAGCGCAAGATGCACGCGCAGTGCGAGGTCGTCCGCGATCTGGCGCGCCAGCGGCAACAGCATGGCTTTGGCATGCCGTGCGCGGGCAGCACCAGTGTTGCGGGAAAACGGAATAGGTTGTGCCATGAAGGTCCAAATGTGTATGCCTGTGCAGATGCAATAACGGCGTGCGTCGCAAAAGGTTAAGCCCCGATAGCCGCGTGCTCCGCAAATTGACAAAAGCACACGCAGAAACCTATTCGCCACGCATAGCTGACAACGATTGGGTCGAGCCGAGCCGTCCGGAAAACCGATCGTTACCGCTTTGTTAAAGAAGTGCCGCCGAGCTCTTGTGCTCTGCACACAGACTCTCTATAATTCGCGCCTCTAAAGGCTCGTAGCTCAGTTGGTTAGAGCACCACCTTGACATGGTGGGGGTCGTTGGTTCGAATCCAATCGAGCCTACCAACGCATCCGTGGCGTAGAAGAAAGCGGTTCCGCTTTCTTCTACTGTCAGGTCCTCGCATCACACACATCACACCCACCTCAGTAACACATCACTCGGCACAACGAGACCAACACGTCGCAAACTCCACAAAACTGCGGCAAAAACTGAAACGCAGCGAAAACAGCGCATCCATGCAACGCGCCTGAGCCTGCGGCACTCTCCGGTCTCTTTCCACACCCAGATCAGCATTCGCCTGCCGTGCGGGCCACTTCTCGCATCCGCAGGCACCGCTTCGCGTCGCCGTCTGACAATGCGCGGTAAGCTTGTCATTGCGCCACTGCACAACCTGCCGCTTACCTGCGATGCAGTGCCCGCCGCCTGAAAGGAAGCCGACGCAATGAAAAAGCTCATTAACGACGTTTCCGCCGTCGTCCCCGACATGCTCGACGGACTCGCGGCGCTCAATCCCAATCTCTCGCTACTGCAAAACAGCAGGGTCGTCGTGCGCGCGGATGCCCAGGCCGCCGCGGCGCGCGGCGAGGTCGTGCTAATCTCGGGCGGGGGTTCGGGCCACGAGCCCGCGCACGGCGGCTATGTCGGCCCCGGCATGCTGAGCGCGGCGGTCGCCGGCGAAGTGTTCACGTCTCCTTCAACCGATGCCGTGCTCGACGCCATCCGCGCAGTCGCCGGCCCGGCGGGCGCATTGCTGATCGTAAAGAACTACACGGGCGACCGCCTCAACTTCGGTCTCGCGGCCGAGATCGCGCGTGCTGAGGGTATTCCGGTCGACATGGTCGTCGTCGCCGACGACGTTGCGCTCGCGGCCAGCGGCGATCACGCCGGGCGTCGTGGGCTCGCAGGCACAGTGTTGGTTCATAAGATCGCGGGCGCGGCCGCTGCGGCTGGCCGACCGTTGGCCGAGGTGGCCCAGATAGCGCGCGACGCAATCGATTCCCTCGCCACCATGGGCGTCGCGCTGACACCGTGCACCGTGCCCGCGGCGGGCAAGCCAGGCTTTGAGCTGGCTGACGACGAAATCGAATGGGGACTCGGCATCCACGGCGAGCCTGGCGTAGAAAAAGGCCCGCTGCAGCCGGCCCGGGAGATTGTCGAGCGGCTGTTGGGCAAGATCATCGATGATCTGTCGTTGCAGGCGGGCGAGCGTGTCGCGTTGCTCGTGAATAATCTTGGCGGAACGCCGTCGAGCGAATTGAACATCGTGGCGAGCGCCAGTTTGCGCTGCCTGGCCGAGCGCCGCATCACGGTGGAACGTGCGTGGGCCGGCACCTTTCTGAGCGCGCTGGAGATGGCAGGTGTTTCGCTGTCGCTGCTGCGCGTGGACGACGTCCGGCTCGGCTGGCTCGACGCCGCCGCGCACACCAGCGCCTGGCCCGCGCTGAGTGGGCGAGTTGCGCAGGCGTCCGTGCGGCCCGCGCCGACGGAGCCGTTGACCTTTGACGGAGAGAAGCTGGCGCGCGATGCCGCACTGCGCCGGGTAATCAGCGCCGTGTGCGACTGTCTGATAAAGGCTGAGCCGACGCTGACCGATATGGACCTGCGCGTCGGCGACGGCGACCTGGGCATCAGCCTGTCGCGTGGCGCACGCGCGATTCTTCACGAACTCGACTCGTACGCGGCCGAGACGAAGCCCGGCAACGTGTTGCGCGGCATCTCGGCAACGGTGCGGCGAGTGGTCGGCGGTACGTCGGGCCCGCTTTATTCGGTGATGCTGTTACGCGCCGCCGTCGCACTGGAGCAACCGCGCGAAGCGCCGACGAATGCTGCCGGCACTTCGGCCACGTCGGCCACGGCGCGGCATTGGGCGGCTGCTTTCACAGCAGGCGTCGCCGGCTTGATGGAATTAGGCGGTGCGCACCCAGGCGACCGCACAATGGTCGATGCGCTCAAACCCGCCGCGGACGCGCTGCAGTCCGCGCTGGCCAGTTCGCCGGACATTGACGCCGCATTGAACGCCGCAGTCGATGCCGCCGCAGAAGGCGCCGCACGGACAGCGCAGATGCAGCCGCGGCGTGGACGTTCGAGTTACGTCGGCGACCGCGCGCTCGGGCACGTGGACCCCGGCGCGCATGCGGTCGCGCTATGGCTCGCCTCAATTCGCGACGCCTTGAAAACGTAAGCGGGCCAGCGGACTTCACACGACATTGCGCCGTGCATCCGCCGCCGCCCGTTCACGACCGCTGCTGCCGCCGCTCAAGGCCGCAGCAAATCAAACCCAGCCAGCGCGACGACGCCGCTCATCACGATCAACGCCACCGAATGTTGACCGAAGTAGAGCAACGCAGCCGCCGACCAGGTCGTTGCCGAAAACGCCGCAATACGTTTCATCACCGGAACCTCGCAACCGGAAACCCGGACCCGCCGACACGGAAACCCCGCACAGCCGGCACCCTCAAAAGCCCAGACCCGCCGCAAGCAACCCGCTGACGACGCCACACAGCACGACCGCCAGCGTCACCACTGTCAGCACACGCCGCGGAAAGGAGCGGCCGAGCATCGCGATCGACGGCACGCTGATCAGCGGCAACGTCATCAGCAGCGCGCCGGCGGGGCCGGCTGCCATGCCGAACGCGAGCATGGCCTGGATGATCGGCACTTCGCCCGCAGTGGGAATCACGAACAGCGTCCCCGCCACCGATAGCCCGACGATCCACAGCAGGCTGTTGTCAATATTCGGGCCGATGTGCGGAAAGAGCCACGCGCGCGCCGCGCCGAGGATCAGCACCAGCACGATGTACTCGGGCACGAGCCGCAGCGTCATTGCGGCGAGAATTTTTAGCCAGCGCGTAAAGGCGGTGCCGGGTTCGTCGGTGGCGACGAGGTGCGACAGGGAGGCTTGAGCGGCTTGCGCCTCTTTCGGCGTGACCATGCGATTCACCAGATAGCCAAGCCCGAACACCATCACGATGCCAAGGACGAGGCGCAGGCCCATCCACTGCCAGCCGAGGACGAAGCCCATAAAAATCAGCGTGGCCGGATTCAGAGCGGTGTTGCCGAGCCAGAAGGCGATCGCCGCGCCGGGCGCCGCCTGGCGCGCGCGCAAACCGGCGACGACCGGCGCGGCGCAGCACGTACACATCATTCCTGGCAGCGACATCAGGCCGCCCTTTACCACGCTGCCGAAATCGGCGCGGCCGAGCGCACGCGCGACCCATTGCGGCGGGATCAACGCCTGTACCGCGGAGCCAAGCAACAGGCCGAGAACCATCGCCTGCCAGATCGCCTTGCCGTACGCCATCGCGTAATCGACCGCCGAGTGCCACGACGCCGCCGGCGCGCTCGCCGACGTGCCCATCAGAATGGATTTGCCGATCGAGTGCTGGCTCGCAGCGACGAACGCGCGGTTGTAATACGGAAACCACTTCACATAGAAGAGTCCGACGACGGCGATGAGCAGAAAAACGATTCCGCCAATGGCGGCACGCGGCTGCCGAAGAGTTGATTGCATGGTGGTCTGAACGGCTGTTTTTAGTCAGGTGACAACGAGTGAATGTTTTTCGATCTGCGCGAGAAGCGCCTTTGCCTGATCGACGACATCGGCGTCGATTGGGCGGAAAGAAAACTTCAGTGCGTGCTGCAGATGGACGAAATGCTGATGGCTGCTGCGCGCGTACGCCGGATCGTAATGCCGCTCGATCAATTCGTGCGCAAGCTCGGCGCGCCTGTTCTCATCGACGGATTGCTGCCAGCCTGCCACGCGCTCCCGGCTGTGCAGGCCGATCAGCCGTTGCAGCTGTGCTTTGAGCGCGGCTGGATCGTCGAACAGATGTGCATAGTCGTGTAAAAGAAACGCCGCACGGTCGGCCCGGCTGGAGACGACCTCGACGCACGCGCCGCGGTGAAACGTTTCGAGCAGCGCGAGCGGCAACGCCACCGAGCCGATACGCCGGCTTTCCGCTTCGACGAACACCGGCCGTGACGCGTCGAAGCCGCGTAACGTGCTCACGAGCAGTGTGTCGAAATGCTTCTGCGACGGTTGTTGCACGCCCGCCCATGCACCGAGCAGCGAGCCGCGATGCGACGCAAGCGCCTCGAGATCCAGCGTTTGCGCGCCTGCATCCCGCAGTGCCGCGAGCAGCCGTGTTTTGCCGCTGCCCGTGGGCCCGACCAGCGCAATATAACTGAACAATTTTGGCAACGAATCGAGCGTGGCGAGCGTGGCGCGCCGATAGCTTTTATAGCCGCCCTCCAGTTGACGCGCCGGCCAGCCGATCATGTTGAAGAGCGTGGTGACCGAGCCGGAGCGCTTGCCGCCGCGCCAGCAATAAATCAGCGGACGCCAGTTGCGCGGCCGGTCGGCAAACGTCGTTTCCAGGTGATGCGCGATAGTGCGTGCGACGAGCGCCGCGCCCATCCGTGTCGCCTCGAACGGCGACACCTGCTTGTAGGTGGTGCCAACCAGCACGCGCTCTTCGTTGCTGAGCACCGGCGCGTTGATCGCACCCGGAATGTGGTCGTCGGCGAACTCGAGCGGCGTACGCACGTCGATGATTTCATCGAAATCACCGGCTTGGTCAAGGTTGACAAGGAGGTTTTTCAAGGGCGAAGGGCCAGTTGCGACGGCTGCAAAGGCCGATTATCTCACGCGCCGCCGGTCACGGCCGGCTCGGCAATCGCCGCTACTGCAAGGACCACAGCGCATTCGCCAGCTGTAGCGTGTCGGTCAGACCACTTCGACGCGCCGTTCTCCCTCCACCATCTCGCCGATCACCCGCGCGTCGTTGAAGCCGTCGGCGCGGAAGAGGGCAAGCACCTCGTCGGCCGCTTCGGGCGCGCACGACACCAGCAGGCCGCCCGACGTCTGCGGGTCCGTGAGCAGCGTGCGGGCGATCGACGGCAACGACGCGGGCATCACGATATCCCTGCCGTACGCGTCCCAGTTACGTCCCGACGCGCCGGTAAAAATGCCGGCCTCCGCGAAGCCGACCACGTCCGGCAGCCACGGCAGATCGGCATAACGCACACGAGCGCTCAGGTTCGAGCCGCGCGCCAGCTCCAGTGTGTGGCCCAGCAGCCCAAAGCCGGTGATGTCGGTCAGCGCGTGCACGCCTTCCAGATTCGCCAGTTCCGCGCCCGGGCGGTTGAGTTTCGTCGTCGTGGCGATCATGGCGGCGTAGCCGTTTGCGTCCAGCCTGTCATTCTTCAGCGCGGCGGACAGCACGCCCACGCCGAGCGGCTTCCCGAGGATCAGCACGTCGCCCGCGCGCGCACCGGCGTTGCGTTTGACACGCTTAGGGTCAACTACGCCGATCGCGACGAGCCCGTAGATGGGCTCGACCGAATCGATCGAGTGGCCGCCCGCGAGCGGGATGCCCGCGTCCGCGCAGACGGATTCGCCGCCTTTCAGCACGGCCGCGATCACGTCGTGCGGAAGAACATTGATCGGCATGCCGACGATCGCGAGCGCCATGACCGGCTTGCCGCCCATTGCATAGACGTCGGACAGCGCGTTCGTCGCGGCAATGCGCCCAAAGTCGAACGGGTCGTCGACGATCGGCATGAAGAAATCCGTGGTCGCAACGATTGCCTGTTCGTCATTGAGCCGATAGACGGCGGCGTCGTCAGCCGTGTCGTTGCCGACCAGCAGATCCGGGAAAAAAGGCAGCGGCGCGCTGCGCTTGAGCAGGTCGGCGAGCAGCCCCGGCGCGATCTTGCAGCCGCAGCCGCCGCCGTGCGACAGGCTGGTCAGACGAGGGGACGAGGGGGCTTGGACGAGGTTTTCGGTCATGGCGGCGCATAAGCTGGCTTGGAATGACCGCATTATGCGGGTTGTTCTCGCGCAGCGCAGCCTGCCCGGCACAGCGTCCATTACCGGGCATGCCGCTCGTCGTTGCGCCACGCGTCTATTGAAAGCGGCCCGCGCTTTGGCGAATGAGACTGACGGCCGCGAACGGATTGGCGCGACGCACTATTTGTTGCTACCCGCGCCCGTTCCGTAAAGGCCATTGTTGAATCCGCCTGCGCCTTGCGTGTCGTGACCCTTGCTTGCGGTCTTGCCGCGTGTACCGCCGCTGGCGCCGTCTTTGGTCTGCGGCGTGTTTGATTCATGCACGAACGAGGCAGATGGGTCTGGCTTCGAGCCCATCGCAGATGTTCGATTCTCCTGCTGACTCGATCCGCTGCCTTGGGTGATCTGCGCAAGACAGACATTGCTCGAAGCAAAAAAGGCAACGCCGGCCAGAGCTACGGCGATGCGTGCGGTCGCGCGCGATACCGCAACTTCATGAAGCGGGCGTGCGCGAGACTGAATGAGAAGTGGAGAATTCATGGCAGCGTAAAAGATCCGGTTGTAACGCGGTGGCATCATAAGTCGTTTCAGCATGAACGGTGCCCGCCTTTTTAATGAACCGGCTATCGCAGTTCATATTTCTTCTGACGCCGGGCGGGTAACTTCGCACTGCATGACTTCATGCGGGCCTCTATAATCCCGATCAGTATCCCAATATAGCCGAGGCCAATACATGCCCCACATGTCCCGGCGACAATTCCTGAAGGTTTCCGCCACCACGCTAGCCGGATCGAGTCTTGCCCTGATGGGCTTTTCTCCGGCACCCGCGCTGGCAGAAGTCCGTCAGTACAAGTTGTCGCGCACTACTGAAACCCGCAATACCTGTCCGTACTGTTCGGTTGGCTGCGGCATCCTGATGTACGGTCTTGGCGACAACGCCAAGAATGCAAAGTCCAGCATCATCCATATCGAAGGCGATCCCGACCATCCGGTCAATCGCGGCACGCTGTGCCCGAAGGGTGCAAGCCTGATCGACTTCATTCATAGTCCGAGCCGTCTGCTTTATCCCGAGCGTCGCGCGCCGGGTTCGAGTGAATGGACACGGATTTCGTGGGACGAGGCGCTCGATCGGATTGCAAAGCTGATGAAGGAAGACCGGGACGCCAACTTCGTCGAAAAGACAGAAGACGGCAAGACGGTCAACCGCTGGCTGACCACCGGCATGCTTGCTGCATCGGCCGGTAGTAACGAAGTGGGTTATCTCACGCACAAGACTGCGCGCAGTCTTGGCATGCTCGCATTCGACAATCAGGCGCGTGTCTGACATGGCCCGACGGTGGCAGGTCTTGCCCCGACGTTTGGCCGTGGAGCGATGACGAACCATTGGGTCGACATCAAGAACGCGGACGTGATTCTGGTAATGGGCGGCAATGCGGCCGAGGCGCACCCGTGCGGTTTCAAATGGGTGACCGAAGCCAAAGCGCATCGCAAGGCGAAGCTGATCGTGGTCGATCCGCGCTTTACGCGCACGGCCTCGG
Source organism: Paraburkholderia sp. PREW-6R (assembly GCF_039621805.1). Lineage (NCBI taxonomy): Bacteria > Pseudomonadati > Pseudomonadota > Betaproteobacteria > Burkholderiales > Burkholderiaceae > Paraburkholderia > Paraburkholderia sp. PREW-6R. The sequence continues at coordinate 1,849,434 of NZ_CP155074.1, read as the reverse complement.
TGGCGGACTATTACGCGCAGATTCGCACCGGCTCGGACATCGTGTTCCTGGGCGGGGTGATCAACTATCTGCTCACGAACGACAAGATCCAGCACGAGTACGTGAAAAATTACACGGACATGTCGTTCATCGTCCGTGAGGATTTTTCGTTTACCGACGGTTTGTACTCGGGTTACAACGCCGACAAGCACAGCTACGACAAGACCACGTGGGATTACGAACGCGGTGACGACGGCTACGCGAAGGTCGATCCGACGTTACAGCATCCGCGCTGCGTCTATCAACTGATGAAGCAGCACTACTCGCGCTATACGCCCGAGCAGGTCGAGAAAAGTTGCGGCACGCCGAAAGAGAAATTCCTCAAGGTGTGCGAGATGCTGGCGTCCACGGCCGTACCGGGCCGCGCCGGCACGGTCCTGTATGCGCTCGGCTGGACGCATCACTCGGTCGGCGCGCAGATCATCCGCACCGGCGCGATGGTGCAGTTGCTGCTGGGGAACATCGGCATCGCGGGCGGCGGCATGAACGCGCTGCGTGGTCACTCGAACATTCAGGGTTTGACCGACCTCGGCTTGATGTCGAATCTGCTGCCAGGCTACATGACGCTGCCTATGGAAGCCGAGCAGGACTTCGACGCGTTCATCACGAAGCGCGCAACCCAGCCGCTGCGGCCAAACCAGCTGAGTTACTGGCGCAACTACCGCGCGTTCCACGTGAGCTTCATGAAGTCGTGGTGGGGCGAGAACGCCACTGCCGCGAACAACTTCGGTTACGACTTTCTGCCCAAGCTCGACAAGTCCTACGACATGCTGCAGGTCTTCGAGCTGATGCATCAGGGCAAGATGAACGGCTATATCGCGCAGGGTTTCAATCCGCTCGCCGCGGCGCCTAACAAGGCGAAGATCGGCGCGGGTCTGGCCAAGTTGAAATGGCTCGTCGTCATGGACCCGCTCGCTACCGAGACATCGGAGTTCTGGAAGAATTTCGGCGAGTACAACGACGTCGATTCGTCGACGATTCAGACGGAAGTGTTCCGTCTGCCCACTACGTGCTTCGCGGAAGAGCGCGGGTCGCTCGTCAGTTCGAGCCGCGTGCTGCAATGGCATTGGCAGGGCGCGGACGGCCCGGGCGAATCGCGCAGCGACCTCGAAATCATGTCGGGTCTCTGGCTGCGTATGCGCAAGGCGTATCAGGAGCAGGGCGGCAAGTATCCTGATCCGATCGTCAAGATGAGCTGGCCGTATGCCAACCCGGAGAGCCCCACGCCGGAAGAGATCGCGATGGAGTTCAACGGCAAGGCGCTCGCCGACGTCACCGATCCGACGGACAAGACCAAGGTGCTTGCCAAGCGTGGCGAACAGCTGCCGAGCTTCGCGCTGCTGCGCGACGACGGCAGCACGGCGAGCGGTTGCTGGATTTTCTGCGGCTCGTGGACGCAGGCCGGCAACCAGATGGGCCGGCGCGACAACTCCGATCCAACCGGCATCGGCAACACGCTCGGCTGGGCGTGGGCGTGGCCGGCAAACCGGCGCATTCTGTACAACCGCGCGTCGTGCGATGTTTCCGGCAAGCCGTTCGACCCCACGCGCAAGCTGATCGCGTGGAACGGCAAGACGTGGAGCGGCGCGGACGTCGCGGACTTCAAGGCGGACGAGCCGCCCGAAAACGGCATGAACCCGTTCATCATGAATGCCGAGGGCGTGGCGCGCTTCTTCTCGCGCGATGGTCTCGTGGAAGGTCCGTTCCCCGAGCACTACGAGCCGTTCGAAACGCCGCTCGGCTACAACCCGCTGCATCCGGATAACAAGGCGGTCGTCAGCAATCCGGCGGCACGTGTGTTCCCGGACGACAGAGCCGCGTTCGGCACGCACGAGAACTTCCCGCATACGGCCACCACGTATCGTCTGACCGAGCATTTCCACTACTGGACCAAGCACGCGCGCCTGAACTCGATCGTGCAGCCGCAGCAGTTCGTGGAGATCGGCGAGGATCTGGCGAAGGAAGTCGGCGTGGTGGCGGGCGATCGCGTCAAGGTGTCGTCCAATCGCGGGCACATCATCGCCGTTGCGCTCGTCACCAAGCGGATCAAACCATTGATGGTCGAAGGGAAAAAGGTGCAGACAGTCGGATTGCCATTGCACTGGGGCTTCAAGGGTCTTGCGAAGCCTGGCTATCTCGTCAATACGCTGACGCCTTCCGTGGGCGACGGGAATTCGCAGACGCCGGAATTCAAGTCGTTCCTCGTCAAGGTCGAAAAGGCATAAGGAATTAGAGATGGCACTGCAATCACTTGATATCAAACGCCTCTCGGCCACGACCGTCCCGCAAACGCAGGTGCGCGAGCCGATCACGGGCACGGTCGCCAAGCTCATCGATGTGTCGAAATGCATCGGCTGCAAGGCGTGTCAGACCGCGTGCATGGAGTGGAACGACCTGCGCGACGACATCGGCGTCACCACGGGCGTGTACGACAACCCGCGTGATCTGTCCGAGCATTCATGGACAGTCATGCGTTTCTCGGAATACGAGAATCCCGAGGGCGATCTGGAGTGGCTGATCCGCAAGGACGGCTGCATGCATTGCGAGGATCCGGGCTGTCTGAAGGCGTGTCCGTCGCCAGGCGCGATCGTCCAGTACACGAACGGTATCGTGGATTTTCACGAGGAAAACTGCATCGGCTGCGGCTACTGCGTGACAGGCTGTCCGTTCAACGTCCCGCGTATTTCGAAGCAGGACAACCGTGCGTACAAATGCACGCTGTGTTCCGACCGCGTGGCGGTGGGTCAGGAACCGGCTTGCGTGAAGACCTGTCCGACGGGCGCCATCATGTTCGGCACCAAGGAAGACATGAAGCAGCAGGCGTCCGACCGGATCGAAGATCTGAAAGAGCGCGGTTTCCAGAATGCCGGTTTGTACGATCCCGCCGGCGTGGGCGGCACGCATGTCATGTACGTGCTGCATCACGCCGACAAGCCCACGCTGTATCACGGCTTGCCGCAGAATCCGAAGATCAGCGCAATGGTCGCCATCTGGAAAGGTCTCGCGAAACCGTTGGCGCTCGCGGGCATTGCGTTCGCGGCGGTGGCCGGTTTCTTCCACTACACGCGCGTCGGTCCGAACGAGGTGAGTGAAGCGGACGAAGCCGAAGCGCAGCATGAAGCCGACGAAGCCAACGAGGCACGCCGTTCGCGGGAGGTATCGCAATGAAACACGCTGAGCACGATCGTCACGGTGAACTCAAGGATGTGAAAGGCCACAGCCTGATTCTGCGCTACACGCCGAATGAGCGGACCAATCACTGGATCACGGCGATCACGTTCGTGTTGCTGGCGCTGTCGGGCCTCGCCATGTTTCATCCGGCCATGTCGTGGCTGTATGCGATCTTCGGCGGCGGGCAGTGGACGCGCATTCTGCATCCGTTCGTCGGCTGCGTAATGTTCGTTTCGTTCATGATTCTCGCGTTGCGGTTCTGGCATCACAACTATCTGGACCGTGCCGACATTCAGTGGATGAAGCAGATCGGCGACGTGCTGAACAATCGCGAAGATAAGTTACCGGCGATCGGGAAATACAATGCCGGCCAGAAGCTGCTATTTTTCACGATGGTGATCTGCCTGCTCGCGCTGATGGCCAGTGGTGTCGTGATCTGGCGGCGGTACTTCTCGTTCTACTTTCCGATCGAGATCATCCGGCTGGCCGCGCTCGTTCATGCGGCAGCGGCGTTCGTGCTGATCGTCGGCATCGTCGTGCATATCTATGCCGGGCTGTGGATCAAAGGCTCGATCGGTGCAATGACGCGCGGCACCGTGACTTATGGCTGGGCCAGAAAGCATCACCCGAACTGGTTCAAGGAAATCATCGACAAATAGTCGGTAGATAGCCGGTAGCAACCGGCCGTTACCGCACTCCGAGCCGCCGCCCTTGTTCGACGAACAGCGGCGGCCTTTCAGTTTTCAGAGGTCGAAATCGTGGTTCAACGCATTCTCGAAGCCGGCGATATCGAATCGCTCGATCACACGGCGATTCCCCGCATCCGCACGCCGGAACGGCTCGGTGTTTTCGCGCCGCGCGCGGCGCGCTTGCGCCAGCTGGCGGCGCTCAACAATCCGATCGGCGGCTATTTGCGCCTGATGGCCGTGCTGGCCGACGCGCAACAGGCGGTGATAACCGGTTTCAAGGCGCAGGCGCCGAGCGCCGAACTGATCGCGAGCGCGCAGGAGCATTCCATGCCGCTGGTCCCGGCGCTTTCCGGTGTGCGCGACCCGGCATGGCGCGACGTACTGCTCCAGTTGCTCGACAAGGTGGAAGCCGCGGGCCCGCTCACGCCGCCGCTCGAAGCGTTACTGGGCAAATTGCGCGCGCTGGATCACGCCGCGCTGGAAGCCCAGGCCGACGCGATCTTCGCGCAGCGCTTCGACGAGGTCGATCCGGCGAGCGCGCCGTTCCTGATGGCCGCGCTGCAGGTGGTGTGGACCGATCTCGCTGCCGACATCGACAAGCGCGCGGTGCCGTACCTCGAAACGCTCGGGCTGTGTCCGGTTTGCGGCTCGCATCCGGTGGCGAGCATCGTGCGGGTGGGCGGCGCTTACGACAATTATCGCTATCTGCAATGCGGTCTGTGTTCGACCGAATGGCACATGGTCCGCTCGAAATGCTCGAACTGCGATTCGACGAAGGGGATCGCCTATCATGCAGTCGGCTCGTCCGATGCCGACACGGCCACCCGTGAGACTGAGTCGAAAAACGCAGCCTTGAAGGCGGAATCGTGCGACGAGTGCCATACTTACCGCAAAATCGGCATTCAGTCGAAAGACTACGATTTCGAACCGTTCGCGGACGACCTCGCCAGTCTCACACTGGATCTGCTGATGGGAGCCGAGGGTTATCAGCGAGCGTCGCTGCATCCGTGGCTATGGCCGGAGCAGGCCGAGGACGCGGCTGAACCGCCCGGCGGGTCAGATGGCTCCGGCGGCTCCGGGTCCCATTAAACAAAGGATAGCCTCGTGAGCGATGTAAGCGGCGCTGAGTTGCGGGCGCTAATGGCGCGCGTGCCGTCAGTGGAGAAGATCATGGCGTCGGCGGAATTTGCCGCGCTGCTCGGCGAATACGGGCGCACGCAGGTGCTGGGCGCGGTGCGTCGGGCGCTGGACAACTGGCGTATCAGCGCGCAGTCGGGCGAGGCATCCGTGAGCGCGCTCGACACCACCCCGCTGCGCGCAACGGTCGAGGCTGCGCTGCGCCGTCGCAACGAGTCCCGCTTGCGCAGTGTATTCAATCTGACCGGCACCGTGCTGCATACCAATCTGGGTCGCGCGCTGTTGCCAGACGAGGCCGTGCACGCCGTCGTCAAGGCGCTCACTCAGCCCGTCAATCTGGAGTTCGATCTCGGCACCGGCAAACGCGGCGATCGCGACGATCTGATCGACGAACTGATTTGCGAGCTGACCGGCGCGGAAGCGGCCACCGTGGTCAACAACAATGCGGCTGCCGTGCTGCTCACGCTGTCTGCGTTGGCGTCGAGAAAAGAAGTGATCGTGTCGCGGGGCGAGCTGGTTGAAATCGGCGGAGCGTTCCGTATTCCCGACATCATGAGCCGTGCCGGGGCGAAGTTGCGAGAGGTCGGCACGACCAATCGCACGCATCTGAAAGACTATGCGGAAGCGATCGGTCCCAATACGGCGTTGTTGATGAAGGTCCACGCGAGTAACTACGCGATCAACGGATTCACGAAAGAAGTCGGGCTGGACGAACTCGCGCCGCTCGGCCGCGCGCGGGGCGTGGCGGTCGCGGTCGATCTCGGCAGCGGCACGCTCGTCGATCTGAGCCAATGGGGCTTGCCGCGCGAGCCGACCGTGCGCGAAACCATCGAGGCGGGCGCCGATCTCGTCACGTTCAGCGGCGATAAATTGCTCGGCGGTCCGCAAGCCGGCCTGATCGTCGGAAGGCGTGATCTGGTCGCGAAGATCAAGAAGCATCCGCTCAAGCGCGCGCTGCGCGTCGGCAAACTGACGCTCGCTGCGCTCGAGCCGGTGTTGCAACTGTATCGTGCGCCTGAAAAGCTCACTGAGCGCCTCACCACGCTGCGCCTGCTGACGCGTCCCGCCGACGACATCCGCGTTGTCGCGGAGCGCGTGCTGCCCGCATTGCAGCGTGCGGTCGGCGAACGCTACACAGTGGTGGCAGAGCCGATGTTCAGCCAGATTGGCAGCGGCGCGTTGCCCGTCGACGTGCTGCCGAGCCACGGCCTCGTCATCCGGACCGCTGACGGCAAACGCGGCGGCCGCCATCTGCTCGCGCTGGAAAAACTGCTGCGCGAAATGCCGAGGCCCGTGATTGGCCGCATTGCAGACGACGCGTTGCGCCTCGATCTGCGCTGTCTCGAAGCGGCGGACGAAGCGCAGCTGATTGCGCAATTGCAGGGTAACCCGTAGCACAGGAAGGGCAGGTACGCATGATCGTTGGAACAGCCGGGCATATCGACCACGGCAAAACGAGCTTGGTGAAGGCGCTATCCGGCGTCGACACCGATCGGCTGAAGGAAGAAAAAGCGCGCGGTATCTCGATCGAATTGGGGTACGCGTATGTGCCGCTGGATAACGGTGACGTGCTTGGCCTGATCGATGTGCCGGGCCACGAGAAGCTCGTTCACACCATGACAGCGGGCGCGAGCGGCATCGACTTCGCGCTGCTCGTGATCGCCGCGGACGACGGCGTGATGCCGCAAACGCGCGAGCATCTGGCGATCGTCGAACTGCTCGGCATCGGGCGCGGCGCCATTGCGTTGACCAAAATCGATCGTGTGGATGCAGCGCGCCTGCGGGACGTGCATGAGGAAATTGCGGCGTTTGTAGCCGGCAGCGTGTTACAGCACGCACCCGTGTTCGAGACGTGCGCCACCCGTGCCGACGATCCCGGCGTTGCCGCATTGAAAGCGCATTTGCACGATGCCGCCGAAGCATGGCGAATGAAGCATGACGACGGCCTGTTCCGTCTCGCGATCGACCGCGTGTTCACGCTGTCTGGACAAGGCACGATCGTGACGGGCACGGTGGTGTCGGGGCGTGTGAAGAGCGGCGACACCATGCTGCTCGCGCCGAAAAACGAGCTCGTGCGCCTACGCAGCATCCACGCGCAGAACCGGCCGGCGGACGCGGGACGAGCGGGCGAGCGCTGCGCGCTGAATCTCGCCGGCATCGACAAGAGCGCAATTGACCGGGGCGACTGGATTGTCGATCCGCGCCTGTCACAGACATCGGAACGTATCGACGTAACGCTTTCGCTTCTCGCCGACGCGCCGCTCGCGCTCGAACATTGGACACCGTTGCATGTACATCTCGGCACCCAACATCAGGTTGCCCACGTCGCATTGCTCGATCACGACCGACTCGAAGCGGGGCAGCGCGGCCGTGTGCAACTCGTGTTCGAGCGGCCGGTGTGCGCAGTGCCGGGGGATCGCTTCGTCGTGCGCAATGCACAGGCGAGCCGGACCGTTGGCGGTGGCCATGTGCTCGATCCATTTGCGCCGTCGCGCAAACGTCGCTCGGCTGAGCGCCTTGCGTGGCTCGACGCGCTCCAGATCATGCTCGACACAGGTAAGCTCGATGCACTGTTCGCGCGCGCGCCGCACGGATTGCGCCGGGCGCTGCTGGAACGCTTGACAGGGATGGCCGCCGACGCGCTCGCGTTGCCGTCCGCCACGCGAACCGTTGAGTTGGCCGGAGGCGATGCGCTGCTGATTGCGGACGACGCCTGGCAGGCGCTCGGAGGGCGACTCACGGCCGCGCTCGTCCATTTTCACGAGCGCTCGCCGGACGAACTCGGGCCGGACCTGTCGCGCTTGCGGCGCATCGCCGCGCCGTTGCTCGACGAAGCGCTATGGCGTGCGCTCGTCGACGATGCGGCGGCACGCGGCGACATCGTCAGGAATGGGCCGTGGCTGCACATGCCGGGCCACGCGGTCACGCTCGATGAAGCGGATCGCACCCTTGCCGCCGCGCTCTTGCCGCTGGTCAAGGCGGGGCGTTTCGATCCCCCCTGGGTGCGCGACCTCGCGAGCGCGCAAGGTGTCGCCGAGGAGCGCGTGCGGCAGTTGATGCGAAAGCTCGCCCGGCAAGGCGAGCTGTTCCAGGTAGTACGCGATCTTTTCTACCATGCCGACGTGATCCGCGAACTGGCGGCGCTCGCCGGGAACGAGGCCCGCAAGAACGCGGGCACCGTGGCGGCCGCGCCATTTCGCGACGCTACAGGCCTTGGGCGCAAACGTGCGATCCAGCTCTTAGAGTTTTTCGACCGCGTTGGGTATACTCGCTTTCACCGTGGCCTTCACCTGATGCGCGCGGAGACTCGCTGGCACGATCTGCTTTGACGCGCGGCACGCGATTCAATACCGAGTTTTTTCAATCACTGTGGAAGGCATTCGCATCCGGTGGTGCGGCTGGGCTTCAAACCCAGTTGAGGACGTCAGACGTTCTCAGGTCGGTTCGACTCCGGCTGTCTTCCGCCACAAGGCTTCCATCGATTCTCGTCATTCTAGAAAATCATCCAATTCGCGCTCGGGGTGTGGGTTTTTCTGCCCGAGCCAGAATTCGCGTCCTACTTACGGGTGCCGATAGTTGCGACTGCTCCGGCCAGTCTCTCGGTTACCAGGTGCGCATAACGCTTCGTCGATGCAGGCGTCTTATGCCCGAGCACACCGCCGACGGTGTACAGGTCAATACCCGCATTAATCATCTCTGATGCGGCGCTATGTCGTAGATCGTGAAACCGGACGTCAGGATAGCCGGCGGTCTTGCGGGCTTTGTTCCACTCGACTTTCAGCTTGTGAGGCTGGATCGTAAATTTCACGCGGCGCGCGATCACCGCAATTTTTGGATGAATCGGAACGATGCGCGGTCGACCATTTTTTGTCGTCGACAAAGAGAACCCGTCGCGCGTTACTCTCGCTCTCAGGATTTCGCTTAGGCGCATGCCTGAATAAAACGCGACCCGGATGGCGGCACGCGTCTGGCGGTGCTTACATGCCTTGGCAATGGCGAGCATTTCGCGCCGTACCTTGTAGACGTGGCGCTCGTTCTCGACCCTTGGGATCGCCATCTTTCCCGTTTCGTCATGCTCGACCTTGCCTTTGTTGTAGGCGTACTTGATCGCTGCCCTGATATAGCCGAGCGTGTTGCTGATGGTCTTGTCGCTCATCGGTTTCTTTGGCCGCCCGTCTCGATCGACGCTGGCGCGCATATACCCCGCGAAGGTGATCGACCACTCATAGAGATGCAGGGCGTCTTGGTTCTCGTATTCGGGCGCGTACTTGTTCATGACCCGGCAGCGGGTCTCGAAATCCTTCCAAGTTGGGCCTTCATCTTCGATGTGGAGCCGAACACATTCGCCGATCGTGACTACCTGTTTTCTGGCGCCCGTTTCTACCGCGTAGACCTCAGCGTCCCATTGCCGCCCGAGCTTGTCAGCTTCTGCCGCAGAAATTCCCGCAGGGAGGAGCTTGGTTTTGCGGACACGCTTGCTCTCGATGACTCGTTCGAACGTCCAGCGGTAGCGCCGACGACCGGCTTTTGTAATGGTTTCGATTGGCATGATGCGAGAAATTTGTAGAGCGATTCGAGGTCGTAGACGTGTGTTTTGTGGCCGAGCTTGTAACGCTGAATGATCTCGCCTGCCCGGTCGATCCGGCTGATCGCATAACGCGGCACGCCGAGGACCTGCGCTGCCTCGGTGGCGCTGACTCTTTTTCCCTTCGCTAAGTCCATTTCACACCCCACTGTTTTCGCATTACTTCTAGGATTTGCTTTGCTGCTTCGGCAATGCAATTAAAGATTTCGTGAGTAAAGCCGTTAAATACACGGATGAAAAAGCCCATATCCAAAACTCAAGCGCAAGCGATCATGGACGCCGCCAACGTCCTGTTTGAGCTGATTCTCGACGCCAATGAAGTCCGTGTGCTTTCGCCTGAATGGGGAAGGCTTTATGACAAGATCGTTGAAGGTGCGATCGTCGAAGTGATGCCCGACGCGACGATCGAATCCCTCGACGTTCTGCTGAACAAGCCCGACACGTCTCACTGACATCACGCCTTCCCCTGGCCGTCGTGCGGCGTCGCCGTGGATTGCGGGGATGCGGGCAGGGGCATCCAGTGCGATGCGTGCAGTCCCAGCCCCGGAACGCTGAACGTCGGATGTTTGGCGACATGGCCGAAATATCCGCCGAGCACCCTGCCGTTCAGATAAGCGAAAGTTGGGCTCGCGCTGCTGACTACGAAGGCGACGTTTTGACCTTCATCTGGCAACCGCTCATCGACGCTGATCCACGCATCCCGGCCGCCTCCGTTATCAGTAGCGGCGGCATGACGGTAGAGTGCGGTATCGCCGGGAGCAGCGTGGTCCTTTGACCATACGGATACATCGGAGGCAGATGCTGTGTGCTTCTCAAGAATCGCGAGTCCCGCATCGCAGATGTACGCCACCGGCTCGCCCTTTGCAGCGGCTTCGAGGGCGGCAATCCGTGCGGCTTGCTGCTCGATCAGGTCGTCGGCCCGTTCATCGTCCAGCACCACGGCGGATTCCTCGGGCTTTCCGATGAACGAGAGAAGGTGCTCGGCGCAATCGCGCACGACCTGCGCAAAATCTTCGATATTGTCGATGCCGCTTAGGCTGTTGTGGCCGATCATCAGAATGTCTTGGGCATTCACGTTGACGGTCACGGACCAGCCGTGAATATCTTTCGGGTCGGGACGCTCCCCCGATTGCGCTGGCGCTGCAGGTTTGCTTGCAGATAGCAGGGCAGCTTCGGCACGTTCCAGCCGCTCGATCAGGGCCAAGACGTTTGCGGGCATCGCGGCGCGCAGATACGCTTCAGCCGCGCCATGCGCATTGCCAACGCCATAGAACTGCACGCCGATCGCTGTGCCGTCGTAGTTGCAGAAATCAGCTTCAAGCTCGACGTTACCTTCGCCGCCGCATGCCGGGCATTCGATGTGGCTGCCGTCGTCGTAGTGCTCGATGCGTTGTGCGGTATCAATGCTCTGCGGCGTCGCGGCCAGCGCGGCACGCTTCATCTCGGCGATCATTTCCGCTTCAGCTTGCTTGGTTGTGTTGGTGGTCATGGTTCAGCCTGCCGGGTAGATCCACTTCGGATCGGTCGCAAATAGACGGTTCTGGATCTGCGCGTCGCCGCGGTCGATCTTCGCCTTGAGTTGTTGGGCTGCGTCGCAGAGTCGGTTGTATGCCTCGACCGTGCCAACCTGTGTTTCCATATCGCGAATGGCGACGATCAATCCCCAATCACAGGGGCGCATGATTTTCTTGGGCGCGGGGCGGTCGCTGGCGCCCTTAACGGGCAATTGTTCGACGTTGCTCACGATTCCCCCTCCGATTGAGCGGTTGCGGCGAGAGCGTCTAGCCCGCGCTCTTCACGCCACGCGACTACCGATCCGTCACCGTCGAGAACCACGCGAGCGCACATGACTGCGGTTTGAATCGCTTCTTTCCGAACGTTCGCTGCGCTCTCGTCGAGCACTGCTTTGCACAGTTCGCCGAATTCTTCGGCAAGTGCAATGGTCATGATCCGGTCACCGGGGAACTTCGAGCGCGCGCGGATCAATTCGGTGCGAACCTCTGACAGAAACTGCTCGACTTCCGCATCCCGCTTATCCTGCTCTGCAGTGGGAGCGCCGGGCGCGGCATATATCGCAACGTCGTAGCCGTCGCACGGCGACCCCCATACGGCATAACCTCCGAACGGGTTCGCTTTTAGGCGCTCAAGTGTTCTGGCGTCGGGGTATGCAACCGGAGCTTGTTCTAAATTGGAGGCTTTATCTGCGGGAAGAATGGCCCTAGCCATTGGATACGCAGCTTGATCGGGCAGTTTCATTCCAGTGGCGCGTTTGTGCATAGTTTGCAGTTTCACCACCAAATTAATAAGGTCGGACTGCTCCGGATGATGCTTCACCTCGTAAGCCTTCTCAGGCGCATCCAGCAATTCACGGATGACCTTTACCGCTTCGTCACGAGCCTGTGTGAAGTTTTTGTCTTGAAGAAACGACAACGCCAGCGAGATAGCCTGTTTTTGCTGCCAGGTAAGGAAGGGATGGGGCGCTTGCTCTACCTCGGAAGCCTGAGTTGCGCGGGTGTTCCATGCTGCGATGGCATCGCTATCGCTGTCCCTCGCAGGGCCTTCAGTAAGACAGTCAGGGCAGTAGGCAAACTTCCATGCGCCAGCCCTAAGCGACAGACTGCAATTCCAGTATCCGCAGAACGGACATGGCAAAAGCGCCTCGCGCTCGTCTTTCAAATTTGATGTTTTCATGGGTGTAGGTAGGGTGGGTTAGGCGGTTATTCGCAAAGTCCGTAGGCCGAAGAGCAGGCCTTCGCGTCATAGGTCGGTTCGAGTAGGTCGTACTGGCGGCCGCCGCGAGTTGTCTTCGACCACTCGACGACAGCCCAGATAGTCGATGCTTGTCCAGAATGACCTTGCGTTCCCATGTGAAAGAAGGAAACCGGCGATCGTGGGCGCGTCACGCTCGATACCAGCCGCTCCCATTCAGCCACGCGCTCGACTTCTTCAGGGAAGCGTCGCGCGATTTCAGCGAGTTCCGCCTTCGCCGCGTTGATACAGGGCATGCAGCCCACGCGATTCATGCCTTGGCGATACAGAGGGTTCGGCTGGATACCAGCGATCGCGTGTGCCTCGAACACGTCTTCCACGTGCCAGCGCAGGATTGGCCGATAGTTGAACAGGCCACCGCCGACGACGTCGAACGCTTTCACGCAGGCACCGGTCCCTTGCAGTCGTGTGCGCCGCGAATCACTTTCATCGATGCGAACGCCTTGCCATGACCAGACGGCATATCCGGAATCGATCAGATCAAGTGCGTACTCGGTCAGCGGTTCCGTCTTCAGGTACTGGGTGCAAAACTGCCGCTTGCGCGACGGGAATCCGCCCTTGAGCATGCACATGTCGAGATACGGATTGCCTGTCGGATGCAACAACTCCAATGCTTTCGCGGCTGCCTCAGCGGTCCACGGGTATTGAAACTTGCGCTTCCCGTAGACGGCGCTTTCCGGTTCGCCAGCGGCCAGTCGCGCAAGGTTGGCGCGCTTTGTCGCGAACTCGTCGGAAAAATCTGCTTTCACCACGTCGACTTTTATGCCAAGCATCGAAGGCAGATAATCAAGCGCATATTCATATGTCTGCGCGTGCTCATTGCCCGTGTCAGCGAAAACGAACCGGCAGTTCTCGTGGCCGTGCATTTCCAATGCCATCAGAGCAGTTGCGGTGCTATCTTTCCCGCCCGACATCGACACGACGTGCATGATTGGACGATCGCTCATTCGTAGCCTCGGTTGTTGTACCAACGAGTGAAGGCCGGAGTCATGATCGAGAACGACTGCTGCTCGCACGCATCCATCAGACGCATCGCCAACTTCTCGGCGCGCTCGAAAATTTCTTCTGACGTCGACGGGAAGCGCGGATAGTTGATCAGCCCAATCACGGCGCCGAGCTCCTTGCCGGCCGTGTAGATGTAATGAGAGCGCTCAACCGTCACGCACAGCCCGATCTCATCGCAATATTTCTGGCAAGTCGCCTTGATGGTTGCCAGATCCCCGGCTATGAAAATTCGAGCCCAGAATGTCGGCACGTCGTGCGTCTTCATGCTCATCTCTCATCTGTGTGGCGCATACACGCCGGTTATTCGTGGGGCAGATACCGTTACGCCGTTACTTCGACGACCTTCTTTCGTATTGCCATCGCAGTCGCCTGAGAGCAGCTAAGGAACTTGCGAATCTCGTTCACCGTTGGCCGCAGTGACCCGGCAGCTACTGCCGTGGTGACGCGGGTAACTTCGTCGTGCTGCTCCGCAACTGGCGACTCCAGCACCGCGACGGCGTTACGCGATTCCGTTACTTCCGCTACTGGCGCGGCATTACTGCCTTGTGTGACGGGCGTTACAGCGATTCCGGCAGGTTGGAGCGCGAGCAGCCAGGCGAAGCAGGCGACGCCTTCGAGCACGGCGGCGAACGCAAGGCCCGCGGCCAAGTCGGCATGCGCTACCGTCACGCCGAACGCTGTCAGTGCTCCGGTTACTGGATCAGCCATCGCCGCGTCACGTGCGGCTGCTGCCCGGTCCTGCGCTTCCTCGGCTCGCTTCGCTTCGACTGTTTCCACCGTCAACGCGTCGAGTCGCGCAGTCAGGGCGGTGCGCTCGGCGGTCCGGGTCAAACACGGTTCGACGCAGCGGCGCGTACTGGTGCGGGCCAGTCGCGCTACTGCGTCTGCACGGTCACGTGCGATCTCGGCCAAGCCGCGTCCCTTTGCCGTTACTACCGGCTCCGCGGCGGCCCGCAGATCACCCGCATGCTTCTGGGCCATAAGAAAGAAGACGGCATGGCCGTAGCAGGTAGCCGCCATACAGGCGAGCCAGAGCACGGCGCCGATGATCCGGATACGCCAGCCATACGACCGGCAGAGGGCAGGGAGCAGGTGAGCGGCGATCACCAGTACGACGCCGACGGCGATCCACAGAACGCGCTCAGCAGCCCAGCCACCACGCTGCCAGCCCGCAACTACGGACAGACACACGGCAGTAGCGGTCGCTGTGACGGCGAGTAATGCAGAATGAGTTCGCATCGGCATGGTCATGCCTCGCGCGTGACGCGCTTGAACTGGACGACCCACACCCACGGGTTTGCGGTCCACGCTCCCGCGCCGTTGATCGACTCCCACAATTCGCGGAAAGCGCGAATGCTTGGCGGCCGCGTTTCGCCGGCGCAATAGCCATTCATGTGCCGTTCTTCGATGGTCACACCCTCAGCCCGCGCATCGGCCTCGCTGATGTCCTCAAGGCTCTCGACGCGCACGCCCGTGACTTCGAGCGTGATGCGCGACGCCCAGCGCGGCATGTGGATATTCGGCCGCCACGGTTCGTCGTCTCGCCCGTGCGTCGCAAGATATTCGACGCGCCGGCAATACTGCTGGTCCGGTACGTATCGAGCCACGCCCAATTCAGTCATCTTGCCGGGCGGATTGATCTCGACGACGCCGCGCCACGTCTCACGCACCCACAGACGATCACCGGGCTGGCCGTGAGGGCACATGAGGCTGTCACCGGTCCGCGTGTGCCAGATGCCGCCTTGGAGCGGGATCGTTTCGCCGGCGGCCGTGCGTCCACCGTTCTCGCCGCCGATGGGAATCGGCTCCCACTGCCCGAGCGGATTATTGTGCGGCAGCTTGACGATGCGCCGCGTCTGCGTCTTGCGGCCATCGAGCAGCGCGCGCACCATCGGGCCGCTGAAGAGGATCGGACGTTCTTTCACGATGCCTGCTCCGAGAACATGTCGATGGTCTTCGTGTCGCGATCAGGCAGTGCAGCGATTGCTGCGATGATTTCGCGCAATCGAGTATGGCCATCACCGCCATAGGGCAGGCACATACCGTCCCAGTCGTGTGCGATGAGTTCGTCTTCGCTGGCAATAAAAGCGCCGATCGAAAACTTGAGCGGTGTGTCAGCGCAAATATCGGCTTTGTGATCCGCCGCGACGCGGCGCGCGTGGTCGCCGTTCTCGGCCATAACGACCGCAGTCGTTTGAATCGTCACAAAGTACGGCTTCAGGATCTTATTCACACTGCCTCCTTTCTCTTCGGCAGACCGCGGGACGCGCGTTCGTAATCGGACAGAGGTGCGCCCTTGTAGAGCGGCCACGGCTTGTACTTCGGCGCGGCGATCACGTTCGCCAGAATCATCTTCCAGCTATCCCGCGTGTTCAGTAGCGCTGGGCCGTCTGCTCCGTCGAGTTGGTCAGCAGGCGTCGTCATGATCGTGAGCGGGTCTACGATGTCGCACGGCACGGCGATGTTCGAACAGCCGTCGTTGTAGTAGCCGAGTTTTTCGCGCACGCCATCTTCCGCGTAACGCCCAGCTTTGTAGGCGCGAAATACATATCCCTTGTTATCCGGGGCCCACAGCGTCACGTAACGATGGTCCCGGCGTGTGTGGTGCACGCTGATGACGTAGTAGTCGCGCGGCTCGCTAGGGTCGCGCGCAATGATCGGTAGGCTGAATGCGGCACTTTTGACCAAGTCGAGCGATGCTTCGCTATAACCCCAATGCGTGCCAATACGCCAGCGCCCAATCTGCTCACCGCGCGTGATGTAGTCACGCATGCATTCCACCAATCCGCGCAGCGTTCCGCCGTGAGAGAAGCCGCTCCAGCGTCCCTCGTGATGTGTGTAGAAGCGTTGCTGCGTATAGTCGTCGACGAACCAAACACGGCCGCGGGCATCCAGTTCGATACGCGCATATGTGTCTTGGCTTTTGCAGTAGAAAAAGCGGCGTCCGTGCGCTGCAATCACTTGGATCAGCTGATTCGCGTGTACGACTCGGTCGTGTTTCGTCGATGCAACCATGTCAGGTATCCAAAAAGAGTGGGCCAGAACAGCGCCCACAAAGCCGCGGCCTCGTGAGCCGCCGTGCGGAGATTTAGATTCGGCCGACGCTACTAATGTGGCTCGGACTCGTGCGCGTAGCCGCTTGGGAAAAATGCTGTGGATTGGTAAACGCGGGCAGTCGCTCCGAACAACGTTCCGAATGCAAACCCGATACCCAACGCCATGACGACAGTAATAAAAAGTACAACTAACTGAATGCTGAAGTCGGTATTCACAGGTGAGCCTTTACGGGATCAGTTGCAGTGGTCGGATCGACAGGCCACCGCAGTTACGTTGCTCGATTCATCCCATTGCTGCACCGTCGCAACTAAGAGCACAACCATGGCTAGTGCAAATGTTGTGACGGCGACGTACCGGATGAACGCCATTGGTGTGTCCTGAGTAGATGGTTGCAAGTCACTGCGAGCTTTTCATGCGAGACAGTTAGCTCGGGTGACGCATTAAACCATGTGGTGTATTTCCAGTCAACACCGTTTGGTTTAATCTACCGCCGGTTTGTCTTGAGGCAGACCAAGTTGATCTGCCGACACACCAGTTAGGGGTAGTTCAGGAGGGGACATTGAGGACCTGCGTATCGTTATAACGACGCGGCCAATTGAAGTTTGATAGTCGTATACCCTGACAAGGCACGACTAGACAAGGCAAACGCATAAAAGCGGGAATCCCGCTATCTGGTGCGCCGACCGCAATGTCTGCTACTGTACATCCATACAGTTCTTACCGTCGCTTGGCTTGTATATGAAAGAAAAATCGCTAGACAATGCGCCGCGCTGTAAGGCCGGCGACCTCGCGCAGGTGGTCCATTCCACCATCCCGTCGTTGGTGGGAAGGACCGTTTTTGTCGAGGAGTGGGGAGACAGTGAAAGGTGGAACGTGATACTGCTGGGAGAGCCAGCCTTCGGCTTTGAAGTCGGAACCGGGCGCCCTATCTTTAGCAACAGGACTGAGTTTCGAGATTCTTCGCTGCGCCCGTTTGAGTTTGCGGGCGATGCCGATTGCGAGACGTCAATCGGCTTTGATCCGCCCTGTAGCGTGGGGGGAAGCCTGCGCAAGTAGTCCACTAATGTAGGCTTCAACCTTCGCGCGGCCGAGGTCGTCTAGGCGGTCCCAGCCAGCAGGTTTGTCGCTTACATCCTTTCTAGGACGCGGCGCGATCAGGTCTATCGGGTCGCCGCCGCTCTTGCGCCATTCACGTTCGAATTCCAAGGCAACTTTCTCTCCGAAGGATTTCGTCCGTGCCATGTCATTGATTTGTTGTGCCTGTCGCTTAACGCGACGCGCAACCTCGGCACCGCCATAAGTTTGCACAAGTAGCGCGAGGGCGTTTCGCCTCATCTCCGTCACTTGCTTGTGAGTAAGCAGATCATCGTCCATCGGGCAATTAGACCATGGTAAACCAAATGGTGATATACACCAAGCGGTGTTGCTATGGTACACCTCTTGGTGTACAGTCGTCGTATGGAAAAGCTAAAAGAGTTCTTCAGCTCACTGTCGATCCCAGAGCGTAAGCAATTTGCTTCGCGCTGCGGCACGTCGGTGGCGTTCATCAGAAACGTTATGTATGGACAGCGTGTACCTGGTGAAAAGCTCTGCGTCAAGATCGAGCGAGAAACTGACTGCCGGGTGCTCCGGCAAGACCTTCGCGCGGATTGGGAAGAAATCTGGCCCGAACTCCGCACCGATGGTCCCATTATCGTCGACGGTGTCATCGATGACATTGAACAGTTCCATGTGACTGAAACGCCCGGCTCAGTCATCGTGCGCATGAGCGCGAGCGGGCGTCCGGTGTATCTCAAGATGACGGAGGAGGCTGCGGTGTGGTTTGCCCATACCGTCGTGCTTTCTCCGAACTACAAGTCAGTTGCGGAGCGTCTTCCATTTGTCTAAAAGTGGTGGGATGCCCAGCGAACTCGTGTCGAATTTTGCCTGCGACAGCAAGCCCATAGACGTGGCAGACGCCGCCTCGTAGGCATTGGGAAATGGTCCGCCAAATAAGTCGCCATTCACCTCTACGAACCAGCCTGCGAAGCGGCCTTTCCCGACATAAAAAATTTTGGCTTTTACCTGCTCGTTTTGAAAGAGGTAGTCAGTAACGATCATGAGGGCTCCTCCTTAGGGAGCAGTGAATCGGGTTGTGGGACCGCGATTCTACTGTGCGCGAGCAGAGCCTTCGCCTTTCTAGGGAGGCCTGTAATGTCCGAATCAAAGTTCCCCGACGCAAAACAAAAGTTGCCGCGGATCTGGGTGCCAACCTATGTCTTTCGAACGCAAGCGTCATTCGACAGGCACTGGGATTTAATCAGATCGAGTGCAACGGTTCCATTGACGGACGAGCAGCTTTGCGAGCTCGACAGCTTGCTCCACGATGCTTACGAGCTTAGCGAAGAACTCGGCGTTGATGTAAGGCAGCGCCGATTCTTCAATGGCACAGGCGTAGCCGGCTGCGACCACTGTATGCCTAAGTGGATACGTCCTGAGTACCAGTAGCAAGCGTCTAATTACATTCACGGCTTCCTAGAAATGCATTCCCCGCAACACGTTTTCCTGCTCTGCAACGCCACCGCCGACAACCTCGACAGTGTCATCCAGCAAATGCGCAAAGAGAATCCTCAAGCCTTCCACATCGAGGAAGGCGAAAACGAAACGCTGTCGCAGCGCACGTTCTTCGATCAGCCCGTCCGCAACGAGCCGATGAAGGGTTTCCGTATCAGGCACCGGCTGTCCTGACACCGATCGAGCTTGCTGTGCCGAAGCGATCAGCTCGGCACGGTAGGTGAGTAGCGGCTGCATCAATCTTCCTTCGAGCATGGTTAGGGTTTGTGGGTATTTCCTATCGCGCTTGGCAGGTCAGTACAACTAATTTCAGATGCAGTATCAGCGTCTTTACTGCAATGCAACACCACCAGATGAGGTAGGTAATCGTGGGATTCCGTCAAGCGTACGTGAAGATGACTGAGGCGGCCGGCGGCCGGGACAACATGGCTCGCGAACTGGCGATCACCACATCGGCACTCGACAATCGCGTGCACGAGAAGGGTACGCCCCCGCAACGCGTCTACCCGGACATGGCAATCCAGATGCAGGTCATCAGCGGCACGACGTTCTTCGCTGAAGAAGTGGCCCACCAGTCTGGCGGCACATTCGTTCCGCTGCCGCAGGTCGCTGACCAGATCAGCAACGAAGAAATTCACGACAAGTTCCTGCACATGGTGGAGCATGTCGGCGAGTTGGCGAATGCGCATCGCAAGGCGACGGAAGACGGTCACGTCGACGCGGACGAACGCGCGAACCTCGACGCCATCGCGCAGCAGATTCATCGCAGCGTTCAGGAACTGCTCGCGCTTACCTACCTGGTCTATAGCAAACCGCAATCCGAGGCGCCGTCCGTGCACAACATTGCCACGCGGAAGGTTTCCTGACATGGATCTGATTGTGCGCAACACCGAGCCGACGATGTCGAGCCTCGAAATCGCCGAACTTGTCAAGAAGCGTCATGACAACGTCGAGCGCACGATCGAAATGCTTGCCGGGCGCGGCGCAGTCGGATTCCCTCAAATTGAGGAAATCCCCACGGCGACGAAGCCGACGTCGGCATACCGCGTTGGCAAGCGTGACAGCTATGTGATCGTCGCGCAGCTCTCGCCGGAATTCACGGCGCGCCTCGTCGACCGCTGCTTCTTAGTCGGTGCCTTCTGCGGTCCGCGCACGCCAAGCTTCTTGCGCAGCGTCGCGGGCAGCACTTCGGCGGCAGGTCTGAAGTCCTTCGTGTCGGCGTCGGTCAGTTCGCGAACTTCACCGGCTTCGTCAGTCAAGAGTGACCGCTTCATGACTCAGGCGGCACGCTTGTCGAGTGGCTTGATTTCGGGCCTGGGCTGCTGTTCTGCCTGCCACAAGTCCCATTGCGCTTGCATGCCGACCCAAAAGTCGGGCGACGTACCGAGCCATGCCGATAAACGCAGCGCGATGTTTGCCGTCGCGCTCGCCTTGCCGTTGAGCAGCTTCGAAAGTGTCACGCGGTTGATTTTCAATGCATCCGCGGCCTCGGTCACGGTGATTCCTTCTGGAATCCATTCCCGCAAGACCTCGCCGGGATGCGCCGGATTGTGCATTCTGCTCATTTCTTCGCCTCTAGTGATAGTCCTGGTAGTCGACCAGCTCGGCGTCCGCGCCTTTGAATGTGAAGGTGAGCCGCCAATTGCCGTTCACCCAGACCGACCAGTGGCCCGCGAGGTCGCCCGTAAGCTGGTGAAGTCTCCAGGCGGGTGCGCTCATGTCTTGCGGGCTTTGCGCCTGATCCAGCGCCGTCAACAAAATGCGCAGCTTTCCCGCGTGGTGCGGCTGTATGCCGGATTTGCTACCGCTGCGGAAAAACGCTTCCAAGCCCTTGTGTCGGAAGGTCAATATCATCCCGAGAGTGTAGCGTATATGGCTACACTCGGCAACTTGCGCTCGGCCGGTAGCCCTACCTTGACTGCCTGCCCGACGGCTGCCTATACTGTTCCCAATGCCGAAACAAGGCAGGACGGGTTTAGCAGCCTGATTCACGTGAGCGCACAGCCGCGCAAAGCGGCTTTTTTGTGCGTAATGCCTTTGCGCGCCTTTTTCTATGGGCGGGCCTTGGCGGGGGAGCCTTCGGGCTCGCCGGGTTCTTACGTGACCGGTCTGCTAACCCCGCCTTGTGCCCGCCCACCCCATTTAGCAGTGGGACGCGGGTTAAACACTCACGTAAGAGGCCGCAATGCGATCTGATGCCCTCGCTCGTCCTGAGCAACCCCAAACACCCTCTGAGCTCGTCAATCGCGCGCTGCACGACGCTGCGCTGTCGCACACGGCGAACGACGCCATCGATACCTTGGCGGCGGCGCTAATCGCTCTGGCCGCCATGACGCATCGGGAGGCCGCTCATGCTTAATTCCGAACGCGAGCTGCTCGACCGAAAATCCCTGCAGCTGCAAGCCGCCGTGGCGTTTCTTGCCGTCACCGCGAGCAATTCGTTTGAAGACCTGACCGCGACAGAGCTCTGCAATTTCGTGTGGATGATGGCCGACCTCATTGCCGACATGCGGGCAGTCATCGACCCAGGCTACAAGGGGCCACGATGAGCACCTACGCACTAGCATGGGCAAAGCGCCAGGTCATTGGTAACCCCAGCGCCAAAGCCGTTCTCAAGGTCTACGCCGACTGGGCGACGGAAGATTTCAGCACATGGGTGTCGAACGACGAGTTGATCGCCGACACGGAGCTCGACGTCAAGACTATTCGAAAGGCGCGCGCGCTCCTTATCGAACTCGGTTACCTCGCCGAGACGGCCGTTCGCCGGGGTGAGACACGCAGCATCGTTGTCTATCAGATGCTGGCCCCCGAAGGGTCATCCGTCGTTCAGGTGATCGACAAGCGCACGCAGCAAACGATTTCTCTTAGCCCGCCGACGCGTCAAGAGTGCGAAGGCAAGCATAAGCGAAGCCCCTCCAAAAACGGAGGGGCTAAGCCAGTCCAAAAACGGAGCCCCTCCAAAAGTGGCACCCCTTCAGAGGGAAGCCCCTCCACTTTTGGATCGAAGCCCCTCCACTTTTACCGTCAAGGGGGTCCAAAAGTGGAGGGCAATAAAGCAGATGTTAACGGATTAAGCAAAAGCAGCAGCAATGCGCGCGAGGCAGTCCCTGTGGATAACTCCGCTGCTGCTGCTGCTTGCGATTCGAAAATCGACACCAACCCCGAGCGCGAACTCGCGGACTTGCTGGTCGCTCTCGAAGCCGGACGCGGCAAGCGCCTGCTCATGGACAGCAGCAGGGACAGGGTGCACGTGCTCACGTGGGTTGGGAAGGGCGTGACGGCCGACCAGCTTCGCGAGGCACATCGCCGTGCCGTTGCTCGGCGGATTGACGACGGTGACGTGCGGCCGACTTACGCCGCGTTCGTGGCGCCGTTCGTGACGGAAGTGCTCACACCTGCGGCAACGCCTCCTGCGGCGTCATCCGCACCGGCCGGCGACTGGTTCCGGTCGCCCGAGGGCGTGGACGCGAAGTCTGCTGAGCTCGGTCACCGCGAGCGTAAGGCAGACGAGGATTGGCGTTACTTCCGCGTGCTCGTGGCGCGCGCAGCCAGAGACGCAAGGGCCATTGAGCACGTGCTGAGCGACGCACAGCGCTTCAATGCGCACGACCTGTACCAGTTCGCGCGGGCCACGTTCGGCGACGCGCTCATGCCAGTGGACGACTACGCATCGTGAACAACCCGACTGAAAACGCCTTCTGGCTCGTCTGGTCGCCGACCGGGGCAACGCCACCGAAATATCGCTGGGAGAGCCTGCGAGCTGCGACCGAGGAAGCGGAGCGTCTCGCGCTTGTGCGACCGGGGCAACTTTTCGTGGTGCTGGAGGCCGTTGCATCGCGTCGAGTTGACGCGATGGTGCGGACGACATTCGTCAACGGAACAGTCGGAGCTGTGTGCTGATGGGTAAAGGTGGCGCACCTCGCTTTCCGGAAAGCGCGATCGTCGGCGGTCGCTTCGGCACGGCACGCATCCGTGGCCACGTCGAACCGGGTGTAACAGCGTCGCAGGAAGGCGCGTCGACGAGCAGGGAGCTGAGCAGCCTCGTTCGCGAAAAGTCGGCTTTAGAGCGAATGCAGCAGCTTGGCCGCCTGGGCAAAGGCCGGATGAACAAAACCGAGGCTGCATACGCGGACCAGCTCGAGGCGCGTAAGCACGCGGGCGATATCGTCGACTTCAGTTTTGAATCCGTGAAATTGCGCCTTGCGGATGGCACGTGGTACACGCCCGACTTCGAAGTGACGTTGCCGGGTGGCGAGCTGGAGGTGCACGAAGTTAAAGGGCGCTGGACGGACGACGCCCGCGTCAAATTCAAGGTAGCGGCTGAGCGGTACCGGAATCGCCGCTTCATTGCAGTTTTCCGCGACGGCCATCACGGCTGGCGCTTCGAAATCAGGGAGGTAAGGTGAAGCGGTATTGGACAGACGAAGAAATCGGGATCCTGAAGGCACATTATCCACGGGCGAGGTACATCACGGACGTGTGCAAGATTCTGAATCGCGGAAAGCCGTCTGTGATGCGCCAAGCGTTCAAGCTCGGACTGAAGCGGGAAGTGCCGTCGCCGAGACAACTCTGTCGTGCTGAGCGGGACGAGTCGCTTCGTCACTTCGCCAGCTTCCTGACCGACATTCCGACCACGGCAGATGAAATCGCGGCGCGCAGCAGCATGGAAAAAAGTGAGGTTGATGCGCTTCTGATGCGGCTCAGCAAAGCGCGCAAGTGCCATATCGCAGACTGGGTTTGTTCCGGCGGCCGCGAGTTTGCAGTTTGGGTCGCGGGCGCGGGCCGGAATGCTGTCAACTCATATGCAAAGGAGCGGCAGCATTGCGATGAGACGATGGCTAAGGGGCGGCCAGTCGCCCCATTTCGGGATCCTCTGGTTTCAGCGTTCTTTGGTCCTGCTGCGTGAAGAGATCGGGGTTTGCGCCGCGATCGAAACCGATGTCACGAGGCAGTTGGTCGAGAAAGGATGCGCCGCTGCCAGACACGCCGCTGCGGCGATCGCGCATTAAGAGCCGAGTAAAGAAGCCGACCGTCGAACAGGGCAGCAAGTATCTCGCAGCCTGTCGAAGTGAAGCCTGCTATCTCAACGTGAAATGTCCCTGGACTGATTGGGAGGACCCAACAGTCGTGGCCTGTCATTCGAACCAGTCGAAGCATGGCAAAGGTGTTGCGTTGAAAGCAAAGCACTGGTTCACCGTGCCGGGTTGTGCGAGATGCCATGACTGGCTTGATAACAGCGGCGCGCCATTTGATCAGAAATGCGCAGTGTTTGACGCTGCATTGGCTCGGTGGGAGCCGCGACGCGCGAGAAAGATGGGAATTGAGCAGCTGGAGATCGAATGAATTTGTTGGTCAACATTCCGGACGGCGTTGGATACCACAAGCGGAAGGCGGGGCTCGGTACGTTTCTGCGCTACGAGCGAATGAAGAAGATCGAAACCATGGTCTATCGCATCGAGCGGATGGATCGGGATGTCGGGCCGCCGCGTATCCGCGTT
The DNA here is from genome assembly GCF_039621805.1 of Paraburkholderia sp. PREW-6R. Lineage (NCBI taxonomy): Bacteria > Pseudomonadati > Pseudomonadota > Betaproteobacteria > Burkholderiales > Burkholderiaceae > Paraburkholderia > Paraburkholderia sp. PREW-6R. The sequence continues at coordinate 1,824,931 of NZ_CP155074.1, read as the reverse complement.
GACGCCTGGATTCCGGAGCACCACCGTGACGGCTTTCTGCCGGGGGATCTGAACTGGGTAGGAGACGGTATCTACCGAACCTACGCTTACTTGCAGGACAACCGTACTACGTTGGGACCGTTCCTCGCCAGCGGTGACAAGGAATGGGTATTGGGAGGCAGCGGGACATGAACTCGTGGATTCTGGTCGTCGTGTCGATGTCGTACGCCGCCGGAGGCGCGCAGCATGCCTCGATTGCAATGCAGGAGTTCCTGACGCAGCGCGCTTGCGGTAGGGCGGCGGACTATATTCGCGATCAGATGCGCGTTGAGTCAAAGGCTCAAAGCGGACTCATCGAGCCGAAATTCGACATTGAATGTCTCCCAAAGGCGGTGTCGCAGTGAGTGCACACGCTACGGTTCAATACGCGGACGTACCCGAGGCAATTCTTGACACAGCACGATTCGGCATCGTCGAGGCGGATGGGACGCAGTTGCTGGAGCTGACCGGTTGTCCACTCGTCGGTCGGCGCACTGCTGATCTCGGCAGCATAGATTTTCCGTGGCCGCACCACATTGAGCGGCGCCACGCGCTTGCTGACTGGTTAACGCACAACGGTATTCATTTCACGGTCGTCATGTGACGCCGCAACTCCAAGAGTGATTATGGAAGCCATCGAACAGCAGGGAATTTTCAAGAGCGCATACGAGGCGGTCGTGTTCGCATGTAACTTCAGTTCGCAGCAATACGCGCTGTCGCCGATGGCCAAGATTCTCCGTCAGGGAGCATATGGCAGTGGTCGTGATCTGATCGGTCTCGACGGTGCTGCGCAATCCGGAATGGTGCTGGCGGAGCTGCAGCGCCTCGACTACGTCCGCATGCTGACGCTTGTTGCGCGAACCGCGCCGATCAAGGATGAGTGCACGTGCAACCACGCGTGCTGTAGTGGATGGGTTGTGAACCCCGCTCGCCGGGACGCCGTCAGCCAGTTGACCGACGTCATTATCGTGGCGTTGGATACGGGTGTGTCGAATCGTCGATACCGAGAGGCGGCCGTGTCGCGGTATTTCGGTGAGAAGCTGAAACTCGCAGAGGTAGCTGAAAGACTCGACATTCCGAAGCGCACGGCGGAGCGCTACGCGATGGACATTCGGCGCTATCTCGATGGGCTGGAAAAGGCCGCGTGGACCGAGCTTAATGAGCGGCTGGACGAGATTGGCATGCTGTTGCCGTGTGAGTAGAGAAGGGGGCGGCTAACGCGCGCCAAGCTTGCATTATGTAGCTACAAATAATTCTTGCGACAAACAATAAACGTAGCTACAATTATTTGCATGAACATCACTTACGATCCCTCGAAAAACGAAGCGAACATCGCAAAGCATGGCGTGTCGCTCGAAATGGCAGCAGCGATTAACTGGTCGGAAGTGTTGTTCTACGTCGATACCCGCCACGACTACAGCGAGGTACGTGAAGTCGGTTTCGCGCCGATCGGCACGCGCCTGCATTGCGTGGTTTTTACGCAGCGCGGCGAGACGATGCATGTAATCAGCCTTCGCAAGGCAAACCACCGGGAGGTGCGCAACTATGCCCAGTACTATTAAGACGCGGTCGGGCCGCGTGCTCGAATTGCCGACGCCCGAAGAGGACGAGGCTATCAATCGCGGCATTGCCGCGGACCCGGACACTTATGAAGTGTCGGACGAGGATTTCAGGAAGATGAAGCGGCTCGGCGCGCGCGGGCGGCCGCGGCTCGATTCGCCAAAGGTGTTGCTTTCAGTTCGTTACGATGCGGACATCGTCGAAGCATTCAAGGCTTCCGGTGATGGTTGGCAAACCCGCATGAACGACGCGTTGCGCGACTGGCTCAAAGACCACCAGCCCGCTTGATCGCCACTCGGAACGATTGCCCTACGATTCCGTGAAAGGGCGTCGCAGGATCGTTGAGTACTTGCGTGGCGGAAAACACCGCCATATAATCCGTTTTCATATACCGTAGGAAAGTTGCGCAAAACCCCGCTTCGAGCAATCGAGCGGGGTTTTTTCATTGCAAAACGCTCATCGTTCAGGAGCTGAATCCTATTTCTCCGGATGCGTGTGAAGCTCGTCGCTACGACACTCCGCAGGGCCGTTCATGAATTCCCCAACCAACATTCCGTATCGTCAGCTTGTTGACGAGACTGGCGCGCAGCTATTTCTGGACGCGGGCGCGGTGCCCGTGTCGCTCAAGTCGCTGGATAGCGACGTACCAATTGCACTGGAGCCGACACAGCAGCAGATTTTGCTCGCGGTGCAGGACTATGCGGTGACTGCAACGGCGTATGACTCGGACGATAACCTGACCTCCATCACGCGCGAGATCAATGGGGTAAGCCAGACCAAGACGTTGCAATGGGATGGATCGGGAAATCTGCTGTCCGTTAGCGCGTGGGTGTGATGGATGAGCATCGTCAACACACTCATAAACCTCGCAGCGCTCGGCATTCTCCGTCGTTTGCGCAAGCTTGAGCGGACATCGCGATACGACCTCGAGTATGTCGCACCGACGAACGGTGCGCAGGTCGTTGCGGTCCCGCCCGACGCGAGGAGTATCGCCCTTTCGGTCAACGGCCTTAGTCAATCCGACAGTGCGTTTGAGGCAGGTCCGGGTTTCGTCAGCATCCCGGCCGACACATGCATCGTTGCTGGCGATTTTTTAACAATCACATACTGGAAGTAGCATGTCACGAACTCTTATCCGCGGTTCCACGCAAATCATGTCGGGTTCGATTCCTTGGGCAGCCATGGTTGCTGGCGCGATCGTGCCGACGTCGAGTCTGATCGACGGTGCGAAGCTCATCCAGTCGGATGGCTCCGTTTCGATGGAGGCCGCGCTCAACATGGGCGGCTTCGGTCTGCAGAACGTGGCTGCGCCGCAGAACGCGGGTGACGGAGCGAACAAGAACTACGTCGACACGGCGGTCGCCAACGCGATCAACGGCCTGCATTTCGCGGAAGCCGATGTCGTTGGCTTCACGAGCGTTGGCGCGCCGGCCGGACTGCAGACGGTGGATGGCGTGGTCCTGACCGAGGGCAATCTGGTTCTCCTGACCGCTCAGGACGATGCGACGCAAAACGGTCTGTGGACTGCCTCCGCAGGCGCGTGGACGCGTCCGGGCAACTATGCATCTGGCGAGGTTATCAATCGCGTGATGTACGTGCTCGTGAGCAAGGGCGCGCAAGGGGCGGACACCAAGTACTTCGGTATGCCGTCGGCGGGTGACGGCATTACCGTCGACACGACGGCCACCGCGTGGGTTCAGGACACGTCGGGCAACCAGATCACGGCCGGTTCCGGTCTGACGAAGGTCGGCAACCAGATTCGCGCGCTCATGGGCAACGGTATCAGTCTGGATCAGAACGGTTCGCTGACCGTGCAGCCGGATCCGGCTGGCCTTCTGAGCGTTGGCGGTAACGGCATCGGCATCACGCCGGGCACCGATGGACAGATCCTCGTCACGGGTGCCAATGGCTCTGTGCATTGGGTGTCAGCATCGGGCGACGCGACGATCGCGGACAACGGCTCGATCACCGTCGACAATACGTCGGGCAGCGGCTTCCTGAAATACGCGGACATCATCGCGAACGAAACGCCCTTTGGCGACGTTGACGGTGCGAATAACTCGTTCACGCTGGCCAGCGCTAATGCGTTTGGCCTGCAGCTGCAACTGAACGGCACGACGCTGGAAGAAGGCGTCGGCAACGACTACACGCGCAGCGGCGCCAACATCACGATGCTGTTCGCGCCGGTGCCGGGCGACAAGCTTCGCGCGTACTACTTCAAGTAAGTCCCGCTCCCCGGCCTGAGGGCTGGGGATTCCCCGGAGAAGTAAATGGAAACATCTATCGACAGCGCATGGCTCGGTCGCATGCAGACGGAGCTGGGCGTGTTGTCATCGAACGTGATGCTGCTCGAGCTTCAGCGCGATCAGATGGCGAAGCAGATTACTCAGGACGCCGCGCTCATCGATGCACTCAAGCGGCGCGTGAAAGAAGCCGAAGCGGCGCGCACTGAACTCGCAGAGCAGTTGCGAACCCGAAAGCCGAAAAATGTCGCGAACGCAGATAAACGCAACTGAGCAGCTCAAGGCGGGTAGCGCGTCGGTCAAGACTGCCGAAGTCAATGTGGGAACGGCGTTTGTTTACGACGCAACCTTTCAGGTGACCGATAGCGATGTGAAGGCAACGTCGCACGTTATTGCGCAGGTACTGGGCACTTCGCCATCAGATGGAAGATCGCCGCAGGAAATCTACCTCGAGCAGGTCAGCGTTTTAGCGACGCCGGGTGACGGGGTCATCCGTTTCGATCTTCAGCCCAAACGCGGAAAGTTCCAGGGGCGCTTCGTCATCGGGTATCAGATTGCATAGGAAAGCGGCTAAATGACAGCACAGGTAACCCTGCTCGATCAGGGCAACAATCCGACAGGCACCGCGGGCAATCCGCTCGCAGTGCAGGCGGTAGGGCCGAATGGCGCGCTCGCACAGGACGCCTCCGTACAGGCAGTCGTCACCGCAGTCCAGCAGTTGCATGCGGACATCACCGGCACGAATTCGGCGCTGGCCACGATCAACACTGCAGTGGGCAACGTCACCAGCGCGGTGAATGCGGTCACGGCAGCCGTCAACAACGTCCAGACGGCAGTGTCGGCTGGCGATGCATCGGCGGCAACGATCGCGGCGCAAACGGCGTCGCTTACATCGGCACTGTCAAACCTGCAGGCGCTGGCCACGACGGGTAATGCTGCGCTCGGTACGTTGCACACCGATGGCATCAACCTTCAAGGCCTCGTATCTGCTGGCAATGCGGCACTCGCAGCGATCCAAAGCGCAACGCAGGCTGGAAGCACGGCGGCGAATCAGGCGACGATGAACGCGGCGCTTGCTTCGCTCAATGCAGCGGCGACGACTGAGATAGCGTCGCTCAATACGATCGCGACGAACATCACGTCGCTCGGCGGCGGCGCCACGCTGGCGCAGATCGTCACCGCACTGAACCCGCTGGCGACCAGTGCAGACATTCTTGCGTTGCAGACGGCGCTTAGCACGCTCGATGGCAATGAGCTGACGCAGCTGACAGCGATCGCAGCGAACCAGCCGTCGCTGAACGCGGACGGCGGCGCACTTGCCCACGTGACCAATTTCCCGGCGGTGCAGCAGGTGGCGCTACCGACGGGGCAGGCGCAACAGTTAAGCAGCACACCGGTCGCGATCAGTTTCGAGCAGTTCCGGGTGCTGGTCGATCTGCTGGTGCAACTGCATCGCGAAGTTGCTGTAACGAATTCGCTGCTCGCGCAAGAGTTGCGGGTAAAAGACGACCTGTCCGCGTTGCGGCAGGACGCAACGTTGTTGAATTAACCATATCGCCAAAATCAGGAAGGAAGAAACATGCTGGTGCAAGGTCAGGTCGGTCAACAGGCAGTTGCCAAGGGTTCGAATCCGACGATTCGACTTTCGGCGCAGGGCGATGTCGTCGTATCGGAGTTGCATGGCCGATACGCTGAATCGAGCCTCAACGGAAGCAACTATCATGCTTCGAACACGGGTGCGGGCGTCACGCTGGTCACCGCCAACGCACTCGGTGCAGTTCCGGGCGCGGGCTCTGCGACCCCGATCCTCGCGCTGGCGAACCCCGTCAACTCCGGCGTCAATCTCGTGATCAATCGCGCGAAAGTGCTGACGATCTCGGGCACGCCGGGCGGCGGCTTCATGTTTGGCTATCTCACGAGCCAGATCGCAAACTACACCGGCACATTCACGAAAGGTGTGCAGGCATCGACGCTGACATCCGGCGGTCGCGCCGGCGTTATCGTCAACGCACCGCTCAGCGGCACGACGGTGACGGTCTCCGAACTCCGTCAGATCGGCGGTCCCGCTGCGATCATCACGGGCGCTGGCATCTATACGGTCGACGAAGAAACGGCCGGTGATGTGATCGTGCCGCCGGGCGCGATCGTCGGCATTTTTGCTCAGGCCGCAGGTACGAACCACGTGGTGAAGGCCAGTCTGTCGTGGGAAGAAGTGAGCGTCTCGCTCGGCCAGTAATCGGTGTAATCGAGCCATGCGCAGCTGCCGAATGCTTGTTTATCGGCGGCTGCGATCTACACTGGAATGGTAGGCAGTGTTGAGGTCGCATTTCGATGAAATATCTGTACTTCCCAGACACGCTCATATACGCGGGGCAGGTTGACGATTCGTCGGTCGTGGAGTTCTGCCTCAGTGTTGCGCCGCCGGACAACAGCGATCCTGACATGGTCGTATGTGCCGACACCGCGAATAACGCATGGATCGTGCGCCCATGGACAGCGGAAGAACTCGCCGCGGTGCGTTCCGCGCGTAAGGCGATATTGCAAGCCGAATACAACGCCGCTCTGACTGCGCCGGTGAGTTTCACGAACGCGGCTGGCATTACAAGCGTCTATCAGGCGGACGAGGTCAGTCAGTCGAATCTGCTCAAGATGCTGATGGTGTTTCGGCCAACCGAGACGACGCCGGCCGGTTTTTTCTGGGTGGCCGCCGACAACTCGCAAGTGCCATTCACTTATGCCGACATGCAAGGTCTCGCACTCGCTATTGCGACGCCGGGCATTGCGAACTTCGCGCGGTTGCAAAGCCTGAAGGCGGCGGTAGACAGTGCCGCGACTCTGACGGCAATTCAGGCCGTGACATGGTGAGCGTCAGGCGACGCCGACTCTGACGCCTCGCAAAATATGAAAATTGCTTTTTGCACATCGGATGATCCCGGTTCGGCGATCATCCGCGCCGCGACATGGTCCGAGTTCTCGCATGTCGCGCAGGTTTTACCCGATGGTGAGCGCGTCGTCGAAGCTGTGTTGCCAGGCGTTCGCGTAACGTCGATCGAGCAGCTGGTGCGCAACCATACGCGGATCTCGCTTGTTGATATTCCGTGTGCTGATGAGGGCGCGGCGGCCGAAGCAGCCCTGTCTCAGGTCGGCAAGCCATATGACTGGCGTGCGTTGCTCGGGATCGGTTTGCACCGCGATTGGCAAAGCGACGAAAAATGGTTTTGTTCCGAATTGCTGGCCTGGTGTCTTGCTCAGGGCGGCAAGCGGCTCTTTCGAGCTGAAGCGATGCGGCGGGTGACACCGCAACATCTGTGGGCGCTAAATTTTCCGGTGTTTGCCGATGATCAAGCTCGATGTTGAAACCAGTTTCGACAAACTGGCGTTGAGGCATCGCATGCTGTCTGCTGATCTGCCGTACGCCACGGCGCAGGCAATCAATACGGTTCTGTTCCAGTCGCAGCGAACCCTTCGGAACGACACGTTGCCTGGCACGTTCCAGTTGCGTAACAAGCGCACGCAGTCTGGTATCCAGATCGAGAAGGCATCGAAACAGAGGTTGACAGGCGCAGTCGGCACGCAGGACTGGTGGACTAGCGAACAGACCGAAGATACGACGCGAATCGCTGGCAATCAGGGGCGCGAAAGCCTGAAGGTGAAAGGGCGTCCCTATCTTGCCATCCCGGTCGGCGGTGCGCCTTCGAAAGTCATTGCCAAGGGCATGCGTGCAAGCGCGCTGATTGCGAGGAACAAGGCGTTCGTAGTGCAGCTCAGATCAGGCAACCTCGCAGTGGTGGCTCGTGAATCGGGTAATCCGCGAGGCGTAGTACCGCTTTTTATTCTGAAGCCGCAGGTGCGAATCAAGGAACGACTGCATATGCAGCCATCGGTCGAAGCAACGATTCGTGCAAACTTTGATACAAAGCTCCGGGCGGAGTTAGAGCGCATCGCGAGCAGAACTAATTGAAGCACGCAAGCGGCGAATAGGCAGGCGCCACGACAGGCTCTAAGCGGGCCTGGTCGGGTGTTTGTGTGCGGGGTGTTGCCAATGATGCATGGACCGCTCAACGGCGGTTTTGATGGTATTGCAGCGCCAAAATCATCGCGGGTCCTTTCCGCGACAGTCACGAATCGCGGGGAAAGCGGCAACCGCGGTATTTAAGTAATTTTTGGTCTCAAAACGAGCCCAGTCACAATCACAAAACGGCTTTTACGAATATTGAAACAATCGCCGAAAGCCTTTGTGCATATGGGTTGCAGCGATTTGGGACTTGCGCAGTTTGTGATTACGCAGGGGCTTTTGCCCCCCCGGATTTGTGACTGGCAAATCCGGGGAAAGCGCATATGACCGACCAGGCAAGCGGCGCGGACGCGGACTTCGAAGTGAGCGTTCATTGGCTTACGAAGTTCGGGCCGTACTCGTCGCGAGAGCAGGTGATCCGACTCGCGGCAGAAGGAGTGACGGTCAAAGCTGGGCGAGGTCGGTACTTCGCTGGCCGCAGTCTCGGCAATCTGTGGCGACGCGAGCTGGACAAGCAGAATGTCGCGCAGACCGAGGTCGATGATCCGTACAAGCAGGCGCAGATCGATAACCTGAGGAGCAAAACCCGGATCAACGATCTGGAACTGGCAAAGCTCGAATCTGAATTGATGCCCGTCGTTCAGCACATCGAGCAGATGGCCGAGCTTTCCAAGTTCTTCGCCACCTTTTTGAACACGCTGCCTGACGTGCTGGAGCAGTCGGCCGGATTGTCCCCCGAACAGGTAGTCCAACTTGCCCGCAAGATTTCGCACCTGCGGGGGGAGCTTTACAAGAATGCGGTATCAGTCGTCGTACCCGACGAGCAACCTGTCGTCAGGGCGGAGAGAGGCAGCGGAGACGCTGGAGAGTCTGCTGCCCCCGAAGCGGGACAGCGTAAGCGAAAGCGCAGTCGCAAATCTGCGGATTAGCACACCCGGTGGTTATGAGGGGCCGTGGGACCCGGAGCGCACGCCGTACGTCGTGACGCCGATGGACTGCCTGACACGCCGGGATCTTGAAGCCGTGATTTTCGTTGGCGTGGCACAAAGCGGGAAGACGCAGGGACTGGTCGAAGGATGGCTCGTCTATTCCGTGGTCGATGATCCCGCAGACATGATGATCGTGCATGTCACCCAAGATGATGCGCGGACGTTTAGCAGGAACCGCGTTGACCGCATGGTGCACGCAAGCCCCGAGATGCGTAGTCGGCTCTCGCCGTTCGGGCATGACGACAACGTCTTCGACAAGCGCTTTCGCGCGGGCAACAGTCTCAGCGTCGGATGGCCTACACCGGGCAAGTTCCGAGGCAAGAATATCCCGCGCGTAGCCCTGACGGACTATGACGGTTATCCCAAGGACGTGGGAGGCGAGGGCGGTGCATTCGCACTGGCGCGCAAGCGCACGACGTCCTTCATGTCCGGCGGCATGACGCTTGTCGAAACGTCACCCGGCTTCGAGATTCTCGATCCCGAGTGGAAAGCGAAAACGGATCATGAGGCTCCGCCTACCGATGGCGCGCTTGCGCTGTACAACGGCGGCGATCGGCGCCGCTGGTACTGGAAGTGCCCGCATTGCGACGATCTGTTCGAGGCGTTCAGCTGGCCAGACCATCCGCGCAGTGTGCTGCATTGGGATCGTTCGATTGAGGATCCCGAAGCGGCGGGAGCCACCGCCCACGTCATCTGCCCTGAGTGCGGCGCGGTGATTGATGAGCGTAACAAGTATGCGATGAACAAGGCGGGCGTTTGGCTTGCGGAAGGTTGGCGAACCGGCACGCCGCGGCGATCGAGAATTGCATCGTTCTGGATGTTTGGCGTGGCAGCAGCATTCCAGTCCTGGTCGAGCCTGGTCACCAACTACCTAAAGGCCAAGCGGAACGAAGAGACGACCGGCAATGCGGAGTCCCTCAAGGCGACGCTAAACGTTGATTGGGGCGTTCCGTTCATGCCGAAGGTGGCGACGGTCGCTGCCGATCCGGACATCTATCAGGCGCGCGCGGAGAAAGTCGAGAAGCGTTGCTTCTGGGGTGACGTGCGGTTCCTGACCATGGCGATCGACCAGCAGAAAAACCGCTTCGTTGTTCAGGTCATTGGTTGGGGACCACATGGCGAGCGCTGGGTCGTTGATCGCTTCAATGTATCCGACTCCGACCGCCTGGGCGATGACAGTCGGCCGCAACGGATTCAGCCTTTCACGCACGCGGAAGACTGGCACATGCTCGACAAGGTTATCGAGCGGAGCTATCGCGATGCTGCGGGCAACGCGCTGGAAGTAAAGCTGGTCCTGATTGACACCGGCGGATCGGACGACGCGACGGAGAACGCATACGCGTACTGGCGACGGCTGAACAAGCTTGGCAAAGGCGCGCGCGTCATGCTGATCAAGGGGGACTCCCGCAAATCGAAACCGCGTTGCGCGCGCTCCACGACGGAGGGAAAACGCGCGGGCGTGCCGCTTTACATCCTCAACGTGGACGTGCTTAAGGACGAAATCGATCGTGCGCTGACGCGCGAAGAACCCGGGCCGAACTACATCCATTTCCCCGACTGGCTCGGCGGATGGTTCTATAAGGAGCTGACTGCGGAAGTCCGCACGCCTGACGGTTGGCGTCGGCGAAGCCGCAGTCAAGGCAATGAGGCGCTCGACCTGATGGTCTACAACCTCGCGGGTTTCATCATGCTCAATGCCGAAGCTATCGACTGGTCCGCACCGCCGCACTGGGCGAAGCCCGTAGCGAGCCGTGCGGCGCCAACAGAAGATGAATTTTCCGCCTTCGAGGCACTGGCAAGGAATATGAACGGATGAGTGATCCAACGACGCCCAATTGTGCACCGGCGCCAGTTGCGCTGCCGTCGTGCGAAGAAATGATGGCAAGTGCCATCTCTGCCTATATCGCGTTGATGGCGGGAACGCTTGACGTGGTCAAGATCAAGTCGATGGATAGTGAGACCGAGTACTCACGCCGAAACCAGCCTGCT